>NZ_JARWPM010000447.1 GCF_029869215.1 Nocardia carnea
CCCCCCCCCCCCCGCCCCGCGGGCCCGGCGGGGGCCCCCCCGGGCCTGCCGGGGCACCCCGGGGCCCCGCTTTCCCCCGCGGGCCCGGCCCCGGGGGCCCCACCCCCCCCGGGCACCGGCCCGTCGATCAATCGCGGAAGGCGTCCTTCACCTTCTCGCCGGCGTCCTTCAGGTTGGATTTGACCTGATCGGCCTTGCCTTCGGTCTTCTTGTCCTCGTCACCGGTGGCCTCGCCGTACTTCTCCTTGGCCTGACCGGCGAGGTCCTCGGCCTTGTTGCTGAGCTTGTCGGTTCCGCTCACAGCCGGACTCCTCTCGTCGGGACGACCGGCCTGCCCTATCCGGCCGGTCCAGGTCCGGGTAACCACCACACGGTCACCTAAACAGGCCCGCGCGGGAAGGGGCCGCGCCATCCGAGCTTGCACTCGATGCCAGCGAGTGCTATAAGAAAATCTGCGTCATCTGGCATAGGTTATCTCTTGGAGAAGTACTTGGTCATGACAGTTTCGGAATTGCCCGCAGCATCCACCCGAGACCGTGGCGATGCGCTACCCGAGGTGAACCCCGTGGTGTGGCCCGAACCGAGCCCGCTCGACGAGTGGTGGCACCGGATCATGCACGACGAGCGGAATGCGGGGTCGCGGTGAGCACGCCCGCGCGTCCGCGCAGCGGCGGAACCGGTACCACCCGGACACGTAACTCGACGTCGTGGCGGACGGGAAAGGTGATCTGGTTCGACGCCCGCAAGGGGTTCGGGTATCTGCAGCCCGACGACGATATCGCCCCGGTTTTCGTCGAATACCGCAGTATCGACGCCACCGGTTACCGCACGCTGTTCCCGGACCAGCGGGTCGTGTTCACCAGCGCCGAGCGGGCGGGCGGCCCGGAAGCGGTCACCGTCCGCACCTGCGACCCGCCGGGCACCGTCCACACCGATCCGGAACCGGAGCTGCCGATGTCGGCATAGCGCCCGGTGTCCCCGCACCGCCCTGCCGCTTCACCGCGCGGGAACCACGCGGCACCGATACGGTGAGCCCATGGCGCGTGCCACGAACAAACGCCCGGCCGAACTCGACCGGCTCATCGCGAGCGACCGGATCGAGGTGGCGGCCACCCTGCTGGTGGCCGTCTTCGCCGGCCGGGTGGACGAACCGTACGCGTATGTCGGCGCGTACCCGCTCGTCACCCTGCTGGCCGAACAGTACGACATCGAGTTGAAGAGCAAACTCGCCTGGAACCCGCGGCGCGAACCTGATGGCACGGTGCTCCGGCTCGCCATCGATATCCAGTCGGCCTGGCGCGCGGCGGGCCTGACGGGGCGCGGTTCGTCCACCGAGAGCGGTGAAGAGGTCCTGCTGTTGCGCGGGGCCACCGTGCTGGCCGGCGACGATCCCCAGCGGGCGGTGTGCGCGGCGCTCGCCGAATCCGGCGCCTCGCGGTCGTTCCGCTGAACTTCCGCGGTATCTGGATGATTCAGGCGGGATGGCCCGGTTCCAGGTCCGCGACGTGGTGGTAGCGCAGCGCCGCGGTATCGGACCGTACGATCTCACCCTCCTCCGGCGCCAGCACCAGCCCCATGTGGTCACCGAAATCGTGCCGGGCGAGAACGCGGCCGCAGAACCAGGCCGGCGCGGCGTCCAGGACGGGCACGCCGTGCGGTCCGGTTCGCCACGCGCAGTGCACGAACTTGTCTATCTCGTCGCCGGTTTCACCACCGAAGAGCGCGGCGAGCGGCGTATCGCCGGCGCCGGCGAGATGCACCGCGACGAACTCCGCGTGCTGGGCCAGCCGGTAGGTGTAATTGGCTTTGGACAGGCAGACCAGGAACCGCGCGGGCTCGATCGCGACCTGGGAGGCGAACCCCACCAGGCATCCGGCCCGCTGCGCACCGGCCGCGACGGTCACCAGATAGATCGGTGCGTCGGCGGCGGCCACCAAGGCGTCGAAGGCACCCTCGCGGTGCCCGGAGTTCTCCGGCATGTGCTGTGTATAGCCGGCGGCCGCGGGGCGCCGGGCGATGCGGCCCGCGCGCCGGATCCAGCCGCCAGGACGGCCGCGCCGGGCGGCCGGGCGAAGCCTTGGTGGTCACGAGCCCGGTTACTATGGCGGGCATGTTCTGCGACCGAATGCCGAAGGTGGCGCGGCGGAGCCGGCCGGAGGAATCCCATGCCTTCCGGATCTGATTCCGAGGGGCTGCTCGTGCCTGCTGTCCTCGGCAGCGCGCACGAGCAGGCCGAGGAACTGGCCGAGATCGCCGGCCGTACCGGACTGCGGGTGGCGGTGGCCGAATCACTCACCTCCGGTCAGCTCGCGGCGGCACTGGGCGCGGCAGGCAATTCCGGGGAATGGTTCCGCGGTGCGGTGGTGGCCTACAGCCGCACGGTCAAACATCATGTGCTGGGCGTCCCCGAGGGCCCGGTGGTCTGCGAGCCGGCGGCGGCGGCGATGGCCGAAGGCGTCCGGACGCTGCTGGAGGCCACGCTGGCTGTCGGCGTCACCGGAGCGGGCGGTCCCGATCCGCAGGACGGGCACGAACCCGGTTCCGTATGGTTCGCCGTTTCGGCCGGCGGAGTGGTGGAGACCGACCATCGGCACTTCGCCGGTGAACCCGCCGAAATCCTGGATCAGGTGGTGGTCCACGCGGTCGGCCTCCTGCTGAACAGGGCACGACGACTCGATACCTGAGCGCGCGCCCGCCGCAGGGGCGGCCCCGCTCGGCGCCACTTCCCGCCGGGCAGTTCGCGGCCCGCGCCGATGTGTGGATCCGCCACCCGGCCCGGCCGCGCCGTCGTTCAGGAACCGCGCAGCATGCGGCCCGCCGCCTCGACAGCCGGCGCCGAACTACCGGCGTCGGCGACGAAAACCGCGAAGGCGAGATCGCCGCGGATCCCGACGAACCAGCCGTGGGCATGGGTGTTGTCACCGTATTCGGCGGTCCCGGTCTTCCCGAGCAGGCCGTCGATATCGGCCAGTTGGGTGGCGGTTCCGGCGGTGACCGTTTCCCGCATCATGGTTTTCAGCTGATCGGTCACCGCGGCGGGCAGCGGTTGCGGACTCCGGTCGGGTTCGCCCGGTTCGCCGTCGACCATCATCGGCGCCGGCGTCGTGCCGTGCGCGATCGACGCCGCCACCAGCGCCATCCCGAACGGTGACGCCGTCACCCGGCCCTGCCCGATACTCGACTCCACGCGTTGCGCGGGCGTCTGCGCTACCGGCACACTGCCCGTCACCGTGGTGACCCCGGGCGTCACGTAGTCGACGCCGAGTCCGAGACGTTCGGCGGTGGTGGTGAGCGCCTCCGGCGGCAGCCGGACGGCGAGCCCGGCCATGGTGGTGTTGCAGGAGTGGGCGAAGGCGGTGTGCAAGGGCACCGGGCCCAGATCGAAATTGTCGTCGTTGGGGATACGCCGGCCCTCGATATCGGCGACGCCGGGGCAGGGCAGCACGGTATCGGGGGTGGCCAGGCCGTTGTCGAGGACCGCGGCCGTCGTCACCGTCTTGAACGTCGAACCCGGGGGGTACAGGCCGGTGAACGCGAGCGGGCCCGCGGCGTCGGCGGCCGCGTTCTGGCCGGCGGCCACGATCGCCCCGGTGGACGGGCGCAGGGCGACGATTGCCGCCGGGGTGCCGATCGGGTCGAGTGCGGTTTCCGCGGCACGCTGCAGACCTGTATCGATAGTGGTGCGGATATCGGTGGTCTGCCCGGGGTCCCGGCCGGCGATCCGGGTCGTGCCGTCGGCTGTCCGGGCCTGCACCGTCCAGCCCGCCGCCGCGTCGGCCTGCTCCTGCCACAATTCGGCCAGGCCGGACAGGGTCTGCGCCGACAGGGCGCGATCGGTGGTCAGCAGCCGTTTCTGCGGAGCCAGAGTGACACCCCGGGTGGCGGTGAGCGCCTCACGAATCGGCGCGATATCGGTTTCGCGCAGACTGATCGCGGTGACCGGACCGCCCTGCGCGGCGGCGAGGTCGGCGTCCAGCGAGGCCGCGGTGATTCCCGGTGCCAGCGGGGCGAGCAGACTCGCCACCGCCGTGGTATCGGCACCGGGCGCGAGCTGGACCAGCGTGACCACCTGTTCGGACATCAGTTCCCCGCCGGCGGCGTCGAGGACCCGCGCGGGGTCCGGATACACCGGGGTGTAGGACAGCTCGCCCCGGTCCAGGCCCGGCGCGAGAGTCACGGGGTCCCACCGGACGCGGTGGCCCGCATCGGTCTCCACGGCGGTGCCGGTGGTCGTGTATTTCCATTCCGCGGTGCCCTGCGCGCCCAGTTTCCAGGTGGCCTCGAGGGTGAAGGTGTCGTCCTCGACACCGGCGACGGTGTAGGTGACCTCCTTGCCGAGCCCGTCGTAGAGCGCACCGATACTCTCCTGCGCGCGGGCGGGGTCATCGGTGAGCGCGGCCGCGGCGGCGACGTCGTCGCGGTTGAGTGCCGCGGCGAAATCGCCGGCCGTGGTCTCGGGCTCGGGCGGCCCGGAGGAACAGCCGGCCAGGGCCAGACCGAGGATCGTCAGCAGGACGAGGACTTTCCGGTCGATACGCATCACCCGCGACTGTATCGACCCCGCCGTGCCGCGCGCTGCCCCGCACCCGGCGTGGTGCGAGCCCGCCGCGGACCGGCGCCACCGGCCGGCCCGGTACCTCCGATCCGCGCGCGGGCGGCGTCTACTCTCGGTGCATGCCTGCCCCACCGCCGACCGTCACCCGGTTGCGGCCGTTCGCCGCGACCGTTTTCGCCGAGATGACCGAACTCGCCGTACGGCACGGGGCGATCAATCTCGGGCAGGGTTTCCCGGACACCGACGGCCCCGCGGCCATGCTCGAGGTGGCCCGCGCGGCCATCGCCGAGGGCGGCAACCAGTATCCGCCGGGACGCGGTATGCCGGTGTTGCGGCAGGCGATCGCGGCCGATCGCGCTCGCCGCTACGGCACCCGGTACGACCCCGCCACCGAGGTTCTGGTAACCGTCGGCGCCACCGAGGCGATCAGCGCCGCCGTGCTGGGACTCGTGGAACCGGGTGCGGAGGTGGTGCTGATCGAACCCTTCTACGACTCCTACCCGGCCGCGGTGGCGCTGGCGGGAGCGCACCGGCGCACCGCGCGGCTCACCGCCGCGGGCGCGGGTTTCGTCCTCGATCACGACAGCCTGCGGGCGGCGATCACCCCCGCCACCCGGATGCTGATCCTGAATTCCCCGCACAATCCCACCGGAACGGTCCTGGGCCGCGCGGATCTGGCCGCGATCGCCGAAGTCGCCTGCGAACACGATCTGCTGGTGCTGACCGATGAGGTGTACGAGCATCTCGTCTACGACGGCGCCGAGCACATCAGTATCGCGACCCTGCCCGGGATGGCCGAACGGACGCTGGTGGTCTCGAGCGCCGCGAAAACCTTCGGTGTCACCGGCTGGAAGATCGGCTGGGTGTGCGGACCGGCCGCCCTGATCGACGGCGTGCTGGCCGCCAAACAGTTCCTCACCTTCGTCGGCGGCGGCCCGTTCCAGCCCGCGGTCGCCCATGCGCTCACCGAGGAACTCGGCTGGGTGGCGCGGCAGCGCGAGGCGCTGGCGGGGCAACGGCGGCACCTGTCCGCGGCGCTCGCCGCGGCCGGCTTCCGGGTGTACCCCAGTGCCGGAAGCTATTTCGTGTGCGCCGATATCCGCCCGCTCGGCCTGGCCGACGGTGTGGCGTTCTGCCGCGACCTGCCCGGACGGGTCGGCGTGGCCGCCGTACCGGTGAGTGTTTTCACCGACGACCCCGCACCGTGGCGCCCGCTCGTCCGGTTCGCGTTCTGCAAACGACCCGAGACGCTCGACGAAGCGGTCCGCCGGCTCGCCGGCTCGGGTTAGCGCTCACTCCCGGCCTTCGGGGTGCACGGGGACGTCGTCGTCCCAGGGCTGCCGGACGACCATATCCGCGACCCGCACGTACCCGCGTTCGAATTCCCCGGTCGCGGCGTCCACCAGGCGGTAGGTCTGCCGCTGCCGGTGGATCGGCTGGGCGTCCAGCAGCACCACCCGCACCTCGCCGGGTTCGAAACCGCACCGTTGTTGCAGGGCGGCGATCAATTGCTCGTTGTGCAGGTGGCCGTCACCGAAATTCCAGCCGAGCGCGGTGGAACAGATGCGTTCACCGTCGGTGAGCATGTAGTCGGCCTCGTTCTGGCCGGCCATCGCCCGGTGCGCCAGGGTGAACAGCGCTTTGCCGTGGGTGTTGAACGCGCGGAAGGCGTATCCCAGGAACAGCGGGATCTGCGCCGCTTCCCGGCTGCCGTAGTAGCGCTCGAGCTGGGCGGCGGGCATGGCAGCCACCGCGGTGATCCCGGCGCGGATCTTGGCGTCGGCCGACGGCTTGATACACCACAGGCCGGTGTCCCAGTTTCCGGCGTAGTACCGCATCCCGGGCAGGAAGGACACCTTGCGCGGGAACAGGTTCCCGAGGGTGACCGTGCCCGCGAGCACCAGGAACAGCAGTACCACCGGCAGCGGATCACCCACATCACCGAGACCGATATCGGCGTGCGCGACGAACAGCGTCAGCACACCGAAGATCATGAAAACGTTCCACTCGAGCGGCACACCCATCGGGATCGAGGTGAGGATCACCAGATGGAAGCAGATCAGCGCGGTGGCGGCGATCGCCGTGGGGATCCCGCCGTGGCTGAACAGCAGCACGATTCCGGCGAACATCTCGACGGCGGTACCGCCGTGCGCGAACCACCGGGACAGGCGGCCGGGCCGCAGATCGTCGGGGAACCGCTCGAAGAACAGGCGTTTGAGCGCCCGGGGGCGAACCACCGGGCTGTTGGACATCATGGTGGACACCACGAACGGGAAATGCTTGTTCAGCTTCGACACCGCCGCGCCCACCCAGATGACGACGAAGACGACCTTGGCGGCGACGATCGTATCCGCGCCGCCGAACAGGAAGGTCACCGCGAGCGCGCCGTACACCTCACCGCGCGCCGCCAGGAAAATGGTTTTGTCGCGCAGGCCGAGAATCGCGAGCAGGCCGAGGACCGCGGCGATCTCCCACATCGGTAGCAGCCCGACCTGTGTATCGATCCCGGCCACCGGCCCGGTGCCGTCGGACAGCAGCGCGACCAGCAGCATGATCAGCAGGGCCGCGTACAGCACCGCGTCGAACGGTGTGCGGGCGGTACCGCGGGTCAGTGGTATCCGGCCCGGCCACGGCGGCAGCCGGATCGTGCCGGGCCGCAGCCAGTACAGGATCGACCCCATCGGCGGGAAGAAGCGGTTGTTCAACGGCCCGAAACCGCAGCCCAGGCCGACCACTTCGAACAGCATGGTGAACAGCACGACCTTCTGGAACACGATCGGCTCCGACCACCACGACCCCACCGCCGTGAACCCGTCGATCCCCGCGGTGGTCAGCGCGAACAGCATGCCGCCCAGGATGTAGAGCGCGATCTTCACCACGTAGAACAGATGCAACGCCGGCGGCGTCCCGAAGCCGACCTCGGCCCAGTGCCGGGCCATCGGCCGGATCTTCTCCGCCCTGCTGCCGCGGCTCCATTCGTCCAAATCCACCACCGGAAGCTCCGGCCGGAGGATGCCGAACAACCGATCCGTTGTACCCACTGCGCGCCGCCCGATCCTTCTCGTTCAATCACGTGATTGAAAAAGGTACTACGGGCGGGCAGCGGTGTGCTCCCTTTCGGTCGAATTCCACCTCCGGGTCTACTCGACGAGCCCCTCGCCCTTCAGCCAGTCGTAGGCGACATCGGCGGGATCCTCGCCGTCGATATCGACGCGGCCGTTCAGCTCCTGCATCAGGTCGTCGGTGAGACGTTCGGAGATCGTCCCGATCAATGCGCGCAGCGGCGGATAGCGTTCGGCGATCTCGCCGCGGACCACCGCGGTGCCGCTGTAGGGCAGGAAGAATTTCTTGTCGTCCTCGAGGACCACCAGGTTCAGGTTCTTCACCCGGCCGTCGGTCGTGTAGATCATCCCGAAATTGCAGGGAGCGCCCTGGGCCGTCGCCGTGTAGACCACACCGGAGTCCATCCGGGTCACATTGGCCGCGGGTACGCCGTTCGGATCGTTGTACGGGATCGCGTACTTCTGCAGCATGGGCAGGAAACCGTCGGAGCGGCTGAAGAATTCGTCGTCGACGCAGAAGGTCCGCTCGGCGATCGGCAGCGCGGCCACCTCGGACAGGGAGCGCACGCCCAGTCGTTCCGCGGTCGGCGTGGACGCTCCGAACGCGTAGGTGTCGTTGAAGTTGGCCGGGGGCAACCACTCCAGGTCGTATTCGCTCTTCTCGATATCGTGGACGCGCTGCCACAACTCCTGCGGATCGGCGATGGTCTCGGTGCGATTGTGGTAGGTCACCCAGCCGGTGCCGGTGTACTCCCAGAGCACATCGGCGTCGCCGTTGAGTTGCGCCTGCCGCGACGACGCCGATCCCGGCGCGCCGGTGAGATCGCTGACCTCCGCACCCGCCGCGGCCAGATAGGTCGCGGTGATCTTGCCCAGCAACACCCCCTCGGTGAAGCTCTTGGAGGTGACGGTGATGCGCGCGCCGTCCAGCGGGCGGGCACCGTCCGGCAGGGTCGCGTCGTGGAAGGTCCCGGACGAACTCACCAGCCCGCAACCGGCCAGCACCAGCGCGAGCACGCCGGCCAGGACCGCCGGCCGGATCCGGGGCGCTGTCATGAGATTCCTCGCGGGGTCGCGGCCAGTTCGACGAGCCGGCCCAGCCAGTCGATGATCAAGGCCAGCAGCGCGACCAGGATCGCGCCGGAGACGAGCAGTTTCGGCAGGAACAGGGTGACTCCGGTGGTGATAAGAGTCCCGAGGCTGGTGGCGCCGATGAACGTACTGAGGGTCGCCGTGCCGACCAGGATCACCAGTGCGGTGCGTACCCCGTTGAGGATGACCGGTACGGCCAGCGGCAGTTCCACCTGGAACAGCGTGCGAGCGCCCGAGAAACCGATCCCCCGCGACGCCTCGATCGTGCGCTGGTCCACCTGCCGCAACCCCACGATGGTGTTCTGCAGGATCGGTAGCACCGCGTACACGACCAGGCCCACGATCGCCGTGCGGAACCCGGTGCCCAGCCAGAAGGTGAACAGGACGAGCAGGCCCACCGCGGGCGCGGCCTGGCCGATATTGGCGATATTGACGGCCGCCGGCTCGAATCGCCGCAGTGCGGGCCGGGTGAGGGCGATACCCAGCGGGATCGCGATCACCACCACGATCACCGTCGCCGTCACGGTGAGCTTGATGTGCTCGAGGAGGGTGGTCTGCAGATTCGCCCAGCTCAGCGATGCCTGCTCGGTCGGGGTGAAGGTTGTCGACCGGTACCACAGGACGTACCCGATACCGATGACGAGAATGATGAGCGGTTCGAACCAGACATCCAGCGGCACACGGCGAATCCGGTTCATGACGTCCCGGCCGAATCGTTGTCGCCGCCACCGGTTCCGGCGGAATCGGCCGGGTTCGGCGCAGTCGCCGCACCCCCGGGCGCCCGGGTCGCCGCGGACGGTGCACTACTCGCCGCGGGCTGCGCGCCGGGTCCCGCTTTCCCGGCGGGAGACTCCGCACCGGACGCGACGGATGGTTCGTCGGCGGCGGCGACCACCGGGGTCGGCGCCGGATCCGTCCCGTCGACATACGTGGTGTAAGAGACCTCGGTTTCCTCCTCGCGCACGTCGGCGAGTTTGTCGCGGATCACCTCGGTCACCGACCCGATACTCAGCGAGCCCACCACCGCGCCGCGGCCGTCGGTGACGAGGGCGGCACCCTGGCTGGTCGCGAGCATGGCGTCCAGCGCGTCGTTGAGGGTCGAGGACCGGGCCACCACCGGCAGCCGGCGGTCGAGGAAATCGGAGACTTCGGGTTTGGTCGCGAGTTCGGCGAGCGTCGGCCACGACCGCGGCCGTCCGGCACCGTCGACGACGACCACCCAGGTGTGCCCGGCGGCCCGCGCGCGTTCGATCACCGCCGGGGCGGGCTCCCCGACCCGGGCCGTGACCACCTCGTCGCAGGCGATATCGCGCACCCGCGACACGGTCAGATACGCGAGCTTCGCGCCGGAGCCGACGAATTCCTCCACAAACGGGGTCGCCGGATCGGTGAGGATCTCCTCCGGGGTGGCGTACTGCTCGATATGCCCGCCCTCGGACAGGATCAGCACCCGGTCACCGAGTTTGGTCGCCTCCTCGAAATCGTGGGTGACGACCACGATGGTCTTCCCGAGTTCGTGCTGGATGGCCAGCAGGCTGTCCTGCAGCCGGGCCCGGGTGATCGGGTCGACCGCGCCGAACGGTTCGTCCATCAGCAGTACCGGCGGATCGGCCGCCAGCGCCCGCGCCACCCCGACCCGCTGCTGCTGACCGCCGGACATATCCTTCGGCAGCCGGCCCGCGAATTCCGCCGGATCGAGACCGACCAGATCGAGCAGGTATTCGGTGCGTTCGGCGATCCGTTTCTTGTCCCAGCCCAGGACCCGCGGGATCGCGCCGACGTTCTTGGCGACGGTCCAGTGCGGGAAGAGTCCACCGGATTGGATGACGTAGCCGATGGACTGCCGCAGCTTGTCCGGATCCTCCCGGGTGACATCGCGGTCACCGATGAGGATCCGGCCCTCGGTGGGTTCGATCAGCCGGTTGATCATTTTCAGCGTGGTCGTCTTCCCGCACCCCGACGGCCCGACGAACGCGACGATCTCACCCGCGGCGATTTCCAGGTCGAGCCGGGCCACCGCCGGGGTCTCCTGCCCCTTGTAGCGCTTGACGACCGCGTCCAGGGTGATCGACGCACCGGTCACCGCCCGATCCGTCGTCGCCGGGGCGGTCCGCCCGGTCACAGCCTCGGTCACAACGCCTCCTCGGGAGCGAGTTCGTGCGGTCGGCGGAGGCCGGCATGCGGGTGGTGGTGCGTCATGACAATCCTCGTGCGATGGTGAGGCGGCCGAGCAGGACCAGCAGCGCGTCGAAGACCAGCGCGATGATCACGATGAGAACGGTGCCGGTCAGTGCCATCTCGAGCGCGTTCGCACCGCCGAGCCGGGAGAGGCCGTTGAATATCAGCGACCCCAGCCCCGGCCCGAGGACATAGGCGACGATGGCGGCGACACCGACGATCATCTGGGTGGACACCCGGATACCGGTGAGGATCACCGGCCAGGCAATCGGCAGTTCGACGGTGAGCAGGATCCGCCCGCGCGAAAAACCGATTCCCCGCGCCGATTCGATCACCGACGCCGGCACCGAACGCAGGCCCACGATCGCGTTACCGATCACCGGCAGGGCCGCGAAGAAGGCCAGCATCAGGAACGACGGGACGACCCCGAGACCGAAGGGCACCAGCAGCAGCGCCAGCAGGGCCAGCGACGGAATCGTCAGCGCGACCCGGCTCGAGGTCAATGACAGCGCCGACAGCAACGGCAGCCGGTAGACCGCCACAGCGATCAGGACGGCGGCGATACTGCCGGCCAGGACGGTCTGGAACGCCAGCGACGCATGCTGGTAGGTGAGGAACGCCAGAGTCTCCCCTCGTCCCTGGACGTAACTCCATATGTTCACGGGATTCCCATCGTCGACCGTGGACCGGCCGGTACCGGTCCGCGCGAGGTCACGGATGCGCGAGCCGCCAAGAATAGTCGACACCAGCGGCTCCGGCCGGGTACGGCACGCGGGTGGCGACCTCGGCAGACGGTCGGACGGAGACTGTGCCGACCCGCGACCAGGCCGGGAACGACGGACGCGGCGGCGCGGTCGCCATTGCGATCACAGTGATCACAAGTGCCGCCCTCACGCTCCGGGGATCACCGATTCACCGTGCGCATAGGTTTTGCGGAGTTCGGTTTTCAGTACTTTCCCGCTGGGATTGCGCGGCAGCTCGGCGACCACCGCGATCTCCTTGGGGCATTTGTATCCGGCCAGCTGGGTCCGGGCGAACGCCTCCACGCCCTCCGCGGTCGGCGGCGCCGCCGGGTCCGCCGGTACGATCACCGCGAGCGGCGCCTCGCCCCAGGTGGGATGCGGCACGCCGATCAGCGCGACATCGGCGATCCCGGGATGCGCGGCGAGCACGTTCTCCACCTCGGCACAGTAGATGTTCTCCCCGCCGGAGATGATCATGTCTTTCTTGCGATCGACGACGTAGATGTAGCCGTCTTCGTCCTGCCGCACCAGATCACCGGAGTGGAACCAGCCCCCGGCGAAGGCCGCTTCCGTTTCGGCCGGTTTGTTCCAGTACTCCTTCATCACCGTGGGGCCCCGGTAGACGATCTCCCCGACTTCACCGGGCGCCACATCGTTCATCTCGTCGTCGACGATGCGCGCCTCCACATTCAGGATCGGCGTACCCACCGAACCGATCTTGCGGATCGCGTCCTCGCCGCGCAGGGTGCAGGTGACCGGGCTGCATTCGGTCTGCCCGAACGCCGTCGACACCGAGGCCTGCGGGAACGTCTCGATCATGGTGCGCAGCAGGGTCGTCGAGGCCGGCGCCGCGCCCCAGGAGATCTGCCGCAGCGCGGACAGATCGTAGTCCCCGATATCGGGCAGCGCACAGATCGCCTGCCACTGCGCCGGAACGAAGAAACAACTGGACACCCGTTCCCGCGCCAGCAGTTCCACCGAGGCGCGGGGATCGAACCCGCCGGACGCCGTGATCACGAAGGTACCGCCGGGCAGCAGGCACATCAGATAACTCGACAATCCGGCGATATGGAACAGCGGTGCGCCGTTGAGCGCCACCGGGTCGACATCACCGGAACTGCCCTGGTGCAGGCTCACACTGAACGCGTGCAGCAGCAGGTTGGTATGCGTGAGCACCGCACCTTTGGGGCGGCCGGTCGTGCCGGAGGTGTACATGATGTACGCCGCCGAATTCTCGTCGAGGGCGAGCGCGGGACATACCGGATCGGCGGCGGCCAGCGCCGTGTCGTAGTCGTCGCCGTGCTCCCCGTTGCCGCCCGGTCCGGTGCCGATCACCAGACAGGACCGCAGTCCCGGAGCTTGTGCGCGCGCATCGGCCAGCACGCCCGCGAACCGGGCGTCCACCACCGCCGCGACCGCACCGGAATCCGCCAGCAGATACGCGATCTCGGCAGCGGTCAGCCGAAAGTTGATCGGTACGCAGAGCGCACCGATCCGCATGGGCGCCAGGAACGCCTCGATGATCTCCATCGAGTTCAGGCCCAATACGGCGACCCGGTCGCCCGCGCCGACACCGCGCTCGCGTAATGCGTTCGCCAACCGGGAGACGCGCTCGTCCAATGTGCGGTAGTTACGTGATATTCCGCCGAATCGCACGGCCGGTGTCTCCGGGATCTTACGGGCGTGGCGGGCGAGCTGATCGCCTGCGCTCATTCCTCGGGACATCATTTCCGCAGCACCGGCCATATCGCACTCCAGATTCGGTCGATCGAATCCGAAGCCTACGCCCGCCGGCTCTCCGTTCGTAGCGAATTCGGCATTCTCGACTACTACCGGGGCACCGCGGGCACGGAACCGGCTGCGGCGCAGCAGCCGTGGCGATACGGCCCCGGAATTCGGTCGGGGCGGCGTACCCGGCTCAGGCGTGCAGCACGGCGTGGTCGACGGTGATCGGGACGGTTTCCCAGCCGCGCATCGTGGAGGTGGAGGAGAGTTCCAGCGCCGTCCAGTCGACTTCCCAGACGGGGAAGCGTTTCAGGAACTCCTCCAGCGCGACCCGCGCCTCGAGCCGGGCCAGCGCGGCGCCCAGGCAGTAGTGCGTGCCGAAGCCGAAGGTCCGCAGATTGCTGATCCGGCGGTGGATATCGAAAGTGTCCGGATCGTCCCAGCGGCCGGGGTCGCGATTGGCGGAGGCCACCAGCAGCATCATGGCGCTCCCGGCCGGCACGGTGCTGCCGTGCAGTTCGATATCCGTGGTCACGTAACGGGCGATGGCGTGACCGGTGGGTTCGAACCGCAGGGTCTCCTCGATCGCGTTCGGGATCAGCCGGGCGTCGTCGACCAGCTCGGCGCGCTGCTCGGGGTAACGGGCCAGCAGGGTGCCCAGCCAGCCGAGCAACCGCGCGGTGGTTTCGTTACCGGCACCTGCCACCACCGAGATGTAGGTCAGGATCTCCTGTCGGGTGAGCGTTCGTGTCACACCTTCGGTGTCCTCGAATTGGGCGTTCAGCAATTCCGTCATCAGGTCGTCGGAGGGGTGCTCGGCACGCCAGTCGATGTATTGGGCGAAGGATTCGGCGTGCGGAATCGCCTGATCCGATACCTGCATCTGCTGTCCCGGCTCGGTGCGCAGGTTCGCGTCCGCGCGGTCACGAACCCCCTGTTGATCCGATTCGGGGATCCCGAGCAGCATCCCGATCACCCGCATCGGCACCTCGTTGGCGAACGCGGTCATGAGATCGAAGCTCCCGGCGCCGGCCAGGCGGTCGAGCGACCGCGTGCACATCTCGCGGATCCGCGGTTCCAGCGAGAGCACCCGCCGCGGTGTGAACACCCGCGCGAGCAGCGCCCGGTGGATATCGTGCGCGGGCGGGTCCTCCATCAGCAGAGTGCCGGGCGGGATCTCGATACCCGCCTTGATGATCTCCAGGATCGGCCCGCGCGCCGAGGAGAAGGTCTGCCAGTCCAGGAGCGCGCGGTCGACATCGTCGTAGCGGCTCAGGACGTAGAAATCGTGCTTTTCGTTGTAGTAGAGCGGCGCTTCCTCCCGCAACCTCCGGTAGACCGGGTAGGGATCGCGGGCGATATCGCGGTCGAAGGGGTCCCAATAGACCTGATCTGCACGGCGCACAGGCGAACTCCTTCGGTCGCTGCACGGGCCGGCGCCGGGTTTCCAGGACCGGAAGCGACACCGGAAGAATCCCACTTTCAAATGCCGGTAACGACATTATCAATCATGGGCCCGCCCGGTGGCCGAATGCGGGAAACACAGAGCAGCGGGGCGCCGGGCGGCGGGCCGGGGGGGGGGCGGGGGCCGCCGCCGCGCGGTGTGAAGCGGGCGGGGATGAGCCCCGCCCGCCCCCCCGGCGACACACCCTCTCAGTTGCCGGGGCGGGGTAAATCCCCGCGCCAAGCCCCCGTCTCGTGGCCGCGGGATTCGATGAACTCCTTGAAGCGCTCGAGATCACCCTTGACCCGGTGATCCAGGATCTTCAGCTTGTCCGCGGCCTGCTCGACGAATCCCTCCGGGTCGATATCCATCTGCGTGATGACCCGGGTGGTCGAATCGTCGATCCGGTGGAAGGTCACGACCCCGGCGTGCTTGGGACCGACGTCGGAGCGCCAGGCGATCCGTTCCTCGGGGTGCTGCTCGGTGATCGTCGCGTCGAACTCGCGGACCGACGGGCCGATCGAGACCTTCCAATGGGTATGGGTGTCGTCGAGCTGGTCGACCCGTTCGACGCCCTCCATGAACTGCGGAAACGATTCGAACTGCGTCCACTGGTCGTAGGCGGTGCGAATCGGTACCTCGACCTCGGTCGAAGCGGTGACAGTGCTCATTCACTACCTCACTTGCTCTCGCGCCCGGTGACGTCCCGGCATCGGGTTCGGCCGGCGACGCCCCGGAATGCGGTTTCGGTACACGCACGGCCTACCCGGGCGACCGCCGGACAAACAGCCGGCGCAGACAACGACTCTTCGGAAGAAAGCGGCTCCGGACAGAAATACTTCCGTTTCAAGACGGCTGTCCGCGCGACCGTTCCGGTCGCCGTACCGAGGAACCGGAATCGTCGCTGCTCGAGCGGTCGCGGGAGAATCGGCGCCGCCGATCGGGCGGGGGACGTTTTGCCCGACTTCGCCGGTAACGAATGCGTCACGTTACCATCGCCCCCCGTGACCGACACCATGATGAGGGCGGACCTGACGCCCGCGGAGCACTCTCGCGCCCCCGCGCCCGCACGCGGGCACTGGGCGCAGCCGGTGGCGTGGGTCGCCGGCCTGCTCGCCACCCTGCTCGCCCTGGCGGTGCCGCTGCTGCCGGTGCACGTGGACAAGACGACGATCAGCTGGCCGCAGCAGGGTTCCACCGACAGCATCGCCGCGCCGCTGGTCTCGTACGCGCCGGTCACCTTCGATGCGACCATCCCCGGTGAGGCGCTGCAGCAGCTGGCCGCACGCGGCGGCCTGGCCGCGGCGACCATGCCCGCGCAGGCGCCCGATCTGGAGAAGTACGGATTCGTTGCGCGGGTCCAGCCCGCGGCGGACGGCTCGCCCGCCCGCCTCGAGGTGGTGCTGCGCAGCCAGTCGATGTTCAGCCTGCCGGTCACCGAACTGGCCGACGCGACCCTCACCGTGCATTCCGACCGTTCCCTGACCAGCGCGGAACTCACCGGGACCGCGGTGCAGCCGGTGGTCCTGCAAGGTGATTTCCGGCCACAGTTGGTCGGCGTCTTCAGCGATCTCGACGGTTCGGCGGGCACGACGGTGACCGCGGAGGTCGACAGCCGGTTCTCGGTGGTACCGACCTTCGCGAAACGGGCGGCCGGAGTCCTGGCGGTGCTGTGCGCGCTGGTCTCGCTGGCGGCGCTGTTCCGGCTGGACCATTCCGCGGGGCGTCGGATCCGCCGCCTGGTACCGCAGCGGTGGCGCGGCTGCACCGGTATCGACGCCGTGGTCCTCGCGACGTTGCTGGTCTGGCATTTCATCGGATCCACGACGTCGGACGACGGCTATCAATTCGGTATGGCCCGCACCTCCCTGGCTTCCGGTTATATGGCCAACTATTTCCGGTTCTTCGGGGTGCCCGAGAACCCGGTGGGCACCCCGCCCTACGACGTGATCGCCCAGTTGACCGAGATCAGTATCGCCAGCCCGTGGGTGCGGTTACCGACGCTGCTCGCCGGTTTCCTCGCGTGGCTGGCACTGAGCCGGGAGGTGATCCCGCGGCTGGGCGTGGTCCTGCGCCGCGACCGGGTCGTCGTCTGGACCGGGGCGCTGGGGTTCCTGGCGGTGTGGCTGCCCTACAACAACGGATTGCGCCCGGAACCGGTGATCGCGGTCGCCGTCTTGCTCACCTGGTGTTTCGTCGAACGCGCCATCGCGGCCAGGCAACTGCTGCCCTATGCGATCGCCGTTCTGATCGCCGCGTTCAGTCTCACCGCGGCGCCCTCGGGCGTGATCTGTTTCGCGCCGCTGGCCGCCGGGGCACGCTCGGTGGTGCGGTTCGCCCTCGACCGCGCACGCGGGATGGCGGGCGGGCAACGGTCCCGGGCCGCCCGGGTACTGGCCTACGGCGCACTGCTCGCGCCGCTGACCGCCGCCGGCACCCTGGTCCTGGTTTTCGCGTTCGCTGTCCAGCCGCTGTCGGCGATGTTCGAGATGACCCGCGTGCACAACGAGGTCGGTCCTTCGATCCCCTGGTACGACGACTATGTCGCCTACCAGCGGTTGTTCACCCCCACGGCCGACGGTTCGATCGGGCGCCGGTTCGGCATGGTCGCGATGTGGCTGGGACTGCTGGTGTGCGCGTTCGTCATGTTGCGCAAGGGCGGCCGTATCCCGTTCGTCGCACCGGGCCCGGCGAAACGGCTACTGGGGATCACCTTCGGCGCGATGCTGCTGATGGCGACCGTGCCGACGAAGTTCACCCACCACAACGGCGTGTTCGCCGGGCTGGCCGGGGCGGTCGCCGTGGTCACGGCCGTGGCGGTGGGCCCGAAGGTGATGCGGGCGCCGCGCTATCGGGCCCTGTTCGCCGCCATCGTCGCGGTGGCGCTGGCGCAGATCTTCACCGGCGTCAACAAATGGTTCTACGCCTCCGATCACGGAATTCCGTGGTGGAACGAGGCGCCCTCGATCGGTGGCCTCGGTATGAGCCAGATCTTCCTGACGGTCGCCGTACTGTGCCTGGCACTCGCCGCCTGGTGGCATCTGCGAGCACCGGAACCGGGTATCCCGCATCGGGTTTCGCGCCGGGCCTGGCGGCTGGCGAAGATCCCGCCGCTGACAGTGGCGGCCGCCCTGATCGTGCTGTTCCAGGTGGGCTCGTTCGCCACTGCCGCCGCCACCCAGTATCCGGCCTTCTCGCTGGCGCGTTCCAATATCGACGCGGTCCGGGGCGAGCCCTGCGGGATGGCCAACGACGTGCTGGTCGAAACCGATCCGAATGCCGCGATGCTGCCCCCGCTGTCCGGCGACGCCGCGAGCACCTTCGCCGGCGAGGGCACCGGATTCGTATCCCACGGGGTCGCGAATGTGACCTCCGACGACGATCAGCCGAAGGACGAGGAAAGCAGTATCGCCGATGCCCTGGGCGACGAGGGCTCCGACGGCAGTTCCCGGACCCAGACCGGCGGTGCGCCGCTACCGTTCGGGCTCTCCCCCGGCACCCCGGTGCTCGGCACCGCCGGACAGCAGGAGGCCGCCGAATTGACCACCGGCTGGTACCGGCTGCCCGCGCCCGGGGAGCGCGACGGGATCATGGCGATCACCGCGGCCGGCCGTTTCCGGGCGATCACCCAGGACGGTTCGGTGATGCCGGGGCAACCGGTGGATATCGAATACGGCACCGCGGAGTCGGCGACCAGCGCCCGGACCCTCGGCGTGGCGATCCCCATCGATATCGGACCGACGCCGTCCTGGCGGAACCTGCGGGTACCGCTGGACCAGATCCCCGCGGCAGCCGATGTGGTGCGCATCAAGGCCAGGGACCTGTCCGTCGACTCCCAGGAGTGGATGGCGCTCACGCCGCCGCGGATCCCGCGGACGCAAACGGTCGACGAGCTGATCGGCTCGCAGCAGCCGGTGCTGCTGGACTGGGCGGTGGGCCTGCAGTTCCCGTGTCAGCGGCCGTACGACCACAAGGACGGGATCGCCCAGCCGCCCGGCTGGCGCATCCTGCCCAACCGCCCGGCGTCGGCGACCACCTCGATGTGGCAGAGCCACGACGGTGGCGGTCCGCTGGGCTGGACCCGCCAACTGCTGCGGTCACAGACCTTGGCCACCTACCTGAAGGACGATTGGAGTCACGACTGGGGCCAGCTGCAGCGGCTCACTCCCCTCGACCCCGCGACACGACCGGCCGTACCGGCAGTCACCCAGGAAACCCACGGAGGCCTGTGGAGCCCCGGGCCGATCAACGTCTCCTGGTGAGCCGGACGGTTCCCGGTCGGCGGCATCGCCGGACGGTCGGCGGCGCACCGCGTTCCGGCGGATCAGTACGCCCCGTCGCCCCGGAGCACGGCCCGCAACGTCCGGGCGATGATCCGCACATCGAGCAGCATGGACCAGTTCTCGACATAGGAGATATCGAATTCCACGGACTCTTCCGGAGTCAGGTCCGAACGGCCGCTCACCTGCCACAATCCCGTGATACCGGGGCGCACCAGCAGACGGCGGCGCATCACCCCGTCGTAGGAGTGGACCTCGCGCCGCACCTGGGGGCGCGGCCCCACCACGCTCATATCGCGGGCCAGCACATTGAAGAACTGAGGTAGTTCGTCGAGGCTGTACCGGCGCAGGAAACGCCCGACCGGGGTGACCCGGGGATCGTTCTTCAGTTTGAAGAACAGCGGATTCCCGCCGTGCGCGGTGATCAGCGCGGACGCTTCCCGGTCCGCCCGCACATACATACTGCGGAATTTCACCATCCGGAAAGGTTTGCCGTCCATGCCGATCCGCTCGGACAGGTAGAACACCGGGCCGGCGCTGGTCGATTTGACCGCCACGGCAATGGCGAGCAGAAGCGGCGAGATCAGGGCCAGGATCAGCGTGGAAAAGCAGAGATCGAATACGGCCTTGCCCAGTGAGAGCGCCCGATCGTATTGCGGCCGCTCGATATGCAGCATCGGCATCCCGGCGAGCACCTGATTCGACATCCGGGTACCGGAGATGTCCATCACCCCCGGCGCGACGATGAGGTCGGTGCCGAACGCGTCGAGATCCCAGGCGAGCCGGCGGATATCGCGCGGACCCAGCCGGTCGGTGGCCATCACCACCACGGTATCGGCGCCGGTACGGCGGACGGCGCTGCGCACGGACCGGTCGTCGCCGACGATGGGGATATCGCGGCGGCCGGCCCGCAGGGTGGCGGGTTCGGTGAGCGCGGCACCGGTGGGCGTACACACCCCGACCACGTGATACCCGTACATATCCTGTTCCGACAGGGCGGCGGCGATGGCCCGGGCCGCCTCGGGGCCCCCGACGACGAGTACGGAGCGCCGGTACCTGCCCGAAGCCCGGCGGCGAGCGGTATGTCTTCGCCACAGTGCCCGGGTGACGACCAGACCGGACAGGCCGGCCGGTAACGCGACCACCAGGTACCCCTGCGCCGTCTCGATACGCAGGAGCAGCGCCGCGATCGCGAGGGCGCCGAACAACTGAAGGGTGGCCGAAACGAGCCGCCGGTACTCGTCGCCGCCGGCACCCACGGTGTGCGGAGCCCGGGAACCGTTCCAGCCCAGCACGATCGACCACCCGGTCGCGACTCCGATCGTGAGCGCGACGGCACGGAGGTCGAAGACCGGGACGGGGGGCTCGCCGGCGAGACCGGCCAGGTGCGCGCCCAGCGCCGCCAGCGTGACCACGAGGGTGTCGGTACCGGCGAGCCGGCGGAGATGTCCCGCGCGCCACGAGTCCCGGTCAGCGGGATTCGGCAGGTGCAGGTCGACGATACCGCCGACTCCCCGGAGATCCAGAACCATGAAAATGTACTCGCTTGAACGTCGAACCCGCCGTGCTTCCGGTTCCCATCCATGACAACCGGAAGCACGCTGTTTTACAGCAAGCCCGGCCTCGATAATGTCGAGGCGCGTCGAGTCCGGGCCGGCCTGTTGCGAAAGTATTGCCCCTGTCGCCGTCCGGCACAAGTGTGGAGAATGAATTCGCGACCGCGAGTACGCCGAACACCCTGCCGCACAGTCGTGAAGCGCGGTTTCGGACGTAGACAATCGTCGCCGCCGACCCGATCGTTACGCGGTTTGCTGAAGATATGCCATTCTTCACTTCCCCGGGAAATTCACCTGCGACCGTGTCGCAACTGCGCCGGATCGGTGCTAACTTTCCCGTCGATCGGCAAGAGAGAAACCAATTCTCGGGGCTGCGGGGCGCCGCCGATATCCGTGACCGTTCTAGTGGAGCCCGAGTGCATTGTCGATTGTGTGATTCGTCCCGGCTGACCAGTGTCCTGGACCTGGGGGCGACACCACCTTGCGAGAGTTTCCTGTCCGAGGAGGAGTTAAACCTCCCGGAGATCACCTACCCGCTGCATCTGCGGGTGTGCGCCGACTGCCTGCTGCTGCAGATCCCGGCCCTGATCACGCCGGCCGAGACATTCACCGAGTACGCGTATTTCTCGTCGTACTCCGACAGCTGGGTACAGCACGCGCGGGACTTCGCCACCGCCGCGATCGCGCGGTTCGGCCTGGACAGCGAGTCGTTCGTGGTGGAGGTCGCGAGCAACGACGGCTACCTGCTGCGCACGGTGGTGGAGGCCGGTGTGCCCTGCCTGGGCATCGAACCCGCGGCGAACGTGGGCGCGGCCGCCCGGGCGGCCGGGGTGCCCCCCCGCACCGAATTCCTGGACGAGGCCACCGCGCGCCGGGTCCGCGCCGAATACGGCCCGGCCGACCTGGTCGTGGCGAACAATGTCTACGCCCACATCCCCGATCTGCGCGGTTTCACCCGCGCGCTGCGGACCTTGGTCGCCGACGACGGCTGGCTCGCGATCGAGGTGCACCATGCACTGAACCTCGTGCGGTACGGCCAGTTCGACACGGTCTATCACGAGCATTTCCAGTACTACACCCTCGCGTCGGCGCAGCGCGCGCTGGCGACGGCCGGTCTGGCGGTCGCCGATGTGGAGGCCCTGCCCACGCACGGCGGCTCGCTGCGTATCTGGGCCCGGCCCACCGCGGTGGCCGCGCCCACCCCGCGCGTCGCGCAGCTGCTGGCCGCCGAGGCGGAGGCGGGATTGCATACCGTCGCGGGATACCGGCCGCTGCGGGAGCGGGCCGAAGAGGTGCGCCGGGATCTGCTGCGCTTCCTGCTGGACCAGAAGTCCGCGGGCAAACGCGTGGTCGGCTACGGGGCACCCGGTAAGGGCAATACGCTGCTGAATTACTGCGGGATCCGGCCCGACCTGCTCGAGTACACCGTGGATCGCAACCCCTACAAGCACGGTCGCTACACCCCGGGCACCCGGATTCCCATCCATCCACCCGAGCGGATCGCCGCCGACCGCCCGGATTTCGTCGTCGTCCTGCCCTGGAACCTGGCCGACGAGCTCACCGAACAGTTGCGCTACATCGGGGAATGGGGCGGACGGCTGGTCTTCCCGCTGCCCGCCGTCGCGGTGGTGGCGCCGGGTATGGCGGAGGTCGGCGCGCGGTGAAGGTCGTATTGTTCTGCGGCGGCTACGGGATGCGGATGCGCAGCGGGGAGGCCGACAGCCCGCCGAAACCGATGCAGATGGTGGGCCCACGGCCGCTGATCTGGCATGTGATGCGGTACTACGCGCACTACGGGCACACCGAATTCATCCTCTGTCTCGGGTACGGGGCGCATCACATCAAGAACTTCTTCCTGACCTATCAGGAGACGATGTCCAACGATTTCGTCATCCGCGACGGGCAGGTGGAGTTACTGCACTCCGATATCGCGGACTGGACCATCACCTTCGTCGACACCGGCCTGGAATCGGCGATCGGGGAGCGCCTGCGCCGGGTGCGCCCGTACCTGGACGGCGACGAGATGTTCCTGGCGAACTATTCCGATGTCCTCACCGACGCACCGCTGAACCGGATGATCGAGCAGTTCACGGCGTCCGGTGCGGCCGCGTCGATGATGATCGTGCCGCCGCAGTCGTCGTTCCATTGCGTCGATGTCCTGCCCGGCGGCGAGGTCAAGCAGATCACCCCGGTGAGCAAACTCCCGATCTGGGAGAACGGCGGCTATTTCGTGCTCACCCAGGAGATCTTCGAGCACCTGCCGGAGAACGGGGACCTGGTGGAGGACGTCTGCGGTGCGCTGGCCGCGGTCGGCCGGTTGTACGGGTACCGGCACGACGGCTTCTGGAAACCGGCCGATACGTTCAAGGAGCGCGCCGAGCTCGACGCCGGGTATCACCGCGGTGAGCGTCCCTGGATGGTGTGGGAGCGGGCCGCCTCGTGATCGCGCTCGTTCCCGCGCGACTCACCGAGATCGCGCTGCTCGGCGCGCACTGCGACGATATCGCCATCGGTATGGGTGCGACCCTGCTGACGCTGACCGGCCGGTATCCGGACCTGCGGGTACGGGCGCTGGTGCTGTCCGGCCGCGGTACCGAACGCGCGGCGGAGGAAGCCGCCGCCCTCGGATCCTTCTGCGGTAACGCCGATCTGGAGCTGACGGTGCTCGAGCTGCCGGACGGGCGCGCACCCGCGCACTGGGATCGGGTGAAGGACGCGCTCGCGGAATTCCGCCGCGGTATCGAACCCGAGATCGTCTTCGCCCCGCAGCGCGGGGACGCCCATCAGGATCATCGGCTGCTGGCGGAGCTGGTGCCCACGGAGTTCCGGGATCATCTGATCCTCGGCTACGAGATCCTCAAATGGGAGACCGATACCCCGCGGCCCGCGGTCCTGCATCCGGTGACGCCGGAGACGATCCGTCACAAGGCCCGGATCCTCGCCGAATGCTATCCCTCGCAGGCGAATCGCGACTGGTTCGACGAGGAGGCGTTCCGCGGGCTGGCGCGGTTGCGCGGCGTCCAGTGCCGCGCGCCGTACGCGGAGGGGTTCGACCTGATCAAAGCCGTACTCGAATTCGGAGAGGCGTAAACGATGCGAGTTCTGGTCACCGGGCATCAGGGCTATCTCGGTACCGTCATGGTGCCGGTCCTGCGGGCCCGCGGGCACGAGGTGACCGGCCTGGACACCGGGTTGTTCGCCGACTGTGTCCTGGGCCCGGTCCCGCAGGATCCGCCGACGATCACCGCCGATCTGCGGGATGTGCCGGCCGGTCGGCTCACCGGGTTCGACGCGGTGATCCATCTGGCGGCGCTGTCCAACGATCCGCTGGGTGCGCTGGTCCCCGAGATCACCCACGACATCAACCATCGGGCGGCGGTGCGGCTGGCGCGGCTGGCCAAGGACGCCGGCGTCCGGCGGTTCCTGTACGCCTCGACCTGTTCGGTGTACGGCGCGGCGGGGGACGAACTGGTCGACGAGTCCGCGCCGCTGCGGCCGATCACCCCGTATGCCGAGAGCAAGGTGCGGGTGGAGGACGATCTGGTCGCGCTCGCGGACGCCGATTTCGCGCCGGTGTTCCTGCGCAACGCGACCGCGTTCGGGTTCTCGCCGCGGTTGCGCGCCGATATCGTGCTGAACAATCTGGTCGGCCACGCCGTGCTGGACGGGGTGGTGAAGGTGCTCTCCGACGGCACGCCGTGGCGGCCGCTGGTGCACGCGGAGGATATCGCCGAAGCCTTCGCGGTGTGCCTCGAGGCGCCGGTCGCGGCGATCGCCTGCCGCGCCTACAACATCGGCACCGAGGCCAACAACTGTACGGTCGCCGAGATCGCGCAGGCGGTGGCGGCGGTCGTGCCGGGCTCGCAGGTGGTGATCACCGGTGAATCGGGTGCCGATCCGCGCTCGTACCGGGTCGATTTCGGCGCGGCCCGGCGCGAACTGGGGTACACCGCACGCTGGACGGTGGCCGCGGGCGCGGAGCAGCTCTACACCGAGTACGTGGCCCACGGTTTGACCGCGGCGGATTTCGCGGACCGGTTCGTCCGGCTGGCCCGGTTGCGGCAGCTGGGGAGTTCGGGCGCGGTGGACGCCACCCTGCGACGGATCAGGACCGGTGTGTGAGATGGCCGGATTCGAGCAGTGCCCGCCAGCTACCGGCGGCGCGGTCGCGGGCCGATACCCGGGTGACCTCCCGCGGCCAGGTCAGGGCGAGATCGGGATCGTCGTAGGCGACGGCGAGATCCTCGGTGGGGTCGTGCGGCCGGTCGATGCGGTAGCACACGTCGGCGGTGTCGGTGAGGGCCTGGAAACCGTGCAGGAAGCCCGGCGGTACGTACAGGTGGTGGAAACTGTCGTCGTCCAGCAGGAATGCCTGACTGTGCCCGAAGGTGGGCGAGCCGGGGCGGATATCGACGAGGATATCGTGCACCGCCCCGTGCGCGCACCGCACCAGTTTGGCCTCCCCGCGACCGGCTCGCCCGTGCATCCCGCGGATCACCCCGCGCGCCGACCGCGACTGCGAATCCTGCACGAACGCGGCGGCCGCCCCGGCGCCGAGGCGGGCGTCGAAGAGCGCGGCGTCGAAGGTGCGGGTGAACAGGCCGCGGGCGTCCCGGAACGGTTCGGGTACCAGCAGCAGCACATCGGCGAGTTCCGTCTCTTCGATTCGCACCGGGAGATCGTGCCATGACCGGGCATCCGCTCCTGGCGCCGCCCGCCGCGTCCCCCGGGCCACGGACCGACCCCTCGGGATGCCGCGCCTGCCGCCGCGCGGATCCGGTGCCGGTGCTGGATCTCGGGCCGATGCCCGCGGCCGACCATTTCCCGCTCGCCGCCGAACCGTGCGAGCCGGGCGAAACCGCGCATCCACTGGCGATGGTGCTGTGCCGCGGCTGTGGTCTGGCGCAGCTGGCGTACGACGATACGGTGACCGCGGAGCCGCGCGGCGTCGAACCGCGCGCCCTGCGGGATCAGGCCGCCGACGCGGTACGCCGGGTCGCGGCGGCCGGGTTGCTCCGGGGCACGACGGTGCGGGAATTCGCCAGCCCGCACGGGGGTAGCTGGCTGGGTTTGCTCGCCGGCCGCGGGGTCCGCCCGGGCCGCGGGCCCCCGGGGGTGGTGGTGGGTTTGTTTTGTTCGGGCAACACCCACACACGCGACCAGGCCGCGGCGGTGGCGGGCCGGGCCGCGGCCACCGCACCGGCGGGTGTGCTGCTGCTGCAATACCATTCGCTGCACACGATCGTGGCCCAGGGCCAGTGGAATGCGTTGCGGCACGGCCACTTCGCGTACTACACGCTCGAAGTCCTCCGCACCATGCTGGCCGGGGTGGGGATGTCGGTGGTGACCGCGTGGGATTTCGGCCTGTACGGCGGCACGGTGCTGGCCGCGGCGGTGCACGGCCCCGCCGCACCGGACGACTCGGTGCACCGGATCGTCGCCCGGGAGGCCGGGCTGAACGATCCGGCGGCCGTGCGCGAATTGCAGTACGCGGCCGACCGGCACACCGAGTCTCTGCGCAGCACGCTGGTGGCGGAGGCGGCGCGCGGCCGGCGGGTCTACGCCTACGGGGCGGCGTCCCGCGCGGTGGCCCTGTTCTGCCGTGCCGGGGTGCGGCGTGACCTACTGGCAGCGGTCGCGGATGCGGCACCCGCCAAACAGGGCCGGCGGATGCCGGGCACGGATGTGCCGATCATCGCCCCGGCGGATCTGCTCGCGGCGCGGCCGGACCGGGTACTGCTGACCGTGCCGGACCTGTACGGCGAGGTCACGGAGCGGTTCCCGGATCTGGCCGGGCGCTGGCTGGTCGACGATCCGGCCGGATACGCGCGGGAGCGGCCCATCCGGTAGCGCGGCGCATCGCCGGACCCTGTCCGGTACGGCGCGACAACGGATCCGGCGCAGCCGCCGGATCCGCAGACGACGTGTATTCGATTCCGCGGATTTCCGCATCATCCCATCGAAAGGAGGGGCAGTGGCCGCCGTGTCGGTTTGTGTCCCCGCCTACGAGGCCGCCCGGACGCTGGAGCAGACGCTGCGTTCGATCCTGAGTCAGGACGTGGACTTCGAACTGCTGGTACTCGACAACGCCAGCACCGACCGGACCGGCGAGATCGCCGCGTCGTTCGACGATCCCCGGGTACGGGTGGAACGCAACGAGACGACCCTGCCCATCGGCGACAACTGGAATCGCGCGATCGCCCTCTCCACCGGCGACCTGGTGAAAGTGGTGTGCGCCGACGATATCCTGCTGCCGGGGTCGCTGGCGGCGCAGCTCGAGGTGATGGCCGATCCCGCCTTCGCGATCAGTTCCAGCCGGTTCCAGGTGATCGACGAACAGGGCGCGCTGGTGGAGACCGGTCTCGGGCTCCCGGGCCTCGACGGTGTGCACACCGCGCGGGCGCTGGCTCGCACCATCGTGCGGCGCGGCCCCGCCGATTTCGGGCCCACGGCGGCGGCGATGTTCCGGCGCGAGCATTTCGACCGGGTCGGCGGGTTGCGCGGCGACCTGGTGTTCCCGATGGATGTCGACCTGTTCGCGCGGGTCGGGCAGTTCGGACTGTTCTTCGGGCTACCGGAGGTCGCGGCCGCCTGGCGCGCCTCGAGTTTCAATCTGTGCGCGCGCACCTCGACGGTCAGCAAACTGAGCGAGACCCTGCGCTTCCATCACCGGTTGGCCCGGGACTGCCCGCGGCTGCTGTCACCGCTGGATGTGGCCGTCGGTGATCTGCGCCTGGCGCGGACGGCACTGCACCGGCTGCGGGTGCGGGCGGGCCGGTGGCGCGGCCGGAGCAGGACCGGCGGATGACCACGGCGACCGCACCGCGGATACATATGACCGGCTCCGAGTGGTTCGGTTCGGCACCCGGCGGACTCAACCGCTATTTCACCGATTTGTTCGGCGCACTGGCCGATCGCCCCGAAATCCGTGTGTCGGCCGCGGCGTTCGGCGACCCGCCGCCCGGCGGGAGGTCGTGGGGCCCGGCCGGCGGCTCGACCTGGCGCCGGGCACGCATCGCCTACCGCGACGATCGCCCTGATCGCGGAACCGCCATCCTGGACCGGCATTTCACCCTGTACGGCCCGCCGGTGCGCGGGCCCCGGGGCCGGCGGCTGGTGGTGCATTTCCACGGACCGTGGGCGGCGGAGAGCCGATGGGCGGGCGGCGGCGCACTCGCGGCCCGCGCGAAATACACGCTGGAACGGCTGCGGGCCCGCCCCGCCGACAGGTTCGTCGTGCTCTCCGAACACTTCCGCGACCTGCTCGTACACGATTACCGCGTGGCCCCGGACGCGGTGTCGGTGATCGCGCCGGGTGTCGATTTGGACCGGTTCACGGCCACTCCCCCACCGGTGCCGGACGCGCCGGTCGTGCTGTGTGTGCGGCGGCTGGAACACCGCATGGGGATCGATGTGCTGCTGCGTGCCTGGCCCGCCGTCCGCGCGGCCCAGCCGCGGGCCCGGCTGGTGCTGGTCGGCACCGGTACGGCCGAGGCCGCCCTGCGCGCGCAGGCCGAATCATTGGGCGCGAGTGTGCATTTCGCCGGATCTGTGACCGACTCCGGTCTTACGGACTGGTACGCCCGGTCGGCGCTGACCGTGGTGCCGTCGGTGGCGCTGGAGGGCTTCGGTCTCATCGCGCTCGAATCGCTGGCGGCCGGGCGGGCCCCGGTGGTGACCGCCTGCGGCGGTCTCCCCGATTCGGTACGCGCTCTGGACCCGTCCCTGATCGTGCCCCCCGGCGACCCCGCCGCCCTCGCGTCCCGGCTGGTGGCCGCGCTCGACGGCGAGCTCCCGGGACCGGAGCGCTGCCGCGCGCATGCCGAAACCTTCTCCTGGGCGGCGGCCGCCGACCGCCATATCGCGCTCTACCGGGAGCTGGCCGGATGATCCGCGCCGTGTTCCTCGCTCATACCGCCGCCCCGTCCGGCGCCGAACTGGCGACGCTGCGGCTGCTGTCCGCGCTGCGGGCCGCGGGCTCGGTGGAGGCCTCGATGCTGCTCACCGCGGACGGCCCGCTGGCGGACCGGCTGCGTGCCCGCGCGATCCCGGTCACCGTATGCGCCGGCGGCGTCGACGGCCGGTCGCTCACCCGCACCGGTTCCGGCCCGCTACGCCTGCTCGGCGGCGCCCTGGCGCTGGCGCGGCTCGGCGCCCGGCTCGGTACGACCGTCCGCGCGGAAGACGCGGACGTCCTCGTCGCGCAGAGCACGAAGGCGCTGCTCATGGGTGCGGTCGCGGCGCGGCGGGCGGGAATACCGCTGGTGTGGCAGGTGCACGACCGGATCAGCACGGAATACTTCGGCGGCCCGCTCGCACTCGCACTGCGGTTACTCGGCCGGTGCGCAGCCCAGGGCATCATCGCCAACAGCCGGTCGACGCTGGATACGCTGTCCACCGGCCGGCGGGCGGCAGTGGTCGCGTATCCGGGGGTGGAGAACGACCCGGATCTCCCGCGAGCACCGCAGCGCGACCCGCATCAGGTGCGGATCGTCATGGTCGGTCGCCTGACTCCGTGGAAGGGCCAGGACGTCCTGCTCCGTGCCCTCGCGCGGATGCGGAACCGGCCGGCCACCGTCCACCTGGTGGGCGGAACCTTCTTCGGCGAACAGGACTACCGCGCCGAACTCGAACGCACCGCCACCGCACTGGGCCTGCCGGTCGAATTCACCGGCCACGCCGACGATCCCGCCCCGTACTTCGCGCACGCCGATATCGCCGTGCACTGCTCGGTCCTCGCCGAACCGTTCGGACAGGTCGTGGTCGAAGCCATGGGCGCCGGGTGCGCGGTGGTGGCGGCGGATGCGGGCGGCCCCACCGAAATCATCCGGCCGGAGCTGGACGGTGTGCTGACCCCGCCGGGCGACCCGGTCGCGCTGGCCGCCGCGCTGGACCGGCTCGTCGCCGATCCGGCCCTGCGCACCCGGCTCGGCGCCGCGGCCCGCGACCGCGCCCGCGATTTCACCGTCACGGCCACCGCACGGGCCGTCACCGGCCTGCTGGAACAGGTCACCGCGCGGCAGGCGGTGCCGCGATGAATCTGTCCGCGCAGAACACCATCCCGATCCGGATAGTGGCCCGCCACTATCCGGTCCCGCTGGACGGTTTGCGGATCCCCGACTACGACCTGCCCACCGAGATCATCCCGGCCTTCGCCGACTGGCCGACCGAGAAACTGCCGGTCGTCGCCCCGGCCACGGCCGAACCGCCGGCCGCGCGGTCCCGGGCGCGCGAACTGGCGACAGTTGTCCGCGATATCGCCTACGTCAGTTTCGGCAAATACGGCCAATACCTGGTGACCGTGGCCACGCTGCCGCTCATCGCGCGCCTGCTCGGCGCCGCCGGGATGGGCCTGCTGGCCATCGGGATGTCGGCCTATTTCCTCGGTTCGCTGATCGTGGACCTCGGCATCACCTCGTATCTCGCGGCGCGCGTACAGGAGTCGGGCCTGGACCGCGCCGTCGTCAACCACACCCGCGGCACCTATCTGGCCATCCGCGGCGGCATCTTGGGCGTGCTCGGTGCCGCGCTGGCCGCGGCCGCCGCCGCGGCCGCCCCGGACTATCTGACGATGGTGCTGCTCGGCCTGTTCGTCGGCGGCTTCTGGTCGATGTCGGAGGACTGGGTACTGATCGGGCAGGGCCGTTTCGGTGCGTCCACGCTGTACCAGTCGATCGCCCGCGTGGGGTATCTGGGTTTGCTGCTCACGCTGCTGCCGCGTTTCCCGACCGCGGCCATGGCCCTGCTGTGCCTGCTGGCCTCCTCGGTGATCAGCCTCGCGCTCACCTGGTGGGACACCTGGCGTGAATTCGGCCCGCCCGGCGCACCGCGCGGCGCATGGAAACTCATCCGCGCCGCACTGCCGGTGGTGACCGGCCGGCTGCTGGTCACCAGCTACGGCCAGGGCTCGGCCGCGGTGTACGGCGCCGTACTCAACGCCGTCTCACTCGGCCTGTACTCGGCCTCGGACCGGCTGGTACGGGCCGTGCAATCGCTGCTCGACCCGATCGGCTTCGCACTGCTACCGCGGATGGCCAAACGCGCCGGTGAGCAGAGTTTCTGGCCGTCGGCGTTGCGCGCGCTGGCGGTCTGTGTCGCGATGGCGGCCTCGGCCGCCGCGGCCCTGTGGGTGGCGGCGCCGCTGGTGATCCCGCTGGTGTTCGGGGACGAATTCGCCGGGGCGGTGGGTGTCCTGCGCCTGGAGGCGCTGATCCTGCCGGCCACGACGGTGACCTCCTTCGTCACCACGGCGGTGCTACCGGTCCGCCAGGACACCCTCGGCGTCCTGATCGGTTCGGCCGTCGGCACCGCCGTCGCGGCGGTAGCGCTGCTGATCACGATGCGGACGCATTCGGTCTGGACATTGGCGGGCGGCATCGTCGCCGCCGAATTCGCGGTCGCGATCTGGTATCTCGCGCGGATGCGCGGGCTGATCGTCCGGGAACGCACAGGACATACCGGGCGCGAACACGCGTCCGGCGCGGTACCGCCCGCCACCGCGGGTGAAAGAGGAACACGATGAGAATTCTGTTCGTCGGCGACGACTGGCTCGGCAGCAATGCCCGCTCGCTCGCCGAGGGGTTCCGCCGGCTCGGGCACGAGGTCATGGTGGTCGACTCCACTCCGGTGACCCTGCCGCCGCGGCTGTCACCGTCGTGGCTGTACGCGAAACCGAACACGGGGCGGGCGCCCTGGACCGTCGACCGGATCCACACCCGGCTGGAGCGGGCCGCCGCGGAATTGCGCCCGGACCTGGTGTTCGGTTTCAAATCGGTATATCTGGACCAGTCCCGGCTGCTGGAGATCCCGGCCGCGCTGCATGTGCACTACAGCCCCGACGACGTGTCGAACCCGGCGAATACCACACCGGATTATCTGGCGCACGAACCGGAATGGGATCTGGTGGTGACGACCAAACGGCACAACCTGCCCGAACTCGCCGAACGCGGTGTCCGGCGGACCCTGTTCGTCCGCAGCGCCTACGATCCGGCCTGGCATCATGTCGCGGCGCGGCGCAGCACCCGCCGGTTCCTGGTCGGGTTCATCGGCGCGTGCCGGCCGGACCGGCGCCCCGGGATGGTATCGCTGGCCCGCACCTACGGGGCACAATTGCTGGTCTGCGGCCCCGGCTGGCGGCGGGTACGGCAACTACGGACCACTCGCGCCGCGGTCGCGGGGCCCGTGTACGGCGAGGATTTCGCGATCACCGTCGCCTCGGTGACCGCCAATCTGGTCCTGCTCAACTCCGGTAACCGCGATACCCACACCTGCCGCACCTTCGAGGTGCCGGCCGCCGGCGGCCTGTTCGTCGGCGAACGCACCGATGAGCACGCCGAACTGCTCGACGACGGTACCGAGGCGTTCCTGTTCTCCAGCCGCGACGAACTGGACGAGATCCTGGACCGCTGCGCACAGTACCCGGACCAGGCGGCGAAAACCGCCGAGGCCGGGCACCGGCGGATCGTCGAGGGCGGCCACACCTATACCGACCGGGCGAGGGAGATCCTGCGTGCGCTCGGGTGAACCGGCGAGGGCGGGAGCGGCGGCATGCTGAACCAGGCGCTGCCCCTGCTGTTGTCGAATACCTCGCTGCTGGTGGTCGCGGCGGCACTCGCGGCGCTGGTGATCGCGGCGCTGCTCGCGCACGGTGTGCTGCGGGTGCTGCTCATCGCGCAGGCCGTGTACTGGGCGATGTCGTACGTGGCGCGCCCGGTGGTACTGCTGACGGTGCGCCCGGAACCGCGATTCGGCGACAATATCGCCGACCCGCGGCTGGCCGAGATCGGCTACGACGTGGGTATCGAGGCCGCGCTGCGGCCGGTGGCCTTCGGGCTCACCGTGTACGCGCTGATCGTGCTCGCCTACGTACTGTGGGCCCGGCAGCGGCCGCGGCCCGGGCGTGCTCCGCTGGCCGGGGATCCGGATCTGATCGCCACCCTGTGGGTGCTGTACGTCCTGGGCACCGGTGCCCGGTTGCTCAGCGTGGCCACCGGCGCCGCCGGGAGCGCCGGCGATGTGCAGAGCGCTTCACCGGTGCTGAGCCTGCTCACCATGCCGGCCACGCTCGGCGCCGTCGGTTTGATCGTCTTCGCCCGGCCGTCCCGGCAGCCGGGCACGCTCGCGGTGCTGGGTGTGCTCATCGCGGGCGAACTCTGGTGGACCACCGCCACCGAATCGAAGACCCCGATCCTCGGGGCGGCGCTGGCGGTCGCGGTGCGGTTCGCGCTCACCGGCTGGACCCGCGCGAAGATCGCCGGTATCGGCGCGGTGTCGGTGGCCGGTATCGCCGGCTTCGACTGGCTGCAATCGCTCAAGACCTCACCGCACCTGCGCGCCGAGGCGGCCGCGGTGGACGGCGCCTACCCGGATGCGGTGCGGCCGTTCCTGAGCCTGCTGCGCCGCTTCGACCTCCTCGAGGCCGCGACCGATGCCTACTACGTGGGCCCGGGTTCCTGGCTCGGCCCGGCCGAGGTGGTGGGCCATCTGGCCCGCAGCATGATCCCGGCCCAGTTGCTGGCAGAGGAGAAGTTGCACGCCGGCACCGCGTGGGCCGCCGACGTGCGCGGCGCCTCGGTCGATATGAGCCAGGTGTCGGTCTCGCTCGCGGAAGGCAATGTGAGCGAGGGGTATGTGCTCGGCGGCTGGACCGGGGTGGTGGTCGGGGTGGCGTTCACCGCGGTGGTGCTGGTGGGCTGGTCGCGCACGCTGTACGCGCGGCATCTGGTGCCGGTGCTGTTCGGGATCGCCTTGATCGAGATCCCGGTGGTGTTCGAACGCGGAATGCTCGGCAGCGCCGAAACTCTCGGCAAATATCTACAGGTCGTCGTGCTGGCGTGGCTGGTGCGGCTGGTGGTCGGCCAGTGGCGCCGCACGCACGGCGCGCCGGGGCGGCCGGTGGCAGAACGTGATCGGGAAGTACCGGCCGGGCCGCACCCGGCACCGGCCGGCGCGAGCGTGGGAAGTGAAGGAAATCAATGATGGAACTGCCCGATTACCTGCGCCTGGTGCGCCGCTACTGGGCGGTGCTGCTGGCCGGGCTGGCGCTCGGCGTGGGCGTGGCCGCGTTCCAGGCGGATTCGATCCCGAAAACGTATACGGCCACCAGCACGATGTACGTATCGATGGCGACCGGCACCTCGGTGGCCGATTCCTATCAGGGCGGTCTGGCCGCCCAGCAGCGGGTGCGGTCCTACCTCGAGCTGGTCACCAGCGATCGTGTCGTGGACCGGGTCATCGGCCAGCTCGGGCTCGACGTCGATCGCGAAACACTGCGCGCCGCGATCAGCGCGGACACCCCGCCGGCGACGGCCCTGCTGCGGGTTTCGGTGACCGATGAGAACGCCGAGACCAGCCGCATCCTCACCGACCAGGTGGTGGCCCAGTTCCGGGCGCTGGTCGACGAACTGGAAACCATCGAGGTCACCGCCGCCCCGGCGGCGCGGGTGGCGGTAGTCGACGCGGCGCAGGCCCCGGCCGAGGCGAACGGGTCGGGCGGTACCCGGCTGCTGGCATTGGGCGCCATCGCGGGGCTGCTGGTCGGCGCGGTCGCGTCGTATCTGCTGGACCGGCTGGACATGCGTATCCGCACTGCCGGTGCCCTCGCGGATCTCGGGCACCCGGTGCTGGGCACCGTCGCGCTCGGCACCGAACCAGAGGCCGACGGGCTGCGCGCGGTCCGGGCCCGGCTGCCGCGGGCCGAACGGATCGTCGTGACCCGGCTCGCCGGTCGTTCCGAACCGTCGCTCGTTCTCGGACTGGCTTCCGTACTCGGCGCGACCGGTGCGCGGGTGCTGGTGATCGATGCGAACACCGGCGAGGACGGGGTGTCCGGGCTGGTGCCCGAGTCGCTGATGCTGCCCCCGGCGACCCCCGACTGGCCGGTGCGCGACGGTAATCCGCGCCGTGAACTGGCGACCGCCGTCTCCGGCCGGACCGCGGCCGCGGTGCGCGGCGAAATCTTCGACCCGCCGACGGTCAAGCTCGATCTGCGGGCCGGGAAGAACACCGTGCCGGACGATCCGCAGGAGCCCACGGGCCCCGCTGTGACCGGGTCGCGCGCCGCGGACGGTCTGGCCGCCGTCCTGCGGCAGGACGCCCGGCTCGACGAGATCTACGTGCCGTGGCCGGAGAAATCGGTCACCGTCGCACCCCTCGGCGCGGCCGACGGGCAGACGGCGGATCTGCTCGCCTCCGCCCGGTTCGCCGCCGTGCTCACCGAGGCCGCGACACGTTTCGATCGCGTCGTGGTCGATATCGCCCCCGCCGACGCCGCCGGGGCGGGAGCGGCCGGTGTCGTCGGCATCGTGCTGCTGGGCCGCGACCGCGGTGATCGGGTGACCGCCGCGCTCACCGCGCTGTCCGGGGCGGGCGCCGAGATCGCCGGTGTGGTCGCGGTGACCCGTCGCAGCAGGTGGGGCCGCCGGTGACCGAGAACCACTCCGGTGACTCCGTCCGGCGCGGCCGGCGGGTCCAGCGCCGCGATCTGTTCGCCGCCGGGCTCGGCGCGGCCGGGCTGGCGGCCGTCGCCGCTCCCCTGGCCTCGTCGGGGGTACCGCCCGAGCCGGTCGTCGTGCCCACCGGTTCGCCGGCGACCACCGTGCGTGATGTCCGCGCGTACGGTGCGATCGGTGACGGCGTGGCCGACGATACGGCGGCGCTGGCCGCCGCCTGCCGCGGCGACGGCACACCCCCGGTGGTGTACCTGCCGGCCGGCGACTACCGGATCACGGCCTGGCCCGAGCTACCCGATTTCGCCGTCGTCTACGGTGACGGCGCCGATGTGTCCACGGTGTTCTGCGATCAGGACACCACGCTGGTGGATCTCACCGGCAAACAGCGGATCCGTTTCGCGCGCCTCGGTTTCTACCTCACCGGCCCGCAGTCCACGGCGATCCGGCTGGCCGAATGTTTCCGCTGCAGTTTCGATTCCGTCCTCGTGCGCGGCAACCACCTCGGCGACAACCACCCCCGCTACACCGGGCAGCGCGGGGTGGTGCTCGAGGCCAATACCGGCGGCACCTCGTTCCTCGACTGCGATATCAACAACTTCGGGGTCGGGCTCGCCACCTCCTGTATCCAGAACTACGTCACCTCCTCGAAGTTCGCCGGGAACCGGATCGGCGTTCTGGGCACCGGGAACGACCACAACGCCGGACTCGCCCTCACCAATGTCGAATTCGTCTCCGATACCGACCCGGCGACCACCGACCGGCACCTGCTGATCGACGGGGCCGCCAACAACTGGTGGCTCACCAATGTGTGGTTCGAGGGCGCCGAGGTCGCGGTGCAGGTGGGCACCGCCGGGCTGGGCGGGCCGTCGCAGTTCGGGATGGTGAACTGCAAGGTCGCGGCGCGGGCCTGCGATATCGATCTGGTCTACTGCCGGCAGCCGTATCTGGCGAATATCGCCTTCGACGCCGACCCCGGCAGCCGGCCGATCGAATTGCGGATCGACGAGGCCGGCTGCCCCGAAGGTATCGCGGTCAATCTGATCTCCGGCGCCGGCACCGAGATCGGGCCCGCGGTGTTCCCCCGGCACTGGCAGGTCACCGGCCGGGGCCAGACCTACCGGCCGACGTTCACCGGGACCATCACGGCCCGTTCCGGCGGCGACGAGGAAATCCTGCGGGCCACCGCGGCGGACGGGGCGGGGCTGGCGTCCGTGCTGGCCAGCGGCGCCTGGCTCTCCGATCACGCCGACGCCGGCGTGGTGCTCAAGGATCCGGAGGGCGGCTACTGGCGGCTCGTGGTCGCGCCCGACGGCGCGCTGCGCACCGCGCCCCTGGGCCGGGACCGGCCGGTGCGCTGACGATGGACCGACAGTCACGAGGTGCGCGGCGAGGGTGGCGGGCCGCGGTGACGGGCCTGATCGCGGTGGTACTCGCGGGCATCGCCGGATGGCCGGTGTTCGTGGCTCCGCAGACCGACCCGCTGCGCCCGGCCGACGCCATCGTGGTCCTCGGTGGCACCCCGTACGAACGCTTCGATTTCGGGCTGGCGCTGGCCCGGGAAGGGTGGGCGCCGGAGCTGCTGATCTCCGCCTCCACCGGTCTCGACGATCCGCGGATGGACCGCTACTGCCGTGCCGGATACCCGTTCCGGGTGGACTGTTTCGAGCCGCGGCCGTGGACCACCCGCGGCGAGGCGCAGGAGATCCGCCGCCGGGCGATCGCGGGTGGCTGGCGCCATATCATCGTCGTCACCTTCACCCCGCATATCTCGCGGGCCCGGTTCATCGTCGACCGCTGTTTCGACGGCGAGCTCACCATGGTCGCCAGCCCCAGCCCGACCGGCCCCGCCTTCCGGGCGTGGATGTATGTGCGGCAGAGCGCCGGATATCTGAAGGCCTTCACCGAATCCGGCTGCTAGCCGGCCGACGCAGGAGTGAGTGTGATCACCGATTTCGGTCAGAGCGGCAGCGCGCAGGCGCGGCTGCACGAACTGGTGCCCGGCGGGGCCCACACCTATGCCCGGGGCGCCGACCAGTACCCGGAGGGGATGGCGCCGGTTCTGGTGCGCGGGCACGGGTGCCGGGTCACCGATTGTGACGGCAACGAATTCATCGAATACGGCATGGGATTGCGGTCGGTGACGCTCGGTCACGGCTACCGGCCGGTCGTCGACGCGGTGAGCGCCGCGATCGCCGACGGCGTGAACTTCTCCCGGCCCACGACGCTGGAATTGGCCGCCGCCGAGGATTTCCTGACCCTGGTTCCGGGCGCGGAGATGGTGAAATTCGCCAAGAACGGCTCGGACACCACCACCGCCGCGGTGCGGCTGGCGCGCGCCGTGACGGGCCGGCCTACGGTCGCCGCCTGCGAACAGCCGTTCTTCTCGGTCGACGACTGGTTCATCGGTACGACCGAGATGTCGGCCGGGATTCCCGCCCAGCCGACCGTGCGCTTCCCCTACGGCGATCTCCCCGCACTGGAAAAGGTCCTGTCCGCCCGCGAGGTGGCGTGCGTGATCATGGAAGCCGCGACCGCGCTCCAGGAACCGCCACCCGGCTACCTCACCGGCGTCCGGGCACTGTGCGACCGGTACGGGACGCTGCTCGTATTCGACGAAATGATCACCGGGTTCCGCTGGTCGTCCGGCGGCGCGCAGCGGGTCTACGGGGTGACTCCCGACCTCTCCTGCTGGGGCAAGGCGATGGGCAACGGCTTCCCGATCGCCGCGCTCGCCGGCCGGCGCGAATACCTCGAGCTCGGCGGTCTGCGCACCGACGCCGCCCGGGTGTTCCTGCTGTCGACCACCCACGGTCCGGAAACCGCTTCGCTGGCCGCCTTCCGCGCGGTGGTACACGCCTACGCGACCACCGACCCGATCGCCCGCATGGAGCGGGCCGGCCGCCGGCTGCGCGCAGGCTTCGCGGAGGTCACCGCCGAACTCGGTATAGCCGACCGCCTCCGTATCGCGGGGCGCCCGTCCTGCCTGCTGTTCCAGACCCTCGACCCCTCGGGCAACCCGTCCCAGGAATTCCGCACCCTGTTCCTCCAGGAGCTGCTGCGCCGCGGTGTCCTCGGCCAGTCCTTCGTCACCTCTGCCGCGCATACGAACCGCGATATCGACCACACCGTCGAAGCCTGCCGCGCCGCCGCAGAGGTCTACCGTCAGGCCCTTGAACAGGGCACGGTGAACGGACTGCTCACAGGCCGCCCTGTCGCTCCCGCCCTGCGCGCGTACGCGGCACCGCGCCGGCTCTCGGAGGTCGTGCGGTGAACCCCACTCGGATCCACCGATTCCGATCACACACAGCGCCACGGCCGTCGGTAGCGGCGGCGCCGCGCCACGGCGATTCCGCAACGAACCCACCGCCGCCTTCACACCGGGCCGAGGAGTATCTCTCATGAAACCACCTGCCACGCACCCAGCGGACGAACCGTCCACTCTCGGCGGCACCGCGGCACGGATTGCGATCGTGCACGAGCGGTTCACCGAATACGGCGGCTCCGAGGCGGTGGCCGGGGAACTCGCCCGCACCTGGCCGCAGGCCCGGATGTTCGCCCCGATCGTCGATCCCGCCGCCGCCCCGGCGATCGCGTATCCGCCGTGGGACACCGTCGCCGGAACCTGGCTCTCCCGCGCCTACACCGCCACCGGCCGGCGCTCGCACGCCCCGCTGCTACCGCTCGTCCCGCGTGCGCTACGCCGGCTACCGCTGCGGGACCGCTTCGACGCGGTGGTGGTGAGCCATCACGCCTTCGCGACCCAGGCGGTGTTCGCCACCGACGCACCGGTGATCGCCTACGTGCACAGTCCCGCCCGCTGGGCGTGGGAGCCCGCTTTCCGCGCACAGGAGGCGGACAGTGCGGCCGGCCGCGCCGCGCTGACCGCCCTCGGTATGCTGGCCCGCCGCACCGAACTCGCCGCGGCCCCGCGCCTCACCGCGGTGGTCGCGAATTCCCGCGCGGTCGCCGACCGGGTCCGGACCCGGTGGGGCATACCGGCCACCGTGGTGAACCCGCCGGTCCGGCTCGACCGTTTCACCCCCGACCCCGCCGTGCCGCGCGAGGATTTTCTGCTCTTCGCCGGCCGGCTCGTCCCGTACAAACGCGCCGACCTGGCCATTCGTATAGCCCAGCGCGCGGAAATGCGGCTGGTGATCCTCGGCGCCGGACGTGACCGGCGGCGGCTGGAAGCGCTCGCCGGACCGGAAACCACCTTCCTGGGCGCCGCCTCCGACGCGGTGCTGGTCGATCTGTACCGCCGCTGCCGGGCCCTGCTCATGCCCGGTGTGGAGGATTTCGGCATCGTGCCGGTGGAGGCGATGGCGTGCGGGGCTCCCGTGCTGGCGGCCGGCGAAGGCGGCGCCCTGGATACGGTGCTGCCGGGTCTCAGCGGTGCCCATGTGCCCTTCGGCTCCGACGAGGACGTCATCTCCGGTTTCGCCGCCGCCCTGCGCGATCCGGGCACCACCGACCTCGATCCCGCCCGGATCAGAGCGCATGCGCAATCCTTCGGCCCGGAGATGTTCCGGGCCCGCATGGCCGAGGTCGTCGACGAGGTGCTGCACGGCACGGTCCCCTCCCCATCGCCGAACGCCTGACCGGATCCGCATCCGAACCCCGCGCCCGCGGCTGCGCAACCATATGGTGCGTGCGGGTGCGCGACTGCGGTAGCGCACCCTTGCCCGCACCGGCGACCCGGCATATCCCGGGTAGTGCGGCCGGCACGCGGGCTGCTCCGCCCTCGGCGGGCGCGGTGGCGCCGCACTGCTGCCGACCACGACCGCCGCCCGGCAACCCGACCGTCGACCGGAGCGGCGGCGGCATCGCTGTGGTCGCGGCCCCGGCATCGCGCGCAACCGCAGGAGCGCTCATAGTGACGCCGCGCGGCCGCCTACTCGCCCGCGGCACGCGGACCGCGCCGGACCTGCCGATACGGGGCGGCGGTCAGTCGCAGATCGCGCCCTGCGACGCCGAACCCACCAGGCGCGCGTATTTCGCGAGCACCCCGCGGGTGTACCGGGCAGGCAGCGGCTCCCAGCCCTCGCCGCGGCGGGCGATGTCGGCGGGGTCGACCAGCAGGTCGAGCGTGCCCGCGCCGACATCGAGACGGATCCGGTCACCGTCGCGGACGAAGGCGATCGGGCCCGCGTCCACCGCTTCCGGCGCCACATGCCCGACACAGAGGCCGGTGGTGCCGCCGGAGAAACGGCCGTCGGTCAGCAGCAGCACATCCTTGCCCAGCCCGGCGCCCTTGATGGCGCCGGTGATCGCCAGCATCTCCCGCATACCCGGCCCGCCCTTGGGGCCCTCGTAGCGGATCACCACCACATCACCCGCGGCGATGGTGCCGTCCTCGAGTGCGTCCATCGCGGCCCGTTCCCGGTCGAAAACCCGTGCGGTGCCCTCGAAGACATCGGATTCGAAGCCCGCCGATTTCACCACGGCACCGCCGGGGGCCAGCGTTCCGTGCAGGATGGTGATGCCGCCGGTCGGGTGGATGGGCGTGGTGAGCGCCCGCACGACCTTGCCGTCCGGGTCCGGCGGCGCGATATCGGCCAGGTTCTCCGCGACGGTACGGCCGGTCACGGTGAGGCAGTCACCGTGCAGCAGTCCCGCATCCAGCAGCGTTTTCATCACCACCGGCACCCCGCCCACGCGGTCGACGTCGGTCATCACATGCCGGCCGAACGGTTTCACATCGGCCAGGTGCGGGACGCGCCGGCCGACCCGGTCGAAATCGTCCAGGCTCAGCTCGACCCCGGCGTCGTGCGCGATCGCCAGCAGGTGCAGTACCGCGTTGGTGGAGCCGCCGAAGGCCATCACCACCGCGATGGCGTTCTCGAACGCCTCCTTCGTGAGGATATCGGCGGTGGTGATACCCCGCCGGATCAGTTCGATCACCGCCATCCCGCTGCGTCGGGCGTAGCCGTCACGCCGGCGGTCGGTGGCCGGGGGCGCCGCGCTGCCGGGCAGCGACATCCCGAGCGCCTCGGCCGCACTCGCCATGGTGTTCGCGGTGTACATCCCGCCGCAGGCACCTTCACCGGGACAGATGGCACGCTCGATGGCGTCCACGTCTTCCCGGCTCATCAGCCCGCGCGCGCACGCCCCCACCGCCTCGAACGCATCGATCACGGTGACCTCGCGCTCGCTGCCGTCGGACAGTTTCGCGATACCCGGCAGGATGGAACCGGCGTAGAGGAACACACTGGCCAGGTTCAGCCGGGCCGCCGCCATCAGCATGCCCGGCAGGGATTTGTCGCAACCGGCCAGCAGGACCGAGCCGTCGAGCCGTTCGGCCTGCATCACGGTTTCCACGCTGTCGGCGATCACCTCGCGGGAGACGAGCGAGAAATGCATCCCCTCGTGCCCCATCGAGATCCCGTCGGATACCGAGATGGTGCCGAACTGCATGGGGAATCCGCCCGCTTCGAACACACCGTCCTTGCAGCCGCCGGCCAGCCGGTCCAGCGAGAGGTTGCACGGCGTGATCTCGTTCCACGAGGACGCCACACCGATCTGCGGTTTCCCCCAGTCGTCGTCGCCCATACCGACGGCGCGCAACATCCCGCGTGCGGCGGTTTTCTCCAGGCCGTCGGTCACATCGCGGCTGCGTGGTTTCATATCGGGGGTTGCGGATTCTGCTGACACGCCTGCCATCGTCCTCTCTCCGAGCGGTGATCCGGGTGTACCACGCCGGAGCGGCGCCCCCGGCACCGGCCGGACGTTCCGGCACGGGCCGGGCGGCGCGTCGCCCTCGGCAGACGGACATTCCCGTGTCCCGCGCTTCCGGAATTCTCATCCATTCCCCGCCGGCCAATTATTCGAAAACAATACGCACCCGGCAGATGGATTCGATATTACGCGGAACAGAACTCGATCGAGACCCGCGCCCGGCGGTTACCCCGTCGCACAGATATTACGCCCGGCGGCGTGAATGTCCAGCGGCACGAGAAGCAACGAGGCACGAGTTTCCGCGTCCTCCCGGACGCGCCATGGCATCGCCCACCTGGGTGGTTCCGAAATACATTACCCGCGTGCGCCGTTATGAATTCGTCGCCCGTTATTCGGCGGAATGTCAACCCCGGCAAGCACGCTGGACGGTAGCGAATATTCTTCGCGTCGAGCACCGGGCGATGGGAGCCCCTATGGACAGCAAATACACCGACGCGCCCAAGTACACCATGCGGATAAGCCGGCTGACCATAGACAAACTCGGGATCCGGCTCTACGACCGGGTTTCCGCGGTATTGGCCGAACTCATCGCCAATTCCTACGATGCCGATGCGACGCGGGTGGAGATTTCGCTGCCGTGGGGTGTCACCCTGGCCGGGACGGTACGGGCCGCCGAGCACGCACCGTATTCGATCGTGGTGCGCGACAACGGCCACGGGATGACCGCCGACGAGGTCAACGACCACTATCTGCGGGTCGGTTCCGATCGCCGGTTGCGCGCGGGCAGCGATCTGTCCCGCTCGCTGCGGCGACCGGTGATGGGCCGCAAGGGAATCGGGAAACTGGCCGCCTTCGGAATCTGCCGGACCATCGAGGTGATCTCGGTGGGCGGCGCGGAAACCGAACGCGGACCGGACGGCTGGCCGGTGGCGAATATCGTGATGAGCCTCGACGATATGCTCTCCGATACCGAACGCGACTACCACCCCCGGCCCGGTCCGCTCGACGGCACCTTCGGCGCCCAGCGCGGCACGACGATCATCCTGCGTGATTTCCTGCGCAAACGGGTGGCGTCCGGGCCGGAACTGAGCCGGCAGCTGGCGGCCCGGTTCGGTCTCGAACGCACCGACTGGCAGGTGGAGGTACGCAACAGTGTCGCCGCGGCGGATGCGCCCCAGTATTTCGTGCTGCGCGATCTGGCCATCGACGTCATGCCGGAAACCCGGATCGCTGTGGCCGACCGTCCGGTGGAACTCGGTGACCGGTTCCTGCCGGTGACCGGCTGGGTCGCCTACGCCAAACACCCCTACCGGGACGACGCCATGGCCGGGGTCCGCATCTACGCCCGCGGCAAACTGGTCGCCCAGACCCGCGATTTCGGGATACCGGCCGGATTCACCGGCGAGTTCAAACTGCGGTCGTACCTGGTCGGCGCGATTCACGTGGACTGGCTCGACAGCGAAGAAGATCTCGTGCGCTCCGACCGTCAGGACATCATCTGGAACTCCGAACGCGGTGAGGCACTGTCGGCGTGGGGCCGCAATCTGATCCGGGAGCTGGGCCGGCTCGGCGAGAGTTCGGTGAAGCGCCGGGTGTGGGAGGAATTCGTCGAACGCTCCGGTATCCACACCATGTTGCAGTCCATCGCGCCGCAGGACCGGATGTTCCGCAAATCGGTGATGGACGCCGCCCGCATTCTGGTGAACAACAAGGACCGCGCCGCGCTCGAGGACCAGAACCATATCGACAGCCTGGTGCGGCTCGCGCTATCGCTCGGCCCGCAGCGCAGCCTGCTGGAAACGTTGAAAGAGGTCGCCGAGGATACGGGTAACCGGCTCGATATCGTCGTCGCACTGTTCGAAACCGCCCGGGTGGCCGAGGTGTATTCGCTGGGCCAGATCGCCTCGGAACGGGTCGCGGTGGTCAACCGGTTGCAAACCCTCATCGACGACCGGCATTCCCTGGAGCGGCCGTTCCAGGAGCTGATCGAACGGGCCCCGTGGCTGCTGGCCCCGGAATGGACACCCCTCGGCATGAACGAATCACTGAAGCGGGTGCGCGCCGCCTTCGAACGCTGGTATCTGCAGAAATCCGGGGTCCCGCTGGTGACCACCGCGATCGGCAGCGAGAAACGCGAACCCGATTTCGTGTTGCTGCACGATTCCGGGGAACTGTGGATCGTGGAGATCAAACGTATGGACTACCGTCTCACCGACGAGGAATACAGCCGCGCCGTGAACTACCTCTACATGCTGGAAACATTCCTCGACGAGAACCCGCGCATCGGCGAACAGTTCCCCCGCCGCCGCCTCACCTTCATCGTCGACCATATCGACCGGCTCCGCCCCGCTTCGCTGTCCTCGCTCCGCAACGATTTCCGCATCGACCGCCGCACCTGGCGCGAACTGCTCGATTCGACCCTGCGCGCCCACCGCGATTTCCTGGATCGCGTCGACGCGATGCGCCTCGGCGAACCGGGCTATCTCACCCCCGGCGCCTCCGCGGGCTGAACTGCAGGCCCGTGGCACCACACCGGCGCGCCCTCGCCACCGCGGTCACGGAAACTGCCCGGCAGCTGGGCACACTTCTGCACTGACCGCGGCCGCGCCCGATGGCCGGCAGTCGACCCGGCCCGGCGCGGCGGACCCACTGCCCCGGCGGCCGGCCGGACCTCACTTCCGCGATCGCCGAGCCGCTTGCCGCGGTGTCAGCACAACGGTCAGGCCGTCGAGCAGCCGTTCCAGTCCGAACGCGAACAGTGATTCCAGGTCGACCTCGGTATCCGGTTCGGTGAGCTGGGTGATCAGTGGCCGGTCCACGGCGAGCCGGGCCGCGCCCCATTGCCGGCTCGTCATTCCGGTGTCCAGTTCGGCGCGGGCTTCGCTCTCGATGTTCATCGCGGTGCCCCGCACATAGTTGACCAGGGTGGCGTAGACGTGGAGCCGGGTGGAGGAATCCAGCTCCAGGCCGTCGAAGGCACGCAACGTCCACAGCCCGTAGGCGATCATGGCCGGCAGGGTGGCCGGGCGAGTGATCGACACCAGCGGCGGCACCCACGGATGCCGCTGGTAGACACCCCATTGCAGCTGCGCGGCCACGCGCAGATGGGAGCGCCACACCGGCGACGGCTCGGGGTAGTCGATCTCGGCGAACGCGGCATCCGCGAGCAGCTGGGTGAGTTCGGCGCCGGCATCGAGATGGCGGCGCAGCGTCATCGTCGCGACGCCGAGGTCGGCGGCCACTGCCCGCAGGGACAGCGCGGCCAGACCGCCCTGGTCGGCAATCCGCATCGCCGCGCGCACGACCTGTTCACGGTCGAGCCCCTCGACCGTCCGCGCGGGCAGCCGTCGCGCGGCGACCACGGCGCCGACGCGGGAGGTCGATTCGATGGCACCTGAATGTTTGAGTGTGGCCAGCGCTTTGGTGGCGGTGGCGATGGCGACGCCCCAGTCGCGTGCGATGGACCTGGTGGTGGGAACGGGATCGCCCGGCCGCAGTTCGCCCGCGGCGATGCGCCGCTCGATCTCGGCGACGATACGGAGGTAGGGCGGGCGGGGATCGGTCACCCCATCATGCTGGCATGGGTCAGTGGTCGGGCAGCCAGTTGCCGTGCAGGCCCAGCGGTACGCGGGCGGGCAGGTGAATACGCGCGACGGGTGCGCCGGTGAAGTCCTGAGCGGCCAGTACGACCAGATCGGCGGCGTTGCGGTGCGGATCGTGAACGTAGGTGAGGAGATACCCCTCGTCTTCACCCGGTCCGGTGGCCGCGAACACCGCCTCGCCCACGGCTTCTCCGGCGCCGAACGCGTGCACCTCCGCGGTGCCTCGCTGAAAATCGTGTTTGACCAGTGCATTGGTGAACGAATCGTCCGGGGGCGCGCCCTCGGCTGCGAACGGTATGCCATACAGGGCCGTCGCGGCGGAGTACCCGTAGCGGTGGGGGTGCGCGGCGTAGGCGTCGTTGATGCGGGGGAAGTCCTGCGGCCGGTCGTCGATGCGTTGCTGCCGGAACTTGCCGGTGGTGAGGGTCCAGCGGTCCAGTACCGGCCGGATCGCGCCGGGATCGGCGGGGTCGAACGGGCCCTGCGCGGTGACCAGATCGACGATGATCGACTCACCCTCCTCGTAGGCGTTGAGCGTATGACTGACATGTACCGGATCGATATCGTGCCAGCGCACTTCCCCACCCGTCCGCGGCATCACCCCCACCCGGGTGGGGTGCTCCGGTAGCCAGCGGCAGTCGAACCCGTCGAACCCGAGCGGGGTATCCCAGAGCACCACATGGTTGCCGGTGAGCGCGAAGTCGTGCAGAAACGGCGTCCGCGTCATCTCGATCGGCACGGTGCGGATCACCGCCCCCGCGGTATCGGTCACGATGTACTGCACGAAATCACGGCCGGGCATATAGGACAGCGAATGCAACTCCCCCGTCCGCGGGTCGTGTTTGGAATGCGCCCCCGCGCTGAATCCCTCCGCCGTCGCGCCCAGCTCGGCGAATCCGACGGTGTTCAGTTCGTCGTCCAGTAAGGCCGGCGGCAGTCCGCCCTCGGCCATGGCGAATGTCTGCCCCGCATGCCCGATCACATGCACCATGGGGGCAAAACCCGGGACCCGCACGAACCGGTTGCGATACCACTCGGCCCGCCCGTCCCGCAGCCGCACCCCGTGCACCATGCCCTGCCCCATCCCCCAGACGTGAGCGCCCGGCTCCTCCACGCTCACCGGATTGGGACCGTTGCGCACATACCGGCCACCGAGTTCGGCCGGAATATGCCCGGTCACCGGCAGATCGTAGGCCGTGACCTCCACCTCTACCGGCGCGAAATGTCCTTCCAGATACCTCATGAGAACAACCTAGGAACTGCGGCCCGGAAACCGGTCCCGCACAGCACGATCCCCGCACTGTGTACTAGTACAGACCGCCACGCCGTGCGGCGACCGACGCCATACGGGGTGCCGAGCGCACTCCCCGGGACTTCGGTAGCCACGGTCGACGCTCCGCGGTCACGGTATGTCCTTCCGCCCGGTTGCCGTATCGATTCCCGGCCCGGTGGCATCCCGGTCTCCGTGCCGGATCACGCCCCGCAAGGTATCGGCGAAAACGGCTGTGATGGCGGCTTTTCCGATTCGGTCGGGATCGGTGCCGTATTCCAGTGCCAGACCAAGTCGCAACGACTGCAAGGTGAGAGCCAGCTGACCGGCCGGCACCGTGAGTTCGATACCGAGTTCGGCGCAGGCCCCGGCCAGCGAAGCGGCCAGCTCCTCCCGTAATGCCCGCCGCACGCCGACATAGACCTCGCGGACCTCCGGATCCCGCGCCGCCTGTTGCGCGATCTCGGTGAGCAACCGGGTCCAGGTCTCCTGCTCGACGATGCCCCGGGCCCAGACCTCGGCGATATCTTCGAGCACCGCCTCGGGCCGGTTCTGCGCTCGCACCTCGAGATTCCCCAGCGCGAGCTGGGTGCGCGCACGCTGTTCGATCACTTCCGCGAGCAAGGCGTGCTTACTCGGGAAGTTCGAGTACACCGCGCCTTTCGTGAAACCGGCGGTATACGCGATCCGATCGAGCCGTGCCCCCGAATACCCGCTTTCGGCGAAGACCGTCGCGGCGGCGTCGATCAGTCGACGGCGCACCTCCTCCCGCGGAACGCGCGGCACCGGCCCGCTCACAGGCGCCCGCCCGGCAGGTATATCTGCTGTTCATTGCCAGTTTTACGGAATCGTCCCGGTATCGGCATACCATTACGATACTTCCGGGTATCGGATACCGACAAGTATTCACACTGGTTGGATACCCGGAGGTATCGGATACTCTTGGGTATCATCGAGCCGGTCCGACCAGACACGGAAGGCGATGCGCGCAGCTCACCGCTTCCACGTCGCCGCCGACCACGAACCCATCGAGCCGGCCGAGCGACCGGACAATCACCCTGCCCACTCCTGCGAACGAAAGGCCATCGTGCCCGCGCATCTACCGGAGCCGCATGCTCTCCCCAACCCGGGCCGCCGCCAAGTGTTGTCCCTGCTGGCAGCCGCACCGTTCATAGCTCCGGCACTCGGCGCGCTGCGGCCCGCCTCCGCCACGGCGGCCCCGGCTCGCCGGCCCAACATCCTGATCGTGATGACCGATCAAGAACGCGCCGATATCGCGCGCCCGGCCGGTTTCGCGCTACCCGCCCGCGACCGGATCGATGCCGCCGGTGTGCGATTCGCCATGCACCACACCCCCACCGCGCCCTGCACACCGGCGCGGTCCACGTTCTTCACCGGTCTGCAGGCCCCCGTGAACGGCATGACCGACAATGTGGGCGGCACCGGTGTCGTCGACCACGTGCTCAACCTCACCGGCATCGCCAACGCGAACCTCGACACCGCCATCCCCACCCTCGGCACCGTGCTGCAGCAGGCCGGCTACCACACCGCCTACATCGGCAAATGGCATCTCTCCGACCCGGTGGGCCCGGATCCCGCAGGGTTGGCCGGCTACGGTTTCCACGAATCCCACGACGTCCTCGGCGGTGGCGGCCCCAACGAGGGACTGCGTGCGGACCCCGGTGTGACCGATCGCGCGGTGAACTGGTTGCGCGACAACGCCACCCGCTCCGAGCCGTGGCTTTGCGTGGTGAGTATGGTCAACCCGCACGACATGATGTTCTGCCCCCGGTTCTACCGCCTCGAGGATGTCCCCGACCACGGCGCCGAGGTGCCCCCGAACTTCGAATCCGACCTTTCCGGCAAACCCCACGTCCAGACCGTCTGGCGCACGCTCAACACCGCTGTAGGCGGGCTCATGCCCGGGGAAGCGACCTCCCCGGACGGGCGCAGGCAGTGGCAGCAGTGGGGTAACTGGTACCTCGAATTGATGCTGCGCACCGATGAACTCATCGGCCGGGTACTCGACGGTCTGGACGCCACGGGCGCCGCCGGCGACACGGTCGTCGTGCGGGTCTCCGATCACGGCGAGCTCGGTGGTGCCCACGGGCTGCGGCAGAAGGGCGCGATGATCTACCGCGAGAACAACCGGGTTCCGCTCACCATCGCCGACCCGCGCCGTCCCGGCACCCACGGCGCCGCGGTCTGCGCTCTCACCTCTCATATCGATCTCGTGCCGACGCTCGCCGCGCTCGCCGGGGTCGCACCGATCACCACCGGCCGCGACCTCACCCCGCTACTCGACAACCCGGCCCGCACCGTCCGCGAGGCGCTGCTGCTCACCGCGGACGCGAAGTCCAGCGGCGGCGCCGCCCCCGGTGTGAAGTACTGCCTGCGTGGCACCGTCACCCCGCGCTACAGTTTCGGCCGCTATTCCACCCCCGAGGGTATCGACGGCCCGCACAGCGAGTTCGAGTACGAACTCTACGACCGGCAGGACGACCCCCAGGAGCTGCGCAACCTCGCGCACGAGCCGGCCGCGGCCGCGCTCGTCGACGAACTCAACGGTGTGGTCGACGCCCTCGTCGCCGAGGAGCTGACCCCAACCTGACCCGCAGCCCGTGTGCGCAGACCATCGGCGCCTGCACGATCGGCAAGCGCGCCGCCGGCACCACCGCCGCTCTCCACGGCGGGTCGCCGCACGGGCACGAGCCGGCGGACCGGGCGAGACCTTCGACACGTAGGAGCGCGAGCCGTTCCCGCGGTCGGGCACCGGGGCCCGCGGGTCGTGTTCGGAATGCGCCCCGCACCGAACCCCTCTGCCGGGGCGCCCGGCTCGCGAATCCCACGGTGTTCAGTTTCGTCGTCCAGGCGGGATCCGGCGTCGTCTCCGCTACCCACGCCATCAGCCACAACGCGTGGGCGTGATCCGACGGCTCGGGCGGCCGAAAGACTCAAGCAGCGAGAACACGCGGTCCGAAGGCGGTGTCGAGGCGTCGTACTCGCTGGGCGACTGTGGGGCTGAACGCACTGGAATAGATGCGCATGAAACCGCGAACCAAGTGGTAGTTCCGAATGTCGTGGTCGATCATCAAGTCCATGACCGGGCGCCCCATCACCTCGGCCACCCGATGGTCGATGCGGTAGATGATGCGTCGGGATCGCACGGCGAAGGTCAGCAGGTAGCTGAGCACGTAAAGCGCCGCGAACACCGGGAGCACCACCGAACCCGGAAGTCCGGACAGGACGGCCAGGTAGACCAGCGGTAAGCCGACGGCCGAGAAGCTCAGGCCGAAGGCGATAACGGTCTTGTACGCTCCGGCTCGATAGAAATCGCCTGCGACGAGAGCTAATGCGAGCGCACCCTCCTGTTCGGCCGCGAGGAGGTCGCCGAATCGGGCACCGACTCGGAGAACCGGCGGCCGCTTCCAGGTGGCGTACCGCAATCCCAGGGTCGACCAGGTAGGAACGTTTCCCGCCACAATGCGGGGCGCCCGCACACCGAAGTTCGCCGCCAGTTCGGCAGTTCGGGTGCTGATTCGATCTAGATCCACGCGATCATGATCGCCTACGGGCACCGGAAAGAACAGACCTGTTGGTATTTCCCCTCCGATACAGCCGCCCGATCGGGCAGCACGACCGAACACCGGCGCACCCACCGGAGGGGTGGGGGTGGAACAGGTGCACAGGGATGGTCGACGATGGAGGGATGTCGCTCAGTGCGCACGAGACGGATCTGTTCGAGGGATCGCGGGGCCGGTTGGCGGCGATCGCCTACCGGCTGCTGGGGTCGGCCGGTGAGGCCGAGGACGCGGTGCAGGAGGTGTTCCTGCGCTGGCACGCGGCCGACCGGGACGGGATCGAAACGCCCGAGGCGTGGCTGACGAAAGTGCTCACCAATCTCTGTCTCAACCAGCTCACTTCGGCGCGCGCCCGGCGGGAAACCTATGTGGGCGAATGGCTTCCGGAGCCGGTGCTGGCGGGTGACCCCATTCTCGGTCCGGCCGATACCGTGGAGCAGCGCGAATCGGTATCGCTGGCGATGCTCACCCTGATGGAACGACTCTCACCCCAGGAGCGGGTGGTGTACGTGCTTCGCGAGGCATTCGAGTACCGGCACCGGGAGATCGCGGACATCCTGGATCTCTCGGAGGCGAACTGTCAGCAGCTCTACCGGCGGGCGAAGGAGCATATCGCCGCGGGCCGTGCGCGGCGGCAGGTCGACGCGGCGGCGGTGCGCACGATCGCCCGGGAATTCCTGGCCGCGACCCTCAGCGGAAATACCGAACCACTGGTCCGGATGCTCACCGCGGATGCCGTGAGTATCGCCGACGGTGGCGGCCGGGTACAGGCCCGCAAGGTGCCGGTCCGCGGTGCCGCCGCGATCGCGCACTACCTGTACGGCCTGTTCCGGCCGAACGCCGTCAAACGCAAACTGCTCGGCGACAGCCCGCGTTTCTACAGCGTCTCCGTCAATGCCGGCGAGCCCGCCCTGCTGGTCGAGGTGGGCGGGGAAGTCCTCGGCGTCTTCTGCTTCGAGGCGGCCCCGGACGGTATCGCCGCGATCCGTATCCAGGTCAATCCGGAGAAACTGGTGCGGCTCGCGGACCGCTGGGCGGCCACGGCACCCCATCACCCTCTTCCCGGCGAATGGTGACCCCGCGGCGTGCGACGGCGCTGCCACCACAGCAGCACCACAGTCGACGCGAACGGAACGGCGACGAAGGCCACCGCGGTAACGGTCAGGTCCGGATCGTGTAACTCCATCTGGGTCCAGGTCCCGCCGAAGAACTGGGCGGTGACCTGGAATGCCGTGTGGAAGCCCATACAGGACCAGAGGTTGCCGGTCACCGTGCGCAACGCACCGAGCAGCGTGGCGAACAGCCCGAACAACACCGTGCGTTCGACCGTGATCTGGCCACCGTTCAGCGCACCCCAGGCGGTGAACAGCGCCGCCTGGCCCAGTACCGCCCAGACCGGCGCGAAACGGCCGGCCAGGATTGCGATGAAGTATCCGCGGAACACCAACTCCTCGGGTATCGCCTCGTAGAGCAGCACGAGCACGGTGAGACCCAGTAGGGCGACGGCGATTTCGGCCACCGGCGCCCGCACGGTCAACTCGCTCCCGCCTGCTCCCACCAATACAGCAAGGGTGAGCCATGCGGGGACCGCCCAGCAGGCGGCACCGGAGACGAACTGCTTCACCCCGGTTCGCCACCCGGTGAGGCCCAGGTCGGACCAGCGGAGGCGGACCGGGAATCGCCGCATCAGCGCGAGCAAGGGAATGACGAACAGCGTCGCCCCTACCGCTCGCACGATATGCGCGCCGCGGGTGTACTCGGTACCGGCGACAGCGCCCACCCCGTCGATGAGCAGCAGCCACCACCCGGTGACGGCCACGAATACCAGGAGAATTCCGGCGGCTACGGCGGCACGAGCCGGCGGCTCGGCGGTCGATTGCTCCATATGCCGACAGTAGAGTCGGCAGCGGACCGTGCGCGTCCTTCATTGGGAGGACTCCCGCACATCGCCGCCGGTCCGCGCCGCCACGGAACCCATGACGCCCCATCTCCGGCCGCACTTCTCATCCGCCCGCCCAACCCGTTTCCAGCGCAGAAGCTTTCGCCGACGGCGTGCCGCTCGCTACCAGGATTCGATGAGCGGGGCCGGGTGCTCGGTCCGCCGCCACTGCTCGGTGATGCGGCCCAGCCGGTGCGTGGCGGCCATACCGCAGAAACCCGCGATCTTCCCGTCCCGCACCTCCAGGACCACCACGCCCACCACCCGGTCGCCGGTGGTCGCCACCATCGCGGGGGCACCGTTGACCACACCGGCGTGAATGGATACCGGGGCACCCACGAACCGGCGCTTGGCCGCGGTCGGTTTGAAGCCCGAGCGCAGGGTGCGCGCGATCTGGAGGGGGGACCGCAGCACCTGCAGCTTCGCCGCCAGGCCGGCGCCGTCGGAGATCGCGGTGGCGTCATCGGTCAGCAGGGCCACCAATTGTTCGGTGCGCCCCGAGGAAGCGGCGGCGACGAACGCCTCCACGATCCGGCGGGCCGAGGCCCGGTCGGCGGCGCCGGCGTGGCGGCCTGCGGCGATCCGCTGCCGGGCCCGGTGGGTGTGCTGCTGGCTCGCCGATTCGGTGATATCGAGGATATCGGCGATCTCGGCGTGCGTGTAGGAAAACGCTTCCCGCAGAACATAAACCGCCCGCTCGACCGGGGACAGCTGTTCCATCAGCCGCAGCACCGCCAGGGTGACCGATTCGCGCTGTTCGACGGTATCGGCCGGGCCCAGCATGGGGTCGCCGTCCAGCAGCGGTTCGGGGAGCCAGGCGCCGGCCGCGCGTTCGTGCCGGGCGCGGGCCGAGCGCAGCCGGTCGAGCGACAGGTTGGTCACCACCTTGGTCAGCCAGGCTTCGGGGACCTCGATCCGGTCCCGGTCGGCGGCCTGCCAGCGCAGGAACGCGTCCTGCACCACATCCTCCGCGTCGGCGGCCGATCCGAGCAGCCGGTACGCCAGCGAGGCCAGCCGCGAGCGGCCGGCCTCGAAGCGTTCCACGGTGGCGGTGTCCACGATCGCCACTTTAGGCCGCGACCGCCTTGCCACTGCGCTGCGCCGCGTCCGCCACGTGGAACCGGCGCCTGGGCATGCCGTAGGTCGGGTGACGCAGGCTCCACGGCCCCGCGGCCAGGATGGCGGCCTTCACGCCGGCGGCCGGCCGGCCCCGCAGCGCCCAGGCCCGCGACTGCGCGTCGTCGTCGACCAGCTGGAAGATCGCGTCCTTGCGGCCGAGGCTGATGTGGTTGCCGACGTAGGGCAGGCCGGTCCGCGCGATCGGCCGGCCGGTGAGATCACCGACGATAGCGGCCACGGCCTGGGTCGCGGTGAACCCCGCCGACGCGCACGACATCGGCAGCGGCCGGCCGTTGTCGCCGATCACGAAAGCGCTGTCGCCGGCGGCGTACACCCCCGGATGCGAGACCGACCGCATCATCCGGTCCACCAGGATCCGGCCGTTCTCCTGCACCGCCAGCCCGCTGGCCGCGGCCACCGGATGCACCGCGAAACCGGCTGTCCAGACGGTGGCGTCGGCGGGAAACACGGTGCCGTCGGCGGCGACCGCGCTGTTCGCCTCGACCCGTTCGATAGTGGTGTGCTCGTGCACAGCGATCCCGAAGCGGTCGAATGCCTGCCGCAGATGGCGGCGCGCCGCGGGCCCCAGCCACCCGCCCAGCTCGCCGCTGGTGGCGAGGGTGATCCGCAGCCCGGGCCGGGATTCGGCGAGTTCGGTGGCGGCTTCGATGCCCGTGAGATTGCCGCCGACGACGAGCACGGTGCCGTTCCCGTCGAGTTCGTCCAGGCGGGTGCGCAGCCGCAACGCCGACGGTCGCCCGGCAACGTGGAAGGCATGCTCGGCCACCCCCGGCACCTCGTGCACGGCGGCGGTGCTGCCCAGGGCGTAGACGAGGGTGTCGAAATCCAGCCGGTCGTTCCCGTCGTCCCCGGTGAGGGCCACGGTCCGCGCGTCCGGATCGACGGCGTCGACGCGCGCCACCCGCAGCCGGAGACCGGTTCCCGCGAACATCTCCGCCAGCTCGTGCCGCGGCAGCTCATGGCCCGCGGCGAGCTGGTGCAGGCGCATCCGTTCGACGAAATCGGGTTCCCCGTTGACGACGGTGATCTCCACCTCGTCGCGATGCAGGCGCCGGGCGAGCAGCCCGGCGGCGTAGGCGCCGGCGTATCCGGCCCCGAGGATCACGATGCGATGCAACATAGCGGTGCTCCTGTCTCGGTTCGCGTGCCCGAACCGGTGGTTCGCGGGCACTGGCGAATTTCTGATTCGCGTGCCCCTTGAACGGGGCAGCGCGCGAATCCCTGACAGGATCATCGTGTGATGTGGATCACTCTCCCGGCGCGGCCGATCGCGGGCGCCGGAAAACCCGGCGAGCCCACGCACGCAAGCGGGCGGCCCGCGGTTCCGATTCGGCGACGTCCACGGTCTCCGCCGCGGCCACCGCCTGGGCAAACCGGGCATGCAACTGCTCCCGGACCTCGTCCGGTGTGTACGCCCGGCGGCGGCGTTCCGCGCGCACCACCACCACACCGGTGGCGACCACACCGGCCGCACCCGCCAAACCCAGCACCTTCCACCACCTCATAACGCCTAGGCTACTTCTATGGCGGGTACGGATATCGATCTCGACCGGGCTGTCGAGATCACCAGAACGGGCGATATCTGGTTGTTCCGTGGACATTCCACGGCCGACCGGATGATCAGGATGACCACCAACAGTCCGGTCAACCACGTCGGTATGGCCGTGGTGATCGACGATCTCCCCGCCCTGATCTGGCATGCCGAACTCGGCCGGTCGCTCCCCGATATGTGGTCGGGCACCACCCACCGCGGCGCCCAGCTGCACAACCTGCGCGACGCGGTCCTGGTGTGGGCCAACCGCTACGGCCAGCAGGCCTGGCTGCGGCAACTCGATCCGCCCGCCACCCGCCCGATGGAGGACGGCGCGCTGCGCGCGATCGCCCGGCTCGACGGCACCCCGTTCCCATCCACGGCAGCGCTGACCGCACGCTGGTTCCGCGGCCGGATTCAATTGCCGCGCCGCAAAACCCGCCGCCCCGCGGCCCGCGAGGTCGAGAACGCCTACTGCGCGGAAATCGTCGCCGCCACCTATCAGGAGATGGGTTTGCTACCGGAGAAGCGGAGCCCCGACTGGTACGACCCCGGCCGATTCTGGAGCGGCGACCACCTGCGGCTCACCGGCGGGCATACGCTCGGCGGCGAGGTCGCGGTCGACGTGCCGCAGGCAAACGCCGGCTGATCGCATCGGGCCCGCTCGCAACGGAACTGCTCCTGCCGAAGGACCACGAACACGTCCGCAGCCTCCTCGAACAGAAACCCCGATCACCGCGTCTGCACCGCCAGCCGCGCACCGAGGGCGACGAAGGTCGCCGCGAACGTTTTGCGCAGCACGCCGAGAACCCGTGGTCGCCTCAGCACGTGGTCACGGACCGCGGCGGCACCCACCCCGTAGACCACGAACACGACGAACGTCATAGCCATGAACACGGCGCTCAGCCCGAGCATCGCGGGAACCCCCGCATCGCCGGCCGGAACGAATTGCGGAAGAAAAGCGAAGAAGAACAGCGTGAGCTTCGGGTTGAGCAGGTTCAGGGTCACCCCGGTGGCGAGGATGCGCAGGACCGAACCGCCGGTAGCCCTGGCGTCCACGGAAAGCGCGCCCGTATCGCGCCATGTCGACCATGCCAGAAAGAGCAGATACGCGACACCCGCATACTTCAGTACGGCGAAGGCCACACCACTTGCGTACAGCACGGCGGCGAGCCCGGTGATCGCGGCGAGCAGATGCGGGAGGGTGGCGAGCGTGCCCGCGAGAGCAGCCACAATACCGGCGCGGGCACCGCGGTTCAGACCGGCAGCGATCGTGTACAGGGCCCCCGTTCCCGGCGTGATGACGATGATCAACGACGTGACTACGAAGGCGAGGCCCATACCGCCGGATAGTACCGAGCACCCGGCAGATCGGAATGCCGGTTGATCCGACCGCCATCGCCGATCCGAATCCATTCACCGCCGGTCCAGGTCGACCACGAGCCAGCGATAACCGAGCGGGTAGACGTGCATCGGTGTGACGAGGGCGGCTATATCGGTAATGGCGTGCCGTACGGCGTCGGCATGCTCGAACGAGGGCACCACGACCGCTTCCGCGGCGTGTTCCATGACCGCGCCGCACAGGATGAGCGCAGTGGCCAGGGGGCCAGTATCGAGGCGGACCGTCCATACGATCCGGTAGCCGTGCCGCTCGGCAACCCGGTGGATATCCACGCCGTCGCCGTACAAGTCCCGCCGTTCCAGTCCGATCGCCTTCGGCAGTGTGCCGTCCATCCGGGCCCTTCCGGTTCGAAGTAGTGGGTACACCCGGAACCGGGGCCGGGACCGCGCCATCCGGCGACGATGCTCCTCGACCGTGCCGGATGTCCCCTCGGCACAGTCGTGCTGCCGTGGGCTTTCCCGGATCCGGGTGCGGGCCCAGTAGACACGCGGAAGCCCTTCGTGGACAGCCCATTTGGATGATCCTCGCGAGTTCGCCGGATTCCCCAGCAAACCGTCCGCGACGCGGGCACAATGCACCCAGCACGACCTGTTGGGCCATCCACGAAATCGACTGTGCGCCATCCACGATCAGGGGGAACGAAACCATGGGAAGGATCCCGACCACCATCCCGCGCCGCCAACTCGGCCGCCGCCTCCGCGAAATGCGGCAGGAGGCGGGCATGTCGATCCAGGACGCCGCCAGGCTCATCGAACGGGGAGCCGGAACCGTGCAACGCCTGGAAAAAGGCGAAGCCAACCGCATCCGGATGCTCGATATCCAAGGGCTCTGTCAGATCTACGACCGAATGGATCAGTTCGAAGAGCTGATCGAACTCGCGAAGGTCGCGGCAACCGGAGACGGCGCGGGAGGGCTGTGGCTGGGCGCGGACGGCCTCTGGCAGAACGAGTATCGCCCTGCGATTCGGGCTGACTTCGGTCTCTACGTGAGCCTGGAAACGGCCGCATCGAAACTGACCATGTACCGGCCCGACATAATCGACGGGTTGTTCCAAATTCCCGCGTACGCCCGGGCGCTCGATGCGCTGTACTTCCCGGACGCGGATTCCGAAGAACTCGACCAACGCACAAACATACGACTGAACAGGCAGCGGATTGTTACGCGTCGGCGCAACCCGGTCGACGTGGATTTGGTGATCGACGAGAGTGTGCTGCGCCGTATCGTCGGCGACCCGAATATCATGCGTAGGCAACTGCGCCACCTCGCAGACCTGTCCGTGAACGTCACAGTCGAAATTTTGCCGTTCTCCAGTGGATACCCCGGCGGCATTGCGCCCGGCCCTTTCACAATTCTGGATTTCGACCGAGTGACCGGCGAACCACCCACCGTGTTCGTCGAGAATTTCGCCGGGAACATATACCACGACCGCCCGGAGACCGTCGCCCGCTATCGAGATGCCCACGAGGCGCGCAAACGGGTAGCGTTGTCCCAGGCCGACAGCAAGCAAACGCTACGGCGGATAGCCAGGGAGTACGAGTAGTGAATATCGACCTGTCCAGAGCCCGGTGGTTCAAGAGCAGCCACAGCAGCGGGGACAACGCATGCGTAGAGGTCGCGCACCTCGGCGGTGGCATGGTCGGCGTCCGCGACTCCAAGAATCCGAGCGGGCCGGCTTTGGTCTTCACCTCCGGCCAGTGGGACGCGTTCCTGGCCTGCGCCGCCGAGGACGAGTTCGAGCGCCGGTATTAGCGGTTCCCCAGAGCGATCGGCATCCTGAGCCCTGGCTGATGTCGGTGTGGGGGCGAGTTCGACCGACCCGGCAGCCACTGCATCATGATCGCAGCGCCCCAGAAGTGGGGGGGGGACGCCCAGCGATAGGGGACCCCCGGCCCCCCGGGGGCCGGGGGGGGGGGACCCCCCCCCCGCCCCCCCCCCCCCCCCCCCCCCCACGGCAGGGCCCGGTCGGCCGTTCGTCGATCGACACCAGGCAGCCCAGCTCGCCGTGCGGGGCAGCGGCGAGCAAGAGGTTCATGGCCCCGCATTCGGGGGCGGATTCGAGCGACCGCGAACGCGACCACCTCGCGCGTTTTCGGCGTTGTCGGAGGACGTGGGGGCCCCCCCCCGGAGGTTTGGGCCCGCTAGGCCCCAAGCCCCGAGTGTAGGGATTTTTTTTTTTTAACCCGGGGCCCAGGGTGCCCCACCCCCCACTGGAATTTGG
>NZ_JARWPM010000448.1 GCF_029869215.1 Nocardia carnea
CCCACCCCCGCGCCCGCCGTACCCGGGCCGGGTGTATTTCCCCCCCCCCAACCGGGGGCGCCCCGGGGCGGGGCCGGTTCCAAACCCCCACGGGCCCGCGCTCGGCGACCGGACCGCCGGCTTGCTGTCAACAAGTGTTGGCCTACGCTTGTTGTCATGAGAAGGTCTTCGACGGAAACGAAAGCGGCCATCCTCGCTGCGGCCCGGGAACGATTCGCCGCCGACGGCTACGACCGCGCCACCATCCGGGCGATCGCCGCCGATGCGGGTATCGATCCGGCCATGGTGATGCGCTACTTCAGCAACAAGGAGGGGTTGTTCGCCGCGGCGGTCGAATTCGATCTGGAGCTACCGGATCTGGCCGCGATCGAACGGGAACGTATCGGCGCGGCGGTGGTCGCGCACTTCCTCGAGCGCTGGGAGCGCGATGAGGCCCTGCTGATCCTGTTGCGCGCCGGGGTGACCAGCGAAGCGGTCGCCGAACGGATGCGGTCGATCCTGGCCGCGCAGTTGCAGCCGGTGATCACCCGGGTGAGCGATGATCCCGGCGACGGCCCGGTCCGGGCCGCGCTGGCGGCCTCGCAGATGCTGGGGATGGCGCTGTGCCGGTATGTCTTGGCCTTCCCGCCGCTGGTGGCGATGCCGCGCGAGGAGGTCATCCGCTGGCTCTCCCCGGTTGTTCAGTCCTACCTGACAGGTGACTCTCCGGACCGGGATACCGATGTCTCGCCACGCGCTCGAGTGTCGGAGTGGCCCGCGGGTGGCTGACCCGCTCCGGTGGTGGCGCAACGTAAGTAGCGCATTGGTACGCAACCGTATTCGGCCGTAGCAGCCGGACGCACGCCGGTGCCATCATCGGCCGCGGGCCGCGGGCCGCGCCGATCCGAGCCGGCGGGCAGTCCTCGCTCGACCCGGTATCCGGCCGCTCCCGGGTTGTCGGGTCGGTTGTCATCATTCGCACTAAATGGTAATGATTATCAACACTAACAACTGAGTGGAAGTGTGTGCGAGTTGGCGGCGAATCACGCGGTGGTCCCGGAGGCCGGGGATGCGGGCGTTCCGGATCGCGCGCACCGGTGGCGGATCCGGACCGCGGCCCTCGTTGCGGCCCTCGCGGTCGTCCTGGCGGGGTCGATCCTGGTGGCGATCGGGCTCGGCTCCGCGTCGATCCACCCGGCCGAGACCGCTCGTTTCCTGTGGGCCTCGGTGACCAACGGCAGCGTCGCCGCCGACGAAGCGACCCGATACCAGATCGTCTGGCAGATCCGCACGCCGCGCGTGCTCCTCGCCGCCGTCGTCGGTGCGGGACTGAGTATCACCGGCGCGGTGATCCAGGCGCTGGTCCGCAACTCGCTGGCCGACCCGTATATCCTCGGCGTCTCCTCCGGCGCTTCCGTCGGCGCGGTATCGGTTTCATTGTCGGGTGCGTTGGCGGGTCTGGGGATCTACGCCGTCTCGGCCGGCGCCTTCCTCGGTGCGCTGGGCGCGACGGCGCTGGTGTACGCGGTGGCCTACCGCCGCATGGGGGTGACGCCGCTGCGGCTGGTGCTGACCGGAGTGGCCCTGGCGTTCGGATTCCAGGCCGTGATGAGCGTGCTGATCTACTTCGCGCCCGGCAGCGAGGCCACGAGCACCGTCCTGTTCTGGACGATGGGTTCGTTCGGCGCCGCGACCTGGGGCTCGTTACCGGTGGTGGCGGCCATCTCGGTGGTGGGTGGTGTGCTGCTGTTCCGGTACAGCCGCGTACTGGACATCATGTCGCTCGGCGACGAGACCGCCGCCAGCCTCGGCGTGGACACACCCCGGGCGCGCCGCGGCCTGTTCGCGACCACCGCGGTGATGACCGGTGCCATGGTCGCGGTCAGCGGCACGATCGGTTTCGTCGGTCTCGTCATCCCGCATATCACCCGGATGATCGCCGGGGCCGGGCACGCTCGGTTGCTGCTGATCGCGCCGTTCGCGGGGGCAATCCTGACGGTGTGGGTGGACCTGCTGGCGCGCACCGTCGCCGCTCCGCGCGAACTCCCGATCGGGGTGTTGACCGCGCTGATCGGGGTCCCGGTGTTCATCGTCCTGATGCGCCGCAGGGGCTACGTTTTCGGAGGCGCATAGTGCGGGTGCGGATAGCGGATCTCACGGTGACGCTCGAGGGGCGCGAGATCGTCGGCGGCGTGGACCTCGAGGCCGCGCCGGGCGAAGTCCTCGGTCTCATCGGACCCAACGGCTCCGGGAAGTCCACGATACTGCGGTGTCTCTACCGCGCACTCGCGCCCAGCGGCGGCACCATTCGCGTCGGCGAGCAGAATCTCGCGGACCTGTCGCGCCGGGAGTCGGCGCAGCGGGTCGCCGCGCTCACCCAGGAAAGCGGCACCGAATTCGACTTCACGGTCGCCGAGATCGTCGCGCTGGGCCGGGCTCCGTTCAAATACGGCAATCAGCCGCTCACCGGTGTCGAGCGCGAACTATGTCGTGCGGCGATGGCGCAGATGGATATCGCGCATCTGGCACATCGCGGCATACTCGGTCTCTCGGGCGGTGAACGGCAGCGCGTGCTGGTCGCGCGCGCCCTCGTCCAGCAGCCCCGGATCCTCATCCTGGACGAACCGACCAATCACCTCGACCTGCGCCACCAGATCGAATTGCTCGGCTTGCTGCGGACGGCCGCGCCCACCGTGCTGGTCGTGCTGCACGATCTGAATCTCGCCGCCGCGGCCTGCGACCGGATCGGGGTGCTCGCCGGTGGCCGGCTGGTGGCGGCGGGTCCGCCCCAGGAGGTACTGACCGCGGAACGGATCGCGGAGGTTTTCGGTGTCGATATCTCCGTGGTCGCCCACCCGCTGACCGGCGCACCACAGATCCTGTACACACTGCCGGGCGGAAATGAGCCCGCAGCCACCACGGATACGATCACGAAAGAGCCGATCCCATGACAGCGAAAAAGACCGGCTCGGCCCGGTACCGTACGGCGATTCTGTTGCTCACCGGCGCCTTCTCGGTATCGGCGTGCGGCGCGCAGGTCGACGGCGCCGGTGCGGCCGGGCGCCACACCACGGTGCAGCGGTGCGGCGAGGCGGTGGAATACACCCTGCCGCAGCGTGCGGTGGTCTACGAAGGGGGCAGCGCCGACAAGATGTTCGCGCTCGGCCTCGCCGATCATGTGCACGGGTATGTGATGCCGCCCGCGAACCCGCCGGTCACCGAATCTCCCTGGGCCGCCGACTACGAGAAGGTCGAATTCCTCAGCGACGACCTGCTGAACCGGGAACTGGTGGTCGACGCGAAAGCCGATTTCGTGGTGGCCGGATGGAACTCCGGATTCTCCGATTCCCGCGGGATCACCCCCGAAATACTCGACACCCTCGGCATCCAGAGCTTCATGCACGCCGAATCCTGTTTCAACTATCCGGGGTTCCCCGAGCGGCATACGCCGTTCGAAGGTCTCTACACCGACCTCGAGCGGCTGGGACAGATCTTCGGTGTGGAGGATCGCGCGGCGGGCCTGATCGCCGATTACCGCGCCCGTGTCACCGCGGTCCGGCAGCAGGTCCCGGCCGGGAAGCCGGTCAAGGTATTCCTGTACGACTCCGGCACCGATAAGCCGTTCACCGCGGCGAGTCAGGTGCCGCCGACCGATATCATCGGGTTCGCCGGCGGCGAGAACGTTTTCGCCGAGGTCGACGCCCGCTGGACCGAGGTGAGCTGGGAGGCGGTCGTGGAAGCCGCGCCGGAGGTCATCATCATCCTGGAATACCGGGACGCTCCGGCGCAGGAGAAGATCGACTTCCTGAAGAACAACCCGGTCACCGCAGCACTGCCGGCGGTGGCCGGTAACAAGTTCTTCGTCCTCGACTACAACGAAGCCATCTCCAGCCCACGCAATATCGACGGACTGGAGAAGTTCGCCGCGTATCTGCGTGACCATGCGGCGGCCGGATGATCGACGATCCGGTGGACACGCCCGCGGGCGGTGTGGCGGGTTCGTCGCGTCCGCCCGGATCCGGTGTCTCCGATGACCACCCGATCTCCGATCCGCGGATGGTGCGCATGCTGTGGCCGGTGCTGATCGCCGCGATCCTCGGCCTCTTCCCGTTCACGATCTATTCCACGTACCTGGTGCAGATCGCGGCCACCGCCGGCGCACCGGAGCCGGGGATCGGGTTCCTGCGCGGGCTGGGCGGCCTGGCCGCGCTGATCGCGGGAATCGCGGTGGCGCCCTTGCTGGTTCGCTGGTCGAAGCAGTATGTCGCCGCCGCGGCACTGACCCTGCTCGCCGCGGCGAGCCTGCTGGCCACCACCGGCTCCTTCGCCGCGCTCACCGTTTTCTGCCTGGGTATCGGTCTCGCGACCGCCCTGCTCACACCTGCTCTGCTCGCGCTGGCGACCGCACGGTTCTCCGGCCCGGGGAATATCGGCCGGGCGGCCACCATGGTCACCGCGATCCAATCGCTGGCCGCGGTCTTCGCCGGGCCGGTCATCGGGGTGCTGGGGTCTTGGCGGGGCTGGCAGGGTGCGCTGTGGATCACCGCGGCGGCCGGTGTGCTCGTCGCGGCGGGGTTCCTGCGCACCGCGGTGCGTGCCACCGCGGAACCGGCACCCACGGTTTCGCTCGGATATCTTGCCTCGTTTCGCGCGTTGCGAGCGCAGCCGGACCTGCTCGCACTCATCGCCGTCGCGGGACTGCGCACCACCTCGTTCATGGGGTATCTGGCGTTCCTCGCGGTGTTCTACAGCCACCGGTTCGAGCTCACGGCCTCGGCGTTCACCCTGGTGTGGACACTGAGCGGCGCCTCGTTCTTCCTCGGGAACTATCTGACCGGCCGCTGGGTACGCGATCCCGATTCGATGATCGGCCGCCGCCCCACGGTGGTGCTCACAGCCGGGTTGCTCGGTGCGCTGCTTGCGGTGCTCGGGGTTTTCCATACCACCGCGCTGCCGGCCGCGCTGGCCGCGACCGCGCTGATGGGGTTCGGCCACGCGGTGGTGGCCGCCCAGGTGACCACATCGATCGCCCGCCGCAGCGGCGACCTCTCCGCGACCGCGTTCAGCCTGAATGCGGCCGGTATGAGCCTGGGAGTGTTCGCGGGATCGGTGCTCGGCGGCTCAGGCCTCGCGGCCGGCGGTCATACCGGTCTCGCGCTCGTCTTGAGCCTGCCGACGGTGCTCGCGCTGATTCTCGTTCCGGTGACCCGGGATTCGCCGCGCGGTGCCGGTGCCGGCGATGCGCGGGGCGCGGCGTAGGTCAGGTGCGGCGGCACCGAACGCAGAGACCGTCGAGTTCGAGCGTGTGCTCGATCTCGGTGAATCCGGTGATCCGGGGGAGTGCGGCGATCCATTCCTCGACGACGTCGGCATCCAGCACGGTGCTGTCCCCGCAGGCCCGGCAGATCAGATGGTGCCGGTGCGTCGAGGAACGGCGTAGCTGGTATCGCCGTTCGCCGGTCTCCTGCCGGACGACGTCGAGGTGCTGGGCCCGGTCCAGTTCCGCCAGTGTCCGATACACCGTGGAAATGCCGATGCGGTGACCCGCCAGGCGCAGCCGGGTATGCAACTCCTGCACTGTGGTGAAACCGCCGTGGGCGCCGAGAGCGGACAAGATCAACTCACGCTGTCGTGTCCAGCGGCGCATTCCTGGGGCGGCGACATGCTCCCCGACCATGGTCCTGGTCGCCCCCCGCGCCTTCAGTTGTGGGGCGCCCGCAGGACGCCTGCCTGTGCGGTGAGCTGTTCCCCGGCCAGGCCGGTTTCCGCGGCCAGATCCTCGATCCCGAACGTATGCCATTCGCTGATATTCCGGATCACCCTGGTGGGTGCCGCGGCACCGCTGATCTGCCAGGTGGAGGTCATCCGGATCAGGTCGCCGCCGGCCGGCTCGGCCGCGAGCGACCCTTCGTAGACGAGGTCGCCGATCTGCTCCCGGGCCAGTTCCATTCGCGGCAATGTCGTCGGCCGGGTAACCGGTAGCAGTTCCACCAGGACCGGTGCGCCGGGCGCCAGCCGGGGCAGGACGCGATCCCACAGGGCCCGCCGCTCTCCGGTGCCGAGATGGCCGAGTACGCCGAAAACGATCAACGCCGAAATCGATTCGGGCAGTACGAGTGATTGTGCCGGTTCGGCCACGATGGTGACCCGGCGCCGGAGGTCCTCGTCGGCGACCACATCGTGGGTCAGGACCGCCCGCATCGCCGGGGCGGGTTCGCACGCCAGGATTTTCGCCGTCGGCAGCACCTCGGCGACGATGCGGCAGGTGCGTCCGGTACCCGCCCCGATATCGACCACCGGACCTGCCCCCGGATCGACCTCGGCCAGTATCTTCCGCAGTGCCGCTTCACCCTCGGCGTGGGCGCGGGGGACCAGGTCGTAGAACTCGGCGACCGGTGAGTAGAAGTCGTCCATACACATCTCTCCTGCTTCGAGGCACCGGCATCCGCCGGGCGCACTAATGAAAAAGATTATCATTACCTATCTGAGATGTGTTGGGGCGAAGGGTTTCCTCGGACGGCCCTCGGGGTTGGGGTCCGTCTCGCCGTGGCAGCGCTCGACATGGGGGTAAGGGTGTGCTAACCATAATAAAAATACGCGTCTCTAAATATGGCGGTTGCGAGCCCCGCAATCGATCCGATCAGCGTGGAGCGGCAGATGTCGAAAACGAACGAACCGGCCGCAGGGCCGGAAACCGGCCGGCCGGTGGCGGAGCCGCCGACGTCCGGGCAGGCCCCGGGGCCGAACAAACCGGCCGCGGTGCTGGCGACCGTGGTGATCGTGCAGTTCATGGTCTCCCTGGATCTGTCCGTGGTGAACGTGGCGCTCCCGG
>NZ_JARWPM010000449.1 GCF_029869215.1 Nocardia carnea
GGCTCGCGGCGACCGGTGTCGGCATCTCGGCCGGGCCGCAGTTGATCGAGTCGCGCCGGGGCGGGGGCGTGGATTTTGGCATTAACAATGAGAATGGCGGCTGGGGGGGGTGGGGGGGGTGTGGTGGTGGGGGGGCGGGGCCCGCCGCGCCCCCCCCCCCCCCCCCCCCCCCCCCACCCGCGGGTGGGCTGCCGGGTTCCACAAGTCCGGAGGGTGTCTTTCTTGCTTCGTAGGGGCGGGTTTTTGCTGGTCAGGGTGCTGCGAGGCGGGCGAAAGCGGTGAGAGCGAGACCGGTCCACGGGTTGTGAGCGGGTAGGCGCAGGTGGACCCGGCGGGCGTGACGGGCCAGGCGTGCGGGGATCGAGAACAGTCGCAGTCGTAGTGTTTTCGGTTCCCAGCGGCGTGCGGAATCCGGTCCGAAGGCCAGTATTTGCGTCCAGGCGGTCAGGTCCATGGCGAGTGCGACGATCGCTGTCCAGATGCGGTTGGCGTTGTAGCTGTGGAACGGAAGGTTGCGCAGGCCGGTGTCTTTCGCGGCGCGGATGCGGTCCTCGCAGCGGGCGCGGCGACGGTGCCGTAACTCCAATTCCGGCAGCGGCCCTGTCGTGGTGTTGGTGACGAACGCGGTCAGCCGCAGCCCGTCGTGGTCGGTGAACCGCAACTGCGCGCCGGGGTGCGGGCGTTCCTTGCGCACCACCAGCCGCATCCCGCGCGGCCAACCCGACAGGTCCAGCAGGCCGGTGACCTCGGTAACCCAGGCGCCGGGCCGGGTCTTCCCGCCGGCATCGAGGGCGGGGATCCAGTCGGTGTCGATGAGGTTGTCGAGGGCAGCGACGATGTCGTCGGTGAGAACGAAACCGATCGAATACTGAACGCGGCGGCGGTGGCAGTAGTCGAGGAATTCGTGGGTGCCGCCGCCGGAATCGGCGCGGACCAGGACTTTGCGACCGATCCGCCACCGGTCGACCCGCGGTAGCTGCGTCAACGCGTCGGCCAGTAGTTGTTTGTGGTCGTGCGCGGTATTGGAGCCGGCGTTTCCCGGGCGCAGCATGACCGCGGCCGGTTCCCCGGTGCCGGTCTCGCCGTGGTCGACGAACGCCCGCAACGGGTGAAACCCGAAACCGCGTTTGAAGGTCGGGGCCGCGTGTTCCTTGTCCGAGTGGGCCTCGGTCAAGGTGGCATCGAGATCGATCGTCAACGGCGCCGCCGCGTCGACCCCGTAATCCGGGGCGGCCGTTCCCGCCAATTCCCACGCCCGTGCTCGCGCCTGCGCGCGAGCGGAAGCAATGGCCGCCAACGCTTTGCGCGAATCACCAGCCAACACTGTGATCAGCCGCGATACCGTCGGGTCCGAGGCCACCGCACCGAACACACAGGGCTCGGCCCGCAGCAGCGCCAGGTCTGACACGCAGTCCCCGCCGAGTGCGAGCATCACCGCCAGATCACACACGACCTTGCCCGGATCATGCACCGCACCCGAGCTACGCCACGGCGACAGCCTCTCGGACAAACCCCTGCTCAACCCGGTCTTCTCCACGGTCCGTAGCAGCAATCCCGCCCCGGCCTGCGACACGACCGGCGACCCGCCGACCTCGATTTTCAGCGACGGATACCACGACATAGACTCACTCACCGAAAAGGTGCTCCTGAAACTGTTCGATTCGACCTTAGACAAGCCGAATTATCGCAGTTCAGAGCACCTTTTCGCCAATTCCGGCACCTTGTGCCGGAATTGGCGTGAGGGATCGAGGTTAGGGCCGCATTCTCGCCGGCGAGGGTGTTGATCACTGTCGCGTACAACCGGAGTCGTTGTTCCAGGTCCGCGACCTGCTCGAGCAGGGCGGCGCGCTCGGCGCGAAGGCGAGGAACGTCGCTGCCGCATCGGCAGCTCACCGCTGGTTGGGACACGGTGGTTCTCACCCTCGCCTGGAACTTCTCCTTCAGATCGAGGTGCCGGTGGGTCAACTGCCAGCGTTTGACACCCGCTTCGACTGCCAGTTGGGACACGCTCAGCCGTCCCGTAGCGCGGAGCGGAGTGCCGGTGAGCAGGCGATCCATTGCCGCGATGATCGCTACCCGGGTCGCGTCAGGTTCGGAGGCGGATTCAGTCACCTGCGCTCCTCTGTCGTGGCGGCCGGTCGTGGATGTCGAGTATCGTTGCCAGACGGTGCAATTCGTGCAGTTCGCGTTCGTGGCGGATCGGTGGAGCCAGTGGATCGGAGACCACGCGGGTAAGCGCGTCGTAGCGGGCACGGATCACTACGATGTCCCGGTCGGTGCGGGCGATGTTGCGGCATTTGGGTCGGCAGTCCTCAAGATCGGGAGTGACCAGCGGATCGTCGGCGGTGCCGCGGAGCTGGCAGGCGGCGTGTGCGGGGTCGAATACGCAGGTCATGCCCTCGCCGTGATGGATCTGAAGCAGCGGGTTGCCCAGTAGATCGCGGGTTTGGCGCGGGCTTCGCAAAACGTGGCCGGCGAATTGAGCGTCGGCCGCTGCGATGCGGTGGCGGTAGGCGGTGTCGGCAGGGCCGCTGACATGTTCACCGGCATCGAGCGCGCGGCGATCGGCGGCGATGTTCTCGAGCCGGCAGAGCCAGTCCTCGAAAGCGTAGTCGTCGGGGAATCCGGATTCGTAGGTTCCGGCGTATCCCTGCAGCATGCGGGTGTGGGCGTGGCCGTACTGGATCGAGGCGGCGATCAGGCCGCGCGGACGGCGCCGAATGAACCACGCGAGAGTTCTGCGAAACCGGGACGCGTTCAATCCTCCGTTCGGATCGGCGGGGATCGCGTCGGCTCGCCCACGCCGACGACATTCGTCGTTGACCCAGGTGACGAAGCGGGCAATGTCGCGGGCCATGGTGGTCGACGTGCGGGCCTTGCCTTGGCGGGTGTATCGCGCGGCCGTCGGTAGGGTTCGAGCCAGGTCGGGAACAGCAGAGGCTGGGAGTGCAACTGCTCGAGGACCTCGATGGCACGGGCGACGACACCGATGACCACCCACGGGATACGGCGAAGTTGTCCTTCCACCAACTTGTTACCGTCGGCGTCGACGGCGTTCTTGAAATACAGGCCCTGCATCGACCACAGATCGTTGACCGCATCGTATTCCAGGCAGTCGCGTTGCAGATTCAGCACCTCACCGGGGCGGGCTCCGGAGAGGTAGGCGATCACCACGAAGCAGGCGGTGCTGAGCAGCCGCGCCAGTTTCGGCGCCTCGTGGTAGCTGATCGGACGGTCCCGCCACGGCCGCTCGTCGAGCAGTGCGGAGATCGGGGTATCGAGGTTGGCTTGATCCGAGACCGGAAGACCGGCCTCAAGGACCCGGCGGCCGGCCACCGTGTCGCCCAGTCCATCGCCGACCGCTCCGATGATCAAACCGACGGGGTGCCAATCCACCACCGCGCACCCATTGTCGTCGAGGCTGCCGGGCAGGGCACCGCCACATCGCTGCAGCCGCGCGACATACTCGTTCAAGCGGCGGGGTACATCGCCGGGTGGCGGGCGGCTGCTGCGCCCGGCGTTGTCCCGCTGGGCGGGTTCTTCGTCGTGCAACCGCATGTGCTCGGCGTGGGCGGTAAGGATGTCGGCGGCGAAGTCGTCGACGAACCGGATCGCCCAGCACAGCAGGTGTTGCATCGTGGTCTCGGCGATGCGTGGTGTGCGGTTTTCGAGGTAGTTGACTGCGCGACCGAAGATTTCGAAGGATTCCTCACCACCCCAGGGCGGTGCGGGCGGCAAGCGCAGGCACTCGGGAAGCACGGTGCGGTAGGCCCACAATCGTTTGACCTCCATCAACCGCTGGTACTTCATTTGCAGTCGAATCGGCTCCTGGGCAAGGGCGGCCAGGTAGTCGTCGAGCATCGGGTTGGTGACCCGACCGAAGCTGCTGTGGCCCCGCTCGTGCATCCAGGTGAGGAACGGCCGCAGCAAGCCCAGCGCTGTCATGACCGTGCGCACCGACGGCCGGGAGTTCCCACCACGCAGCCGCGCGGCGCCGGTGTGGTTGAGCAGGTGCCAGAAGTAGATCTTCACCTCCTGCCGTAAGGGCGAGGGGATGGCCGCGAAGTTGAGGCTGTGACCACTGAAGTGGTCCTCGAAGATCGCCGGGTCAAGGTCCCATCGGTCGGCAGCGAGCAGAGACAGCCGATCGCTGCCCGTCCCGGGCCGTAGCGGACGCGACTCGAGTACGCGGGTATTCGGCTGTGGCACATCGGTGTCGGTGCCGGGGATCGATGCATGGTGGGGTGAGATCATCGCAGGTCCAGCTCTCTGTTCAGAAGTCGGCTCACCAAGTCGCGCTCGGCATCGGAGGCGTTCGCGCGGGCGGTGTCGATGGCGGCGCGGCTGTGTTGGTCGAGCAGGTCCGACAGTTGAGCGTGGGGACGGGCGAAACGCCTGCGCCCACCGCAGCGGTGTCATTTCACCACGGCGTTCGGCGAGCTGATCGTGGACGAGTACTTGCACCGGCAGATGCCGGGGTAGCGCCCGCGCACAGGGGCATTGCAGGCACAATATGAACGAGGCCCGGCACGGCTGCCCGGCGGGTGAGTGCGGGCTGTGGGTGTTGTCGATGCAGGCACCCAGCACGGTGTCGAGTCGGCCGTCGATCATGCGCTCGAGCGTGTGAGCGTGCCAGGCACACCCGCTGCGCCTGACCGCCGGACAGTTCCGCGCAGCGGCGGTCCCCGAACGTCGGCGCCAACCCCGCCCGGGTCAGCAGCGCCGCGACCCGGTCGTCCGACAGGCCGGGGCGGGCGGTGCGGAGTTCGTCGGCGACGGTGTCGGTGAGCAGGGTCGGGTGCTGGGAAACCAGTCCGATACGGCGGCGCAGTTCCAGGACGTCGAGGCGGGTGATCGGGGTGGCGTCGAGCAGGATCCGGCCCCGGTCGGGCTCGGCGAGCCGGTTGAGCAGCCGCAGCAGGGTGGTCTTCCCGGCCCCGCTGGCCCCGACCACCGCCGCACACTCACCACCGGGAAACGTCGCATCGACCTCGACGAGCACCGGTGCGCAGCCATGACTGACGCTGACCTGATCCAGGGTGATGGCGGGCATGGTGTGGTCTGTGCCGGTCAGGCGGGTTCGCGGCCGAGGAGGGTAGCGCGCCGGTAGAACTCGTAGAGGCCGTCGAAGACCGGTGCGGTGACGGCGAGGGTGTGTTCGTCGTCGCCGATCATCGACAGCCCGCGCAGGACGACATCGAGGCCCGGGGCTTCGGGAGCGTCGTAGCGTTCGTCGTCGATATCGGCTTCGTGGACGATCTCGGCGATCCGAGCCAGGGCGGCGTCGCCGGTGAGCTCATAGCGCGCCACGATGGTCTCGAAACTGCAATCGCCACCATGGTGGCCCAGCTCCACTCCGCGCATGTCGAACGCGGTCGCCTCATCGGGAACCTGGTCGGGGTCGGTGACGAACACGAACACGGCATCGGGGTCGATAAAGCGGCGGATCAACCACGCGCAGGCGGCGCGGTCGATATGGATTCCGGCACGGGTGGCCCATTTCATGCGGATTCAATCTCCTCGCGGTCGGAATGATCGGGATGCAGGGCATCAACGGCGGCGACGGCGGCGCGCCGCTCGGCGGGCGGGAAGTAGTCACGGCGGTGAATGCGCCGCAGCTCGGCGCGCAGCCTGCGCAGCACCCGCCGCCGGGTCGCCGCATCGGCGGCGCGCGCCTGCTCGGCCTCGGCCAGCACCGCGCCGTATTCGGCGGCCCGGGCAGCGGCCAGCTCCCGGGCCAGCGCACGTTCCTGTGCAGTGACGGTTGGCTGGGCCAGCCAGATCGTCGCGTCCCCGCCCGCGGCGAGGACTTCCTCGGCGATCCACTCCAAATGCTCGCGCGTGCGGGCATCGGCAGGCAACCCCACCAGCCCGTCGCCCAGCTGCGCGACACCGAGCCGTTTGAGGTTGCGCCACACCGCGATACGGGCGGTGGACGGCTCGCGCGGCATCCGATAGCACAGCAGCACCCACCCGGCCTGCGTCGCGTTCGTCACTGCCGCGCTCCCTCACTTCACTACATCAATGCAACCATGGTTACATCAAAAGGAACGGGTCGCAAAGGCCCACAGCGAACGACTACCGCTGCGACCTCACGCTCGTCCGAAGGAGACCCGCCGGTGACCGCCCCCGACCACGCCTCACCACCGCCCAACGACACCGGATCCGGGAAGCCGGGACCGCCACCGCGGCGTGATCTGGTCCCGTTCCGCCACGCGCTGCGCACCTGGTTCGTGATCTCGTTGCAGACCTTCGGCGGACCGGCCGGGCAGATCGCGGTCATGCAACGCACCCTGGTGGAGGACAAACGCTGGATCGGACAGCGGCGGTTCAACCACGCCCTGTCCTACTGCATGCTGCTGCCCGGACCCGAAGCCCAACAGCTGGCGATCTATGTCGGCTGGCTGCTCAACGGCACCCGCGGCGGCCTGGCCGCCGGCACCCTGTTCGTACTGCCCGGCGTGCTCACGCTGCTCGCGCTGTCGGCGATCTACGTCACCGTCGGCGACACCACCGCCGTCACCGCCGTCTTCGCCGGGCTCGGCCCGGCCGTGGTCGTCATCGTCGCCCAAGCCGTCATCCGGGTCGGCCGCCGCGCCCTGCACCACCCCGCCCTGGTGGCGATCGCCGTCGCCGCGTTCGCGGCCCTGACCCTGTTCGCGATCCCCTTCCCCCTCGTGATCGCCGCCGCCGCGGGCATCGGGTGGGCATTGAGCCGCCTGGCCCCGCACACCATCCACCCCCAAAAGGACACCGGCGACGACGGCCCCGCACCCGTGATCAACGACGACACCCTGCACCACGAACCCCCCTCCGCGCGCCGCAACCTGCGAATACTGACCGTCGGGCTGGTGGCGTGGGCGCTGCCGATCATCGCGGTCGCCGTGCTCACCGGCGCGCACAGCATCTTCACCACCCAAGCCGTCTTCTTCTCCGGCACCGCACTGGTCACCTTCGGCGGCGCCTACGCCGTGCTCGCCTTCGTGGCCCAACGCGCCGTCGAGGTCTACGCCTGGCTCACCCCCACGGAGATGGTGCGCGGCCTGGCACTGGCCGAATCCACCCCGGGACCGTTGATCATGGTCGTGCAATTCGTCGCGTTCCTCGGCGCCTACCACCACCCCGGCGGCCTGAACCCCTGGCTCGCCGCCATCATCGCCGCCCTGCTCACCACCTGGGTGACCTTCGTGCCGTGCTTCCTGTTCATCTTCCTCGGCGCCCCCTACGTCGAACGACTACGCCACAACACCACCCTGTCCGGCGCCCTGACCGGCATCACCGCCGCCGTCGTCGGCGTCATCGCCAACCTCGCCGTCTTCTTCGCCACCCACACCCTGTTCACCGGCACCCGCGACATCCACACCGGGCCACTGCGCATCGCCCTGCCCGCCCTCGACACCGCCAAACCCGTCGCCCTCGCCCTCACCGCCGTCGCGGCAGTCCTCGTGTTCGGGCTGAAATGGCCCATGCTGCGTGTACTCACCGTTTGCGCCGCACTCGGCGCGGCCGCCGCAGCACTCGGACTACCCGTCACATGACCAGGCCGCAGCCGAGTACGGGCCCGGCCGCGACCCTGGCCACACGGGTGGTGCACGCGGTCTACCCCAGATCCGCGTCACCGACCGCCGGGGTCATTCGTCGTCGTCGGCCGGTTCTGTCCCCAGGACTTTCATGTCCTTGTCCAAGTGCACCTCGAGCACCGAGCCGTCGGGGGCGGTGACCTGCACCCCATAGGCGGCAGCGCCCTCATCGGATTCGGTTTCGACCTCACCGGTCGTGCCGCCGGGCACCGCCTCCACGGCCGCGGCACGCGCCCGATCGGCGGCCGGCCCGGTCACCTCGTCATCGTCACCGTCGAAGGCGTACCCGATACCCACCCCGGCCGCCGCCACAATCGCGACGCCGGCAGCGGCAGTGGTGGCGATCCTCGCCCTACGGTTCATCGAACCCACTCCCTTTCTCGATCGATTCGGATGCTTGCCGAACCGACGGTAGACACCCCCGATGAAGCGATCATGAAGATCCGCGCCGACGGCACCGGCCGCGCAGTGCGAGGCCGTCATGTCCGATGACTGCGCGGTGGGAACCCTGGGCCCGGACCGCTCAGCGCCGCCGCCGCGCGGCAGGGTCGGTCTGGGCCTGCCACCGGATCAGCGCCTCCGCGGATGGCCGCGAGTACTTACCCAGGGATCGCACCGAGGTGTGCCCGCTCATCCGCATCAGCATCGGTGTCGACGCCCCGTCCTCGGCGGCGTGTGTGAGTTTCGAATGACGCAACTGATGCAGCGTGAACGGTCCACGCGCGAACCCGCCGGTGTGGTGCTCGAACAATTCCAGGGCCCGCCGGTACGACAACCTCCCCCGCAGCGTGGAAGGGTCGATATCGCCCACAGCAACACCGGGTTTCGCCTTGCGGTCGGTCAGGAACACCGGCCCGGACTTCCGCCCGGCCAGAAGCCGGGGCAGCAGCCGCGCGGTGCCGCTCTGCCACGCGACCACGTCGCGGGCCCCGCCCTTGCGGGTCACCACGGCGCACCGGTTGCCCATGTCCAGGTCCGGGATGTCGAGCATCAGCAGCTCCTCGGCACGAGCCGCGGTCTCGTACAGCATCGTCCACAGCACCCGTTCCCGTAGCGGCACATCCGCCGCGAGCAACCAGGTCACCTCGTCGCGGGTCAGCGCCCGCGAGTGATCCGGCGGCACCTTCCGCGGCACCAGCCGGACGAGAGGATCGCCGACCAGCCACTGCTGCGCACGCCAGTACTCACACGCCGCGCGCAGCGACGCGAGGCGGACATTGAACGTCTGCGCTGAACTACCGCCCCACTTGAACACGAACCAGCCACCGACCCGCTCGGCCTCCAGCAGGCCCACATCCGAATCGGCACCGAAATCGCTCACCAGCCGGTTGAGGGCCACGGCATACCCGCGGCGGGTGTTGGCGCTCGGGATCGTGGACAAGAAGTGATCCACCGCATCCTTCAATCGCACGCCCCGCACCGGCAGCGCCCGCACCTGTCCCACGATCAGTCCTTCCGCCCCCCGGTCACCGGACCCGATCGGCGCTACCACAGATAATTTACGGAGTCGCTCCGCCCGGGAAGAGGCATCGCGCCAGCTCGCCATCGAAGCTACCGCAGATAATAGGCCATTGTCTGCGGCAACTCCTTAGCGCGACTTTTCCCGGATTTGGGCCGAGCATCGTGCCCATCCATCCGAAACCAACTGCTACACAACCCATCTCGACAACCGAGGGAAGTCAGATACCGCTTAGCGCGACTTTTCTCGTCACTGGACCCCACACGCCGTCACCGGCAAATGATCATTTCTCCCACGACCGCGGCATCGCCGGCAATCCCGCGGATAACCGAGCAACTTCGCTGGTGCCGCCCTGCCGACTGCACCATACGGTGCAGTCCGAAAAATTTTCTGGGAGTAGATATTCGGCCCGATGGCCTCGACGCCAGGTGCCGGCCCGGCGTCGAGGCCACGGAATCCGACACGAAGGGTTGTCCAGACCCTTCCTACGGCCGGAAGTGTGCTCCGAACCTGATGAGGGGTGGCTCGGCGCACGACGCCACCCTAGGCGCCACGACGCGAAACCCACAGTGTGAACAACCACATTCAGGTTGATTCTAAGTAACTTCTCAGTTGTTACTACGTGTCATAGTATTTATGAATTGACGAACGGTCCACGTCACCACGGAAGGTACTTCGTCGATCGCGTATCAGCCGGAAATTCGACGACGAGCCACAGGTCCGGCTTTCGCGGATGCGAAGCTTTCCACAGCCCGATGTCGGCAGACACCCCTTTCCGGCAATCTCCGCGCCACAAGCAGGCCTTTAAATACTATGTAGAATAGTTTTTCACTGAGAATCGCCTGATAATCGCCCTACTTGTGACGGCCGTCACGCGCCGTAAGCAAGGTGTGTTCGTACAGTCGCGCAGTGCCGGCTCACCGCACCCGTGGATCCGAGGCGAACAGCCGGCGCTCGCTACTGCCCACGTGGACCACGGTCCGAAACCGACAAGGATGTAGATGTTCGGAGAATCATCGGGTGCCGGGACCGGCTTGCTGAAAGGGCGGATGCAGACCCTGCTCCGCTACGACCTGCCCGCGTCGGTGGTGGTGTTTCTCGTCGCGTTGCCGCTGTCGCTGGGCATCGCGATCGCCTCGGACGCACCGATCATGGCCGGACTGATCGCCGCCGCCATCGGCGGGATCGTAGCGGGCCTGCTCGGCGGTTCACCGCTGCTGGCCAGTGGCCCCGCGGCTGGGCTCACCGTCGTCGTGGCCGAACTGGTGGGCCGTTTCGGATGGAAGGTGACCTGTGCGATCACGGTGGGAGCGGGGGTGCTCCAGATTCTGCTGGGGCTGAGCCGGGTCGCCCGGGCCGCGCTCGCCATTTCGCCGGTGGTGGTACACGCCATGCTGGCAGGTATCGGCGCGATCATCGCCCTGCAACAGGTGCACGTGCTGCTGGGCGGATCGTCACAGAGCTCGGTATGGCAGAACGTCGTTCAATTGCCCGGGCAACTCGGCTCGGCACACTTCGGCGATGTGGTGGTGGGGTTGTGTGTGATCGTCGTGCTGTTCGGGTGGCGCTACGTGCCCGGGCCACTGGGCAAAGTGCCCGCGGCGCTGGTGGGCGTGGTGGCCGCGACCGCGGTCTCGCTGATCTTCCCCCTCGAGGTCGAGCGGGTGGAGATGAACGGCTCCATTCTCGATGCCATCGCTGTGCCGGCGCTGCCGCAGGGCGCGTGGGGCGCGTTCTTCGGAGGTGTGCTGACGATGGCGCTCATCGCCAGCGTGGAGAGCCTGCTTTCGGCGGTGGCGGTGGACAAAATGCATTCGGGGCCGCGTTCGGATCTGAACCGGGAGATGATCGGCCAGGGGGCGGCGAACGTGGCCTCCGGGATGCTCGGTGGCCTGCCGGTCACCGGGGTCATCGTGCGCTCGGCGACCAATGTCAGCGCGGGTGCGCGCTCGAAGGCGTCCACGGTGCTGCACGGGGTATGGATCCTGGTCTTCTCCCTGGCCCTGGCCGGGCTGGTGCAGCAGATCCCGAAATCGGTGCTGGCTGGGCTCCTGATCGTCATCGGCATCCAGTTGATCAAGATCGCGCACATCCGTCTGGCACGCCGGACCGGCGATCTGCCGGTGTATGTCACCACGATCGCCGGAGTCATGCTGCTGAACCTGCTGGAAGGAGTTCTGCTCGGCTTGGTACTCGCCGTGATACTGGTGCTGTGGCGCTCGGTGCGCGCTTCGGTTCATGCCGAGCCCGTCGGCGCGCAGGACTCGAGGCACTGGCACGTCGCGATCGAGGGAACGTGCAGCTTCCTGTCGCTGCCACGACTGACCAAGACCCTGGCCACCGTACCGGCGGGCAGCGATGTCACGATCGAGCTCACCGCCGACTACCTGGACCACGCCGTGGCCGAGGCAATCGAGGAATGGGCACGCCGGCACCGCGAAACCGGCGGTACCGTGCTCGTCGACGAGATCGGCACCGCGGCGATCACCGCCGCCCCGCATCGCACGCCGCAACGGCACCTGACCGCGGCACTCGCCCGCGGATTCGCGCCGTGGAACAAGCGCCAGCACCGCGGGTCCGACGGCTCCGCAACCGACCTGTTGCGGCCGATGATCAGCGGGATCGATAACTACCATCGTCGTCACGCGACGTTGCTGCGCGAGCATCTGCACGAATTGCGTGACGGGCAGTCGCCCCATTCGTTGTTCCTGGCCTGCTCGGACTCGCGGCTCGTGCCCAACGTGATCACCGGCAGCGGGCCGGGTGACCTGTTCACCGTGCGCAATATCGGAAACATCGTCGCCCCCGATGCACTCGATACCTCACTGGAAGCCGCGCTGGCGTTCGGCATCGACACTGTGGGGGTGAGCGCTGTGGTCGTATGTGGCCATTCCGGTTGCGGTGCAATGCAGGCGATTGCGAATGCTCCGGACGGCGACGGGCAGCACGACACCGATCCGATCGGCGAATGGCTTCGCCACGCCGCGCCTACGCGCCAAGCGTGGCTCGATGGACATCCGGTGGGACGGGCCGCGGCCGCGGCCGGATTCGATGAGGTAGACCAGCTCGGCATGATCAACGTTGCCCTGCAGGTCCGCACCCTGCGAATGAACCACCCGACCGTTGCCGCAGCGGTAGCGGCCGGGCGGGTCGAGGTCGCGGGCCTGTTCTTCGATATCGCCTCGGCCCGGGTCCTGCACATCACCGAAGCCGAAGTCGTGGAACTCGGCAACACCTCGCGAGAACCCGCCGGGGTGTAGCGGAATCAGCGGTGCGGTGCCGGTGCGTGAGAAGCGCCGGCATCGCACCGAGCGCGGCTCTTCTGGCTACCACCCCGCGCGATCGGCTTCGAAAGTGGGCAAGCCCCTGTACACACGCGACCCGATCGAATTAACATATTCGCATGTCTGCATCTAATAGTGGCGGTATCGTCCGCGGCCGGCTGTGGCGTTGGGGAATGTTGATGGCGCGCCGGCGATGGCTGGTGCTCACGGTATGGGGACTGGTCACGCTGGCCGGTGCCGCAAGTTATCCCGCCTTGTCGGACCGACTCGGAGGCATGGATTTCGGCGTGGAGGGCTCCCAATCACAGCAGGTCGACGCGCTGGTGGGTGAGCACTTCCCATCCTTCGGCGCCGAACAGGACGTGATCGTGTTCCGCTCGGATACCGCCGTCGTCGACGACGAGGTCTACCGCGACACCGTGGGCGAGGTGGTGCGGGAGGCACGTGCAGTCCCAGGCGTAGTGGGGGTGATCGATCCGTTCACCGGTCCCGGGCAGATCGCGGAGGACCGGCGCGTGGCGATCGCGCCGGTCGGTATCGACGGCGATATGGCCGCTCGCGCCGAAGTCGCGGCTCGCCTGCAGGCGGCGGTCGGCGCCGCGGGTAACGACGTAGTGTCTGCGGCGGTGACCGGCTATTCGCCGGTGCAGAACGATGCCACCGCGATTCAGGAACGCGATCTCGGACGCGCCGAGGCCATCGGCCTGCCGATCGCGCTGGTGGTGCTGGTCCTGGCGTTGGGGGCCCTGGGTGCGGCGGTGGTGCCGATCGTGGTCGCTGTTGCGGGCTTGCTACTCGCCGTCGGTGGGCTGTTACTGCTCAGCGGGGTGCTGGACTTCGATCAGCTGGTGATGTCGATGGCGACAATGATCGGCATCGGAATCGGCATCGACTACGCGATGTTCGTGGTGGCACGGTTCCGAGAAGAACTGTCCCGCGCTGGGATCAGCGAGCGGCGCGATCACCCGGGGATCGCCGCGGCGCTGGGGCGCACTCTGGCGACCTCGGGCAGGACCATCCTGGCATCGGGGATCATCGTGATGATCTCGCTGTCGGCGTTGCTGGTGATGGACGCCCCGGTCTTCCGTGGCGCCGCGCTCGGCGTATCCACCGCGGTACTGGCCACCCTCACCGCCGGCCTGACCCTGCTCCCGGCGTTACTTGCCGTACTCGGGCCCGCCCTGAACCGTGGCGCGCTGCCGCGCCGGCTGCGCCCACGGGAGATGACCGCCGACGCGGACGCTTCCGCGAGCCGGTGGGCTCGATGGGCGCGCATAGTCATGGCACGGCCGGTGCTGTTCGGTGGCGGCACGGTGGCGGTGCTGTTGCTGGCTGCGGCCCCGTTGCTGGGTATCCGCTACGGGCTCGACATGGGCACGAACTCGCTCGGGGACGCGCCGTCCGGTCGCGCCGGCACCGTGCTCGCCGAGAATTTTGCGCCAGGAGCCCTCTCACCGGTCGAGGTCGTCGCAACCGGCGCCGGCGACACCCCGCTCAGCGCCGAGCAATCCGCGCAGGTTCAACAGTTCCTCACCGCTACCGCCGCCGATGCCCGCGTAGAGGCCGTGACCCCCGCTCAGCCGAGCAACGGCCGGGTGCTGGCCGCCGTGATCCCGGCCGTGCCCTTCGACTCCGCACAAGCCGAGACGCTGGTACGGGACCTACGCGAGGCCGCTGAAGTGGCGTCCGCGAAAGGGGGCCCACAGATACTTGTCGGCGGCACCACCGCAGAATTCGTCGATCTCGCCGACGAGATGACAAGCAAGCTACCGCTTGTGATCGCCCTCGTACTGGCCGCGTCTCTGGTGTTCCTGCTCATCGCCTTCGCGAGCCTCGCGCTTCCGATCAAGGCGATCGTGATGAACCTGCTCGCCACCGGTGCCGCACTGGGGCTGACGGTTGCGGTGTTCCAGTGGGGGTGGGGCCAGTCGCTACTGGGGTTCACCAGTACCGGATTCCTGCAGGTGTATCTGCCGACAATGGTTTTCGCGATCCTGTTCGGGCTGTCGATGGATTACGAGGTCTTCCTGATCCGGCGCATGCGCGAACACATCGACGCCGGGGCGGACAACACTTCCGCTGTCGCCGGCGGGCTGGCCCGTACCGCGCGGCCGATCACCGCCGCGGCGGCGATCATGGTTGCGGTCTTCGGCAGCTTCACCACCGCCCAGATCCTGGAATTGAAACAACTCGGATTCGCCCTGGCCGTCGCGGTGGCCATCGATGCCGTCCTCATCCGGCTGGTCCTGGTCCCCGCGCTCATGCGCGTACTCGGCCAGTGGAACTGGTGGCTGCCCACACTGCCACGCCGCAAGCACAGAGCGTCTCCTGATCCGGAGGACGGCACTCGGACCGTCGAACGGGTATGAAACTACGCGCCCAGCCCGCAGCAGTAGGCGATGATCACAGCACGCCACGCTCAGTCGTCGTACGCTGTGTACCCGCGGCGACCGACACTCGAGGCCGCCGCCACTCACGCTGGCCCAGCGTAAATCCGGTCGGAGGGAGCGCGGCTCGACCATCCATTTCAGCGATCTCCGATCGTTGGCCACTGCACAGACCGCGTGAACTTCATGGCCGGCAAGACGATTCGTCCAGCCATTCCGGCAGACCAGGAGATCGACTCACACAAGATCACGTACACGCCGACGGCTAGCAGCCGCTGATTGTTCATCCGCACCGCCGCGCAGGCGCATCACCACGGCGGTGATGCACACGCCGAGCCCGGCGACGAGGGCGATGGTACTGCCGAGCCGCTGATCCGCAGCCAGATCGCTGAGCCAGTCCCGCCGCAACGAGGTGTAATAGTCGGCGGCAACAAGCGGACCACCGGTTCGCAGGATCGCCGCCACCGCAACGTACGCGACCAAAGCCGAGCCCATGAAAAACAGGGAGTCCCTCCGGCTCAGTCGCGGATGACCGGTGGGATCGGTGCCGAGCCCGACCCAGAACACCAGGTATCCGGTGGTGAGGACATAGGCATTGGCGAGCACGTGCCAGACGTGCGAACCGGCTACCGAGTCGTAAACGCCACCGAGATGAAACCAGGCGAAACCGCCGGCGAACAGGGCCCAGACCACCAGCGGCCGGGTCAACGCGCGGACCGGCCATCCCCGGTGCAGTGCTTTCAGCCACTCCCGGAGCCCGGGAACCGCTGCGGGACCCGACGGTCCGAGCGCGTACCGGGCCAGGGTGAGTGGTGCACCGGCCGCAAGGCAGAGCGGAGCGGCCAACCCCAGGATGGCAATCGCGCTCGAGTGCACGCTGAACACCGCCGGAGCGAAACGCCCCAGCCCCGAGGAGGTCGCCACCAACACCAGCGCGCAGCCACACAGCCAGCTTGTGGTTCGCCCGCGTGACCAGACCAACCCGGCCCGGGCCATCTTCCGGACGCCGAGCAGATAGCAGACCACCAGCGCCACCGCGACAGCGCCGAACAGCAGATCCACACGCCACTCGAGAGCAAGACGCGACGCACTCGGCGGGCCGCTGAGCGCGTAACCCAGCACCTCCTCGACGACACTCGGCTCACGACGCTCCCGCGGCGGCGGGGGCGGGGTTCGGCCGAGCGCCACCGCCAGCCCCACCGTCGCCACCAGCAGCAGGGTCTCTGCCACAGCGAGCCGGGCAAAGGCGCTCCGATCGTCGGGATCGTCCGTGACCGCGCGGACTGCGAATCGACGCTGGCGCCACCCCAAGGTTCCGCCCAGGACGAGCGCAGCGACCTTGGCGAACACCAGCACGCCGTAGGCGCTGGTCAGCAGGTCTCCGATCGGCACGCGGACCAGGGCGTTGACGACACCGGATACAGCCACCACGGCGAACGCGGCCGTCGCGATGACGGAGAATCGCCGCAGGGCAACGTCGAGATGCTCTCCGCCGCGGCGCACGTGCAACACCAGTGCGGCCAGGCCACCGACCCACACGGTGGCCGCGATCAGGTGCAATACCAGGCTGTTGGTGGCGATGTCGTGGTCGCCACCTGTGGCCGAATGCCCCGATACCGCTCTCGGTAGCAACGAGATCACCGCCAGGGCCAGCAGTACAGGTGTCCATCGATGCCGCAGCGTCACCACGCAACCCACCGCGACGACAATGCCCAGGACCGCTGTCCAGGCCCATGCCCGGGTCACCTCGATATCGCCGACCGTGCGCAGAAATGGCAGTGGATCGGTGACGACGTCCCCTAGCGGCCGCCCGGATGTATCCGACAGCGTCAGCGGCACCAGCAGGACGGCGCTGCCCGCCCAGACCGACGCCGCGATGCCGGCGGTCCGCACGGCCAGGCAGCCGTCTACGTCGAGTACACCGGACGGTTGCGGTGGCACCAGAACCGCGGCCAGCAGCAACGAGCCCACCATCACCACCGCCGCGATCTCCCCCACTGCCATGGCAACAGGCAACCCGACAGTGGTCACCACACCCGGATCGGGGAGCCCGAGCAACCGCAGCGCCTCCCCGGTGGACAGCCGCGCCAGCACAGCCGCAACGGCCGCGCCGACCACCATCCACAGCAGCAGGTGCCGAGGCACTGTGCGGGCCAGTGACAACGGGGTGCGAGCGCCACGGCCACTCGCCCGCGAAATACTATCCATAGTAGTAATACCCTGGCACAGAGCCGGGACCGGGGAGCGATCGGCTCCCGCTTCCGATCCCCACGGGATCACTCTCCCGCGACTTCGGGCTCGCGCCTCCGCCGCGATTCCGACTACCGACGTGCCCTACTACGCCGACAGCGGTCAACCGCCCTGCACCGTGACAACGAACGCCATACCACCAGCCGCTCTACATCGACTCACGACAGCAGCAGGCAGGCTCCCACCGAGGAGAGCGTGACAAATGCGAGTGAAGCCAGCGCGGGGACCGTGACGACAGTGATTGCTGCCGACAAGCAGGCAAACCTCGGGAACCGGCGGGGTACATCGAAGGCCAGGCTCTCCAGGCGCACTGCCGTGTCGTCGCCTGCCCGCAGGCTCCATTCCGGTGCCAGCGGTGTTCCGGCGGAAGTGACCGCCGCCAGCGCCGAGCGCACCACCGCGGGGCTCGTCGCCCGAGCGGCGTGGTGATCGGCGAGCAGCTCGAGAAGGGTCCGGACCGCGCGGGGCGCACGACGGAAGAGAGGCACAAACGGCAGAGCCGTCGCCAGCACGTCGCAGAACGCCGCGATTCGATGGTGATGCCCGCGCAGGTGGGCTCGTTCGTGTGCCAGAACGGCGTCGCGTTCACGATGTGTCAGCATCGATGAGAGCCCGTCGGTGGCGACGACGAAACCCGGGCGGCCGCCGACCGCGTAGGCCAGGGGCACCGCGTGGTCGAGCCACATGACGTCGCTTTCACTACGGCGACGAGCGACGACCGACAATGTGTCGCGGTGTCGTTGCTGCACCCGCTGCCGGACAGCGCGGTGTCGCCGTGAGAACACCACGGCTCGCGCGGTCAACGCCATTGCCGCACACGTAGTGACGATCGTCATCACATCCGAAACCCACGGCCGAGTGGTGTGGTGAAATGCCGACAGACATCGCAGCACCGCGTCGACAGCGGCCTCGGCCGGGGGATGCTCCGGTCCCAGCAACATCAGGACGGCCGAACCGGTGAACAACAGCACCGCGCCGATACTGGTCAACCAGGCCACCAGCACGACCGCCGGTCGCGTCACCGCCAGGCGCGTCGATTCGAGCACCCGTGGCATGACGGTGGCGATCAGCGCGGCGGCGACCAGCAACAAGAGTGCGAGACTCACCGGCGACGGCCCTTGCGAAGCCCTTTGCGCAATGCCTGCTCCTCGTGCTCGGTGACCGTACCCGCGAAGTGCAGCAGGACCGCGGCGGGATCGTTGCTGCCGTCGAGCAGCTCACGCAGGGCCAGCGAAGTCGCCTCCGCGCGGCTGTTGCGCGGGGAGTAATAATAGGCCCGGCTCCGTTTTTCCCGGGTCACCCACCCCTTCTCATACAGGTGGGTAACGACGGTCAATATGGTCGTGTACGCGAGTTGCTTACGCCTCGCGAGCACCTCGACCAGGTCGTGGACCGACATCGCATCCGGGGCGTCCCAGAGGATCTCCATCACTTCGGCCTCGAGACCGCCGAGCCCGTACATGACCTTCCCTTTCTGCGACCCAATGTCCACAGCGATGATTACATATCGACACCGCGGGCACGCAGCCATGCCAGCGGGTCGGACTGACCTCCGTCCGGGTTCCACACCTCGTAATGGAGATGCGGGCCTGTCGACTGGCCACGGTTGCCCACCGTGGCGATTGTCTCTCCGGCGCGTACGCGCTGTCCGGCACCGACGAATATCTCGTTCATATGCCCGTACACACCGATCGTGCCATCGTCCTGCTGTACCCGGATCCAGAGGCCGAACCCCTGAGCGGGCCCCGCCTCGAGCACGGTGCCGTCGGTGACGGCGACGATCGGCGTACCGATGGCATTGGCGATATCCAGACCATTGTGATTAGTGCCCCACCGGGGCCCGAAACTCGAGGTCAGCGTGCCACTCACCGGGGCCAGCGTCCGCGGACGACGCGCTTCGGCCTCGCGTTCGGCTTGCTTGATGAGACGGTCGCGCGCCCGCGCCAGCTGATCCGCCCACTCGGCCATCCGCGGCGCCGCGGGCATCTCGAGCAGCAGCGCAGCTCCGCCCCCATTGTCGGCCGATGCCACATCGTCATCGCCGTCCACTATGCGATTGTGACCGTGGTTCTTACCGGACCCGGCATGCGCGGTCGACGTTCCGCCGGCCAGGATCGCACCGGCCGCCACCGACGCGAGCACCACCTGAACCGTGGAACGCGAGGGCGCGCGGTGACGGCTCGCCCGATTCCTTCCGGATCGCGGAGGGTGTTGCTTTCCGGCGTTGCCCGACTGGATGTCGCGTGCCTTTCCCCAGCGCTCCACAGCAGAGGCGGTACGCGGCACAGGCTGGGTCGTGTCGAGTTCGGTTCCCGCTCGGCAGCGATGCCCCCGTTCGTCCGAGATCACCGGCCACCATGCTTGCCCGGCCGGGCGTGCCTCCGCCGCAGGCAATTGCAGGCGAGATACCGGGACCGGCAACTCGGTTTTGCGATGTCGCGCCAATCGAGTTCCTTCGTGCGTGGGCGGTAACCGGACAACAACGAAAATATTACTATGCAGCATAGTTTTATGCGCCGACGTCCACACGGCAAGCCAAGAGGAACATGCAGGACGGGACATCTTGACCGTACTCATCGTATATATGCGCATGTTACTATGTGACAATCTCGAAGCCTGAGGAGGCAACCTGATGAGCGGGCACGACCACACTCACACCGCACCGGCCCCTGGAACCAGCGCATCCGCGCGATATATCCCGCGGCTGGCCATCGCGGCCGGTCTGGGAGCGGTAACGCTCGTGACCCAGGTGACAGTGGGGCTGTCGACTTCCTCGCTGGCCCTACTGTCGGATTCGGCGCATGTTTTCACCGACGTGTTCGGGATCGTCATGGCGTTGGCTGCGGTGCTGATCGCCCTTCGAGCAGCCTCTCGCCCCGACCGCACCTTCGGGTTGCACCGCGGTGAGGTGTTCGCGGCCCTACTGAACTCACTGCTGCTGTTCGGAGTCGCCGGATGGGTTCTCTACGAAGCGGTTTCGCGACTCGCCGCGCCTCCCGAGGTGCCGGGGTGGCCGGTCACGATCGTTGCCGTGATCGGGCTGGCCATGAATGTCGCCGCCTTCCTGGCCCTGCGGTCCGGCGCCGAGGAGAGCCTCAACGTGCGCGGCGCCTACCTCGAGGTGATGGCCGATATGCTCGGCTCGTTCGGGGTCCTGATCAGCGGCCTGCTCACCGTGCTTTTCGGGTGGCGCTACGCCGACCCCCTGATCGGCGTCGGCATCGCCTTGTTCGTTCTTCCACGCGCGTTCACTCTGGGTAGGCGTGCGGTACGGATCCTGCTCCAGCATGCCCCCTCCGGGCTCGACGTACCCGCCGCCGTCAACGCACTCACCGAACTGCCCGGAGTCCATGAAGTGCACGATTTCCACGCCTGGACATTGACCAGCGGTATGGAAGTTGCCTCTGTACACCTGACCGTCGACACCGACGCCGATACCGCCGCGGTCCTCGCCGCATCTCGCGAAGTCTTCGAAAACCGGTTCGGGCTGTCCCACGTCACCGTCCAGATCGAGCCGGAGCGGGGAGCAGGTCGCTGCACCGGCGAGAACCCGGCCTGGTGAAGCCAGCAGCCGCGGCCGAGATCCACACCAGCTCACAGATTTTCGGCGCCGACGGGCGAGTGCCCCCGGCCGGTGACATCGGCGGTGCTGCCAGGTACCGGGAGACCGTGTAAACCCCGAAGGTATGCGTTGTAGGCGCTCAACTCGTCGGTACCGTCGGGCCCCGCGGGTGGATACCGCTCGGCCAGTGCATTCTCCCGCAGCTCGTCGGTGTACCAACGTCTCGCGAAGAGGAGCACGATGACCAGCGCAATGGGTTCGCCGTAGGACCACGCCAGAGCACCGGCCGTCTGCTGGTCGTCCATCGGGTCCACGCCCCATTCCGGTGGCGGTGCCGCGAACAGTTCGACCATGGGCGAGGTGGCCATCATGAGAATGACGCCGATGAAGACGTGCAGGGGCATCTCGACGAAGATGTCGAAGAAGCGGCCCAGGTTGGTCTGCCGCATGGGCAAGGGCCCGGTTGAAAGCACCGGGACGATGAACAGCAAGCCCGTCGCCAGGAAGAACAATTGCAGGCCGAGGTGGCCGAGTGGACTTGTGCCCAGCCAGTCCAGCAGCGGAGTCAAATACAGCCCGTAGTAACTGAACAGGAAAAGCGGCACGGTGCACCCCGGGTGCAGTAGCACACGGGTCGCCCGGCTACGGAGCCCGGCGAGAGCGACCCCCAGCACTGACCGGCCCCAGCCGCGGTGGGGGGTGGCACGCAGCAGAAGCACACCGGGGCAGCCGAGGACCCACAGTGGTGGGATCAGCATGGACAAGGTCAGGTGCTGGATCATCCAGGCACTGAACAATCGATGGCCGTACCCGTCGATTGCCAGCCCGGTGACCGCGATGAGCACCAGGCATCCACACACGAAGCTGACGGTCCGCCACCACGGCCATCGACGCCCCGCGCTACGTACCCGGTAAACCCCCGCCAGGTACAACGCGATGAGCCCCGTGCCCAGAATCGGCAGGACAGGGACGGAGTCCGGGTCCCACGCCAGGTACGACAGCCATGACGGCGGTGCTGCGGGAAGATTCAGACCCATAGAAGATGATCACCGAGCATCGAGGTCGTTGGGCATGAACCGGCGCCGACCGATACGGCGCTCATCGGTGTGGCTGCTCGAGCGGCAGGGGCCCCAGATCGCGCATCGCGAGCAGTTGCCGGATCGAGTCCGACTCCGCGGTCTGCGTCTGGCCGATTCGGTCGGCGAACTCCGCCACCAACGCCGTCTCGGCGTTCACCCGCGCATAGTCGGCCATCGGCAGCCCACCTTCATGGTGGCGCAGCAGCAACCGCAGATACAGAGCGTCGAAGTCCGAGCCCGAGGTTTGGCGCAATGTGCGCAGCTCGTCCGGCGTAGCCATGCCGGGCATGGCCGATCCGTTCTGCCCCGGCATGGAGTGGCCGGCACCGGATCCCTGGTCCATCCATTGCATCGGCGCTTCGGCGTTGACCGCCGGCCGGTTCCACCACCGGAGCCAGCCCTGCATGGTGCCGATCTGGCTCTGCTGACTCGTGGCCACGTCGTAGGCCAGCGTGCGAACCTCCGGTGTCACCGAGCGAGCCAGAGCTATCCCCGACATCTCCACGGCTTGTGCATGGTGCGCCGACATATCCTGCGCGAAACCCACATCCACCCGGCCGGGTTCGGGCACAGCCTGTTCCGACTGGTTCGTCAGCCGCCCGATCAGCACACCCGACAGGAGTGCGATGAGGACGGCGAGCACGACCAGCGTGGTAGAGCCCCCCAGCCCGCGACGGACCGTCGGCGCTGCCGCGTTCTCCGGATTCTCAGTTGCCACCGTTGCCACCCTGCGGCTCGTCCCCGGCCTGCCCCACCGGAACGGCGTCGGGACCCGGCGGCTCCGTTTCGGCCGGTGGCGGCTGATCGGGATCGAAACCTCCGGGAATCGTCGAGCAGCTGGCACCGGGCTCGGGGTGGGTATTCGGGTTCTGCCGTAGCGCGCTGACGAACCGGTCGATCCGCTCGTCGGCAACCGAATCGACTGTGAGTTGCCTGCCCCAGGACTGCACCACCACGGGCGCGGACAGCGCGGGATGCGGCGACATCATCATGTACTGCTCCCCTTCGACCTTGCTGCTCAGCTCCTCGATATCTCCGGCGGACAACCGTTGTGGCGAGTAGGTGATCCACACAGCTCCGTGCTCGAGGGAATGGACGGCGTTCTCCGGCCGTAGCGGCTGGGAGTACACGACACCGGTGCAGGTTGCCCAGTACTGATCGTGCGGCCCGCCGAGTGGCGGCGTGATCTCATAGGCCACGCGCTGCGGGCTCTGTACATGTTTGGCCGGCGGGTAGTCCACACGCAGGACACCATCGATGTTCACCGATGGGTCCGGGTTCTCCGCATCGGGGAGGAAGCGGGCACGCTCCGCACTACGTTGATAGTCGGGAACGAGGTCGATCGCCAGTACGGCGATCAGCGCGAGGACTACGGCACTGCCCGCTATCGACAGCCAGGGGAACTGCCGTGACCTGCCGAGTCCGCGAACCGCGCCGGGTCTGGTTTTCCCGCGGCTCGGTGGTGCGTCCCTACGTCGGGGCATCGGCCCTCCTGGAAGTCATCGCTACGAAACAGCCACGCGAAATACTACGCTACATAGTTTTAAAGCGGTCCACTGAATGGTCACCCAAAGCATCGTGACGCCCCACAATAAAAACTATTACGCATAGTAATAGGGTGGTGCCCGGCCGAGCCCGAACCGGGAAGGATCGATGTTGTGAGACGTATTCTGCATTTCGTCATGCTGCTGACGGCGGCAGCGCTGTTGATGAGCCCAGGGGTTGCCACCGCGCACAGCTCCCTGGTGAGCTCCTCCCCCGCCGAGGGGGAATCGCTGACCGCCGCACCCGCCGAGGTCGAGCTGGTGTTCGATCAAGTCATCAATTCGTCGTTCCTGACCGTGGCGATCAGCGACCAGTCCGGTCGGCGGTTCGACGACGGCGCCCCGACAGCCGACGGAGAGCGGGTGCGCACGGGAATCGAGGGAACCTTGCCTCCGGGCTCCTACACCGCGGCCTACCGGGTGATCTCCGCTGATGGTCACCCCATCACAGGCTCGTATTCGTTCACGGTGACCGGCACGGCCGCTACGGCGGCCCCAGCAACTCCCGCACCGGCACCGTCGGCGGCAGCCGAGCAGCCGGAACCGGCGGACACCGGTGGGCCCTCCGCCGCCCTACTCGGCACGATCGTCGTGTTCGGCATTCTGGGCGTTGCCGGCTCGACCTGGATACTCCTCCGCTCACGGAAGAAGAGCTGACCGAGGCCATCCGGCCAGGCACCCAGTTGTGTCCATTTCGGCCACGTATCAGTTACCCCTGCCAGCACAGAATCGGTACTACTGGCGCACAACCGAAAAGGCTTCTAGGGTAGACAGATCGGGTGATTCGGGACACCACCCGCCCACGTGAGGGCGTCTCCGGTTCTTCACCGTCAGATGCACTCACCGGCATCCTCGGCACGCCGTTCCCACCCCCGGGGACAGTCCTTCGAAGGCTTCCGCACATCCAGCTACTGTGCCCACATGTCCCCCGATCGGGTTCCGCGACAAGGAATTACCGGATCGCTTACCAAGCGCGGCAACCTGTCACCCACAGTTGGAGAGCGCCGCCGGACCGGCGACACCCAAGGTCGATCAAAGCGAGCAAGTCAGCGAACGATAACCATTAGAAGCGGATCGCATACCGAGGCGCGGCCGTCGCGTATCCAGGCGGCGGTGGTACGAACCCTTGCGACCCCGAGTCGGCGGATCGCGCCGCGATCAATCGAACGACTCACCATCGGTTCACCGAAATTGCATCCGCGGCAACAGCTGTGGATACTCATGCCGACAATCGCCGAGCCACGTTCGTCACAGAGTCACTGCAGCCCGGTCAAGACCAAGCGCCCCAAGCTTCCGATACGAATCGCGGAGCCCGCCGGGCAATCACCTCTCCGGTGCGACCACCACCCGAACGCTTCCGGCACGACGCCGACAGAGATCGAAAGGGGTTTCGCCATGACCGCCTCACGGCGCGGGCTGCTCACCGGCGCCGGCATCGGCCTGCTGGCATCGAGTCTTCTGCGCGCGGATCGCCCTCGGGACGCCTCACCCGATGTGGCTCCTGTCGCAGCCCCCGCGGGCATCGCGCCCGAGGAGCTGGCGCGCGATGAGCAGTTCTGGGCCCGGGTCGCGGGCCAGTTCCCGAAGACCCCGGACATCGTCAACCTGGAAAACGGCTATTACGGCATCATGTCGACTCCCGTGCGGCAGGCGTATCTCACCAATATGGATCGGCTCAACGAATCCAACTCCTACCTGCTGAGAACTACCTACAAGCCCGAGCTGGAGGATATTCGGCGGCAACTCGCAGACACAGTCGGCGCGAAAGTCGACGAGATCGCCCTGACCCGCGGGGGAACCGAGGCCCTGCAGAGTCTCATCACCGGGTACAACAAGCTTCGGCCCGGCGACGCGGTGATGTATGCCGACCTGGACTACCACAGCTGCCAATACGCGGTCGATTCCCTTCGCGACCGACGCGGGGTAGAGGTCGTCGAGATCACCATTCCCGAACCGGCCACACACCGAGTCGTCCTGGACACCTACGCTCGTGCGCTCAGCGAGCACCGTCGGGTGAAACTGCTGCTGCTCAGCCATATGAACAACCGCACCGGTCTGGTCGTCCCGGTGCGGGAGATCGTCGCGATGGCCGCGCAGCGCGGGGTGGATGTGATCGTCGACGCTGCGCATTCTTGGGGGCAGCTCGATTTCTCCATTGCCGATCTGGGTGCCGACTTCGTCGGTTTTTCGTTGCACAAGTGGATCAACGCCCCGCTCGGCACCGGTTTTCTCTACATCCGCAATGAGCGCCTCGGCGATACCGATATCGCGTTCGGCGACCGGACCTATCCTCCCGACGATATTCGCGCGCGGGTGCACTCCGGCACCTTGGACTCAGCAGCGTTTCTGACTATAAATACCGCCCTGGAATGCCATACCGCACTCGGCGCGGCAGCGAAACAAGCGCGCCTGCAGTACCTGCGCGACTACTGGGTGCGGCGAGTGCGGCACCTCGGCAACCTGGAAATATTGACGCCCGACGATCCCACGATGCACGGCGCGATCACGTCGTTTCGAATCCGGGGCCGCACGTCGCAGGCCGACAACGAGGCCATCGTCGCTCATCTGCTCGACGAACACGGCATCTTCACAGTTCGGCGCGGCGGGGTAGCGCGCGGCGATTGTGTGCGTGTCACCCCGGCGCAGTTCACATCGGCCGACCACGTGGATCGGCTCGCCGCCGCGCTTCCGGAAGTCGCAGACAGGTTCGGCGTCTGATGGCAACGCCGAAACACCTTTTGCCCATTTCGATTCGGCAATATCATGATCACTTCACCGCTACACGTCTCGCATTACGGGCACGTGACTGAGAAGTTTCTGAGAATGGCCATACAAGGTGATCACGGACACAGATTGGAGGCGCGTGGGCGCCTATGGTTCTCCCGTGCTCGACACCCGCACCGGTTCACCCGGCACATCTTGTGCGCTGCGGGCCCCGGAAAAATCGAAGGCCCGCTTCATTCCGGCTTTCACGGCGTTCCGCACACCAAACGAGGTACGCGGCAAGCGATTGCCGCATCACGTCACCAAGCGGAACCGGGCGGAACGACCCGGGTGGGCCACTTCTCTCAGGCAACCAGCGACACGCCCAGCCCGCAGATCAACCTCCGCCGCGGCGGTACATCTCCGGACAGAACAGCACCCCACGCGATAGCAATGAGTCACCAATTGGAGGTTCCGGTGGGCGATCGGCAGCGCTCGCACCACCGCCTTGCCATGACGTGGGTGATGGCGATCCTGGTTCTGGTGTTCTCGCTCGCGGGTTGCGACAGCGAGCGCGACCATCTTCACCAGACGACCACGTCGTCCTCCGGCGTCGAGGCCTTCGGCGCCGCTGAGGCGGAGTTCTGCACTCCAGCCGGTACCCCCGAAGAGCAACCGCACGCCCGTCACATGTCCGCCGACGAGTTCGTGGCCGGCGGATCCGATACACCGAAAGCTCGCATCGCACCCGGCCAAAGCGTGCAAGCGGTGGTCGCGAGCCCCCTCCCACCGTCAGCATTTTCTTTCTCCACCGGCCCGCCGACGTCTTCGGGTGGCCGTGACACCTTGACCCGTTTCTGTATCTCCAGACGCTGACAGGCCAGCGCCAGGCCGACGGTCCACAGGGCCGCGCGGTCGGTGTCCGCTGCCCGAAATACGTCTGGCGCCGCCACGGCGCTCATACAGAAAGCGACACACATGGACGATGTCGTCATGTCCCGGTCTCTCGCGGATATCACCGAACCCTGGGGCGAGGCGCTACGCTGTGCCCGTTCTCCCCACGAATTGATCGGTAACACCCCGGTGCAGTGGATCGGGCCCCCCTTGGCGCCACCCGACCGGGGTTTCTGGGCGAAACTCGAAGGCGCCAACCCGGGCGGTATGAAGGACCGGCCCGCTCTCCATATGGTGCGGCAAGCCGAGATACGCGGCGATCTGGCGCCCGGAGCGCGCATCATCGAATCCACCAGCGGAACCCTGGGCCTCGGCTTGGCCCTGGCAGGGATCGTCACCGGGCATCCGACCACGGTGGTGACCGATCCAGGACTCGAACCGATCGTCTCCCGAATGCTGGCCGCCTACGGGGCGCAGGTCGAGCTGGTGACCGAACCTCATCCGGCCGGCGGCTGGCAGCAGGCACGCCGGGAACGGGTCGAGGAATTGCTGGCGGCCGAACCCGGCTCATGGTGCCCGGACCAGTACACCAACCCCGACAACGTCGCCGGTTACGAATCGCTCGCCTTGGAGCTGATCAATCAGGTGGGTGGAGTCGACGTGCTGGTCTGCGCGGTCGGCACGGGCGGGCACTCCGCCGGAGTGGCCCGAGTACTACGACGGTTCCAGCCGGAGATGAAGCTCATCGGTGTAGACACCGTAGGCTCCACCATCTTCGGCCAGCCGGCCCAACCTCGCCTGATGCGGGGTCTGGGCTCGAGCATCTACCCGGCCAACGTCGACTACGGCGCCTTCGACGAGGTGCACTGGGTCGGGCCGGCCGACGCGGTCTGGGCCTGCCGCGCCCTGGCCTCGACCCACTACGCCAGCGGTGGCTGGAGCGTGGGCGCGGCGGCGCTGGTGGCCGGATGGGTAGCGCGTATGCACGAGCCGGGCACAAGGATCGCCGCGGTGTTCCCCGATGGTCCGCACCGCTATTTCGACACGGTCTACAACGACGCCTACTGCGCCGAGCACGGCCTGCTCGATGCCGAACCCCCGCTGGATCCGGAGACCATCGAGCATCCCGAGCAACGGGTGGTGCGGACCTGGACGCGCTGCACCACGGTGATCGACCCGCGCACCCTCACGACCTACTCGGAGGCGGCACGGTGACGCTTCTGGCGAAATTCCGCAGCTTCGACCTGCCGGCGCGACTGCTGATGATCAACCAATTCGGCATCAACCTCGGCTTCTACATGCTCATGCCGTATCTGGCCGGGTATCTGGCCGGTCCGCTCGGCCTTGCCGCATGGGCCGTGGGCCTGGTGCTGGGCGTCCGCAACTTCTCTCAGCAGGGCATGTTCCTCATCGGCGGCACCCTCGCCGACCGGCTGGGTTACAAACCGCTCATCGTCGCCGGATGCCTATTGCGCACCGGTGGCTTCGCGCTGCTCGTCTTCGCGACTTCACTACCAGCCTTGCTGATCGCGTCGGCCGCGACCGGTTTCGCGGGCGCCTTGTTCAATCCGGCTGTCCGGGCCTACCTGGCCGCCGATACCGGAGAGCGCCGCGTGGAAGCCTTCGCGGTGTTCAACGTGTTCTACCAGGCCGGAATACTGGCAGGTCCCCTGGTGGGTCTGGCGCTGATGGCCCTGGACTTTCAAACCACGGCCGGTGTTGCGGCGGTGGTCTTCGCCGCGCTGACCGTAGCGCAACTGTGTGCGCTGCCTACCCGGCGTGCCCCGGAGGCTGCGGAGAAGACCTCGGTGCTCCACGACTGGCGGACCGTTGCCGGCAATCGCCGCTTCGCGTGGTTCTCCGTCGCGATGATCGGGTCTTACGTGTTGTCGTTCCAGACCTACTTGGCGCTGCCGCTGCAGGCCGAGGCCATCGCAGGCACCCACGCCCAGGTATTGGTTTCCGCGGTGTTCGTGGTGTCCGCGATTGTGGCAATCGCCGGCCAGTTGCGCATCACCACGTTCTTCGCCGGACGATTCGGAACCGGGCGCGCCCTGGTGATCGGCATGTGCATCCTCGCGGTCGCGTTCATACCACTGGCCATCGCGCCAGGTGTCGGCACTTTCGGCGTCGTTGCTGCCTACACGGCGCTGCTGATCTCGGCGGCTCTGCTCGCCGTCGGCACGGCCACGGTGTTCCCGTTCGAAATGGACACTGTCGTATCGCTGGCCGGGAACCGGCTCGTAGCCACCCATTACGGTTTCTACAACACCATCGTCGGTGTCGGCATCCTGCTCGGCAACCTGGCGACCGGAGCCGTTCTGGGAGCGGCGCGGGAAGCCGGTGCCGAAATCCTCGTCTGGGTCGGTCTCGCCGCCATCGGCGCGATCTCCGCACTGGCTCTGCATCACCTCGACCGGTCGCGCCCCACCAAACCTGCCCAACCGGAGCCGGCGCCGGCCTGACCGATCGGCTCCTTCTCACCCCGTGACCTGGCGCGGAGAGCGATCACCCCGCTGCGCCGCATACAAGGCCGAGACCGGCCGCTACACGCAATTTTCATCCGCCGAACGGCCCGGGACACGCCCGGCGGATTCCCCAATCGATCCCGTTCCACAACAGCAGCAAAGGAATCCTGTGAGAATCTTCGCCCCATTGACCGCAATCACCGCTCCCCTCGGCTGTCTCCTGCTGACAAGCGCACCGGCGTCGGCGGTGTCGGTAACGCCTTCCGACAGCACGGTTACCGTGAAGCTGACACACACCGAAGCCGCGGCGATCACCGCTATGAACCTCGGCCCCGTTCTGGGCACGCTGCCGCCCAGCTTCACGCCGCAGGCCAAACAGCGTCTCGCCGAGAACATCTCCCAGTTCGCCGAGCGAGCGGCGCGAACCCCCGGCTCGACTCTCACGGTGGTGATCGATCAACCGGTGATCAGCACTCCTGGCGTCAGCGTCTCGGTGACCAGCTGACCGAGCAACCACTGGGTCCTGCTCGACAACATGAGGTCCACCTCCGAAAGCCGAGCACACCCGACGTCCGTGACCAGGCGCCCACTCGCTGGGCGCCTGGTCCGGTGTTCACCCTTTGACCACCATCTCCAAACCCCCTCGAAACGGCAAGGTTTGAGTGACCAGGCCATTTGCGGGGTCATCGATGTAGTCGAAGACATCGCGGTAGATCTCGGGCCGGTTTTCGGTGTTGTCGATCAACACCACCCCGCCGCGGCGCAGCTTCGGGACGACCACCTCGAGCGCGGGCCGGGCCACGCCCGGCCAGATGTCGATCAACACAAGGTCGACAGGTGTGTCCAGATCTCGTAGGGACACTCGAACATCGCCCTCGCGCAAATCGATATAGGAGTCGAGTCCCGCGGCGATGAAGTGATCGCGCGCGGCGGCAGCCTTGGCCGGTTCGTGCTCGGTGCCGACCACCACACCGGTTCCACCGTCGGCTTCGACCACCAGGCGGACGGCCTGGGCAAGATAGAGCGTCGACACACCGTAGGAAGTACCGACCTCGACAACCCGCCGGGCGCGCATCGCCAGGCACAACCGATGGCACAGCAGTGCCTTGTCGTGTTCCAAGGCAACGAGTTTGTCGGAGAGAAATTCATCGGCGGCGGTGTCGAGGTCAGCGAGGTCGGTGGCGACGCCGCGGTCTGCCCGGTCGGCGAAGTAGCCGGTGATCGCCGGAACCTGGGCTGCGCTGCGCTGTTGCAGATCGGCGACCAAACGGTCGAGGTCATGATTTTGCAGCGGTGTAGCGGTCATCGGGGTGCCCCTTTCGGGCATGAGTTCTCGCATCGGAGAAGTGGAACAGCAGATTCTCGGCCAACCGAGTGTGCTGGACCGGAGCCATTGAAGTCAATGCACCATGAACGTCAACTATGTTCTAGTGTGTCGAGAATGCCCCAGCCACTGCCCCCGGGCCGTCGACGCCGCAGCCCCGTGACACGTGGCGGCCGGGCGACGCTCACCGCCGATTCGATCGCCGCCACCATGCTCGAACTGGCGGGACGCCGCGGGTTCGGGTCGGTGACGATGCACGATCTCGCCGCAGAGCTGGGCGTTACCGTTCGCGCCCTGTACCGGCACGTACAGGACCGCGAGGAGGTCGTCGACCGGGCAGTCGAGCTGTGGTTATCGCACTGGCCGGTCCCCCGGCTCGACCCCGGCGACTGGCGCGCCGGACTACGCAACTACTGCCGCGAGCTGCGCGACACGGCGCGGCGCCACCCCCGCGCATTACTGGTTTCACTCGACGAACGCGTGGGTGAGGCGCGCATACCTGCCCAGCGCCTCACCGCCCCGGAACTGTTTTTGGAGTTCCTGGTCGCGATCGGGCTCGATCTGCGAGATGCCCTGTTCGTCCACAGCGACCTTTTGGTGCGCCTCTACGGGTTCGCACTCTTCATCGACTACAGAGCCGATGCCGAAGATCCCGAACACCGCCGGCACCTGGTACCCCAGGCCTGGCTCGACAGCCACCCCGGCCTCGACCTACCGCTGCTACGACGCGCACAGCGCGAGGCATTGCCCGACACAGACGAACTGTTCGAACGCCTCGTCGACGACGTGATCCACACCGTCGCGCGCCTCGCCCGCGAGTCACCCGACAGCTGACCGGATCACCCCTCCTCTCGGCCCGGCCAGGAGGCCAGCGACAGGGGTTCGGTTTCGGTTCGCGACCAGGGCGGCAACTGCCGGATTGCGGCGCCTTCGGCGACCGAGCCGATACCGGGATTCGTCTCCCCGCCTGGGCCCCGGCTCTACTCGGGTTTACGGGCCAGGACACGGAACACGACGCCGCCGCGACCGGTGCGGGCGTAGTGCTCGATGGTGAAGCCTGCGGCGGTGAGGTAGCCGACCGGTTCCCGGGTCAGGTAGTCCGCGGCGAACCGTACCGCCAGCGGCTCCAACATCCGCATCGCCGCCGCGACCGGTCGAGCACGGGCCGGACCGTGCTCGACCGCGACGAAGACACCGCCCGGGCGCAGTACCCGCCACGCCGCCGCTGCGGCGGCGCCCGGATCGGGGATCGTGCAGAACGTGTAGGTCGAGACCACCGAATCTGCCGACTCTGCAGGAAGATCGAGCTGTTGGGCATCACCCTGACGCAACTCCACCGGCACCGCCGCCAACCGGCCGCGCGCGAGATCGAGCATCCGCTCGGACAACTCCACACCGATCACCCGTGTGACACCGGCACCATAGAGCGGCAGGTTCAACCCACTGCCGACACCGATCTCGACCACTTCCCCGCGGGCTTCCCCGATCGCCCATCGGCGGGCATCACCGAGTAGCAGGCGTTCAGACCAGCCGATCTGCCGGTCGTAGCCGGCCGCGAGGCGATCGAAAATCCGCTCCACACGGTCCAGTTCACCGTTGGTTGCGTCACCGGACATGACACAACTCAACCAGCCGGCCGGGACTCACACATCAGGGGAAACCCCGAAATATCGCAGGCCACTCGCATATGCGCGGGTACGCCACCGCATCCATGGGGCAGCAGAGCTTGTGGCCTGCGCCCTCCCCGGGGCGCCGAACTCCTCGGGCCGGGATCAACACAAGACCATCGGCGGGAACTCCGCGACCGCGATCACCAGGCATGCGGCCAGGTGAGCGCATCGCCAACTCCATCACGGTGGGCGACAGCTCCGGGGTAGCCGCGGCGGAATCGAGGTATCGCGGCGAACGGCGGTCTCCGTTCCTCCGGCGTCCGGACCCCTGCTGTGGCGAGAGTCCCATTTCAGTAATACCCCGGGGGGTATATCTTGGACGCCGATGGCAAATACCCCCGGGGGTATTAGGACGCAGAACTGGCGCAGGCCGAGAGGGCAGAAGACCATGACGGAGACGACGACGGACCGGCCGCCGAGTACAGCTGGACCCGGTCGGACGAGTGCGGGGGCGCTCGCGCGGCTGGGGTCCGTGATGGCCGGTCGTGCCCGGGTGGTGTTCGGGGTCTGGCTGGTAGTGCTGGTCACGCTCGGTGCTGCGGCGCCCAGTGTGTTCAGTTCCTTGGCCGGTGCGGGGTGGCAGGCCAACGGTTCGGAATCCGTGCAGGTTCGGGAGCTGGCGCAGCAACATTTCGGCGGCAATTCCTCGGCGGCGGTGCAGGTGGTGGTGCATTCCGATGCCGCACAGCTCTCCGATCCGCGGATGCAGACGGTGCTGGACGAGGTGTCGACGGTATTCGCCGGTGATTCCCGGTTCGGGCAGGTGATCGACCCGCAGCCGGGGATGACGATCAGCCCGGATGGGCATACCGGCATTCTGATCGCGGGGGCGAACGCCTCGGCCGATGACATGGTCCGGGCTGTCGACGAACACAAAGCGGCGCTGACGGCGCTCTCAGGCGAGGGTGTCGAGGTGTATCCGACGGGAGCCTCGGCGCTGTGGAGTGATTTCAACAAGGCCAATCACGACGCGATGATCCAGGCGGAGCTGTTTTCGTGGCCGGTCACGCTACTGATCATGGTGCTGGCGTTCGGTTCACTGGTCGCAGCGGGACTACCGCTGTTGCTGACCGTGGCCGGGTTGGTGGCCTCGGCCGGTGGGCTGGTGCTGCTGAACCAGGTGACCCCGATTTCGGTGTGGGCGATGAACTTCGCGATGATGTTCGCCCTCGCGCTGGGTATCGACTATGCGCTGTTCATGGTGGCCCGATTCCGTGACGCCCTGAGCAAGACCGCCGATGCGCGGCGGGCGGTCGCCGAGACGATGGCCACCGCGGGTAAGGCCGTGGTGCTGTCGGGTCTGACTGTGCTGGTGAGCCTGTCTGCGGTGTTGCTGGTGCCGGCGCCGGCGGTGCGCACGATGGCGGTGGGGATCATGCTCGCGGTTGTGTTCGTTCTGGCGGCGACGCTGACGTTGCTGCCGGCCGCGCTCGGCGCGCTCGGGAAGCGGATCAATGCGGCGGCGTTGCCGTATGCGGCCCGGCAGCAGCACCGGTCGCCGTGTTTCGCCCGGTGGGCGCGGTTGCTGCATGAGCGTCCGTGGCCGTTCGCGATTGCCGGGGCGGGGGTGTTGATCGTGCTGGCGCTGCCGGTTCTCGGGTTGAAGGTCGCGATGCCCTCGATCCAGGTGGTGCCTGAGCAGGCGCCGGTGCGACAGGGCTATGAGCTGGTCCAGCGTCAGCTCGGTGACGGTGCGCCCGGTGCGCTGCAGATCATCACCCCTGCCGATCAGGCCGGCCACACCGCCGAGGCGGCGACGGGTGCGGGCATCGCGATGGTGACGCCCGCCCAGCCCGCCGTCGACGATTCCGGGTGGGTCATGATGCAGGCCCTGCCGGCTATGGATCCCTCCGATGAGCGCATGGGCCCAGTTCTGGACGGGTTGCGGGAACGGTTGCCCGACCAAGCCCTGGTCGGGGGCGCACCCGCGGAGAACCTGGATCTGCAGCAGGCCCTGAACGACTACCTGCCGATCGTGGTCTCGGTGATTCTGGTTCTGGGGTTCGTGTTGCTGCTGGTGGCGCTGCAGGCCCCGCTGATCGCCGCGCTGGGGACCCTGGTCAGCCTCGGCTCCACCGCCGCGGCGTTCGGGGTGGCGAAGCTGATCTTCCAGGACGGCCACGGCGCCGGGTTACTCGGCTTCACTCCGCAAGGGTTCCTCGACGGGTGGGGTCCGGTGTTCTTCTTCGCCATGATCTTCGCTATCGCGATGGACTACACCGTGTTCCTGCTGGCCAGCGCCAAAGAACAGTACGAACGCACCGGTGATGCCGCGACCGCGGCGGTGGAGGGGCTGGCCCATTCCGGGCGGGTCATCTTCGCGGCGGCGGCGGTGATGGTCGCGGTGTTCTTCACCTTCGCCCTCGCCGAACCGCTGCCCCCGAAGGAAATGGGCATCATCCTCGGCGTCGCGGTCCTGCTGGACGCCCTGATCGTGCGGCTGGTCCTGCTACCGGTCATCCTGCGGCTCACCGGCCGTGCCGCCTGGTGGTCGCCGGCCTGGCTGCGCCGGGTCCTGCCGCGGGTCAGTTTCGCCCATCACTGACAGGCCGATATATATACCCCGGGGGGTATTGTGGGTTATTCGGATGGCTATGAAGGAGGACGCCGTGATCGGCGACGAAGACAGCATCACCCAGGTACTCAACCGGCTGCGCCGGGCCCACGGGCAGCTCGCCGGAGTGATCACCATGATCGAGCAGGGACGCGACTGCAAAGACGTAGTCACCCAACTCGCGGCCGTCTCACGCGCCCTGGACCGAGCCGGGTTCAAAATCCTGGCCACAGGACTGCGCGAATGCCTCGATGAAACGAAAGAATCCGGCGACCCGTTGACCGTGGCCGAACTGGAAAAACTGTTCCTCGCCCTCGCCTGACCCCGGGGAACCATCTCGCGAGGACGGATCCGAGAAAGGAAGATCATGCCGAGCTCACCGCTGACCAGTAGAGGCTGGACCATTGCCCGGCTGGTACCGCTGCTGGCCGGGACACTGGTCCTGGCCGGGACCGCTGCAGCCGCGACGATATCGGCGTGGTGGCTGATCGTACCGGCACTCGTCGGCGCCAACCTGCTGCTCTACAGCGCGGTGGGCTGGTGCCCGGCCACGCTACTCATGCGCCGCACGGGCATCACCTCCGGAATCTGCCCACCCGGCCACGCCTGACATCTCGAGCAAGGAAGGTGCTTCACGTCATGGAAATCGCCCTGTCGACCACATTGCACACCGACTTCGACGACGCCGTGGACGCGGTCCGGGAAGCCCTGGCCGGACAAGGATTCGGCATCCTCACCGACATCGATATGGCAGCCACGTTGAAGGCCAAACTCGGCCACGACATGGAGAACTACCGAATCCTCGGCGCCTGCAACCCACCCCTGGCCCACCAGGCGGTCGACATCAACCGCCAGATCGGGCTGCTGCTGCCCTGCAACGTCGTCGTGCGCCGCGACCCCCACGACACGGATCTGATCCACGTCGAAGCCATGAACCCCGACCTCATGGTCGGAGTCACCAGCGACCCGCAGCTCCGCCCGGTCGCCGCGGACGCCACCGCCCGCTTACGAGCAGCACTCGAAACACTTGACCAGCGGGCCTGATCCTCGCGGAGGCGACGGCCGGGGCGGGTCATATCGGGAGTACCACCGCGGTGACGAATTCATTGCGCAACCAGCCGATGAACAGTGCCCACACGCCGCTCACCAGGGCTGCGCCCACCAGGACGAGCATGACGCCGCCGGCGATCTGGATCGTGCGGGCGTGCCGGCGCAACCAACCGATTCCCCGCAAAGCTTTCGCAGAGCCGAAACCGAGAACGATGAACGGTAATCCGAGCCCGAGGCAGTAGGCGATGATCAGCACCACGCCCCGCGCGGCAGTCGTACCTTCGGTTCCGGCAGCGACCGAAAGCACTCCGGCGAGGGTAGGTCCCAGACACGGGGTCCAGCCCAACCCGAATACTCCGCCGAGCAGCGGCGCGCCCGCGAGCGAAGGAATGCGTAGCGGGGCGAGGCGGGTGTCTTTCTGCATTGCCGGGATGAATCCGACGAACACCAGCCCCATCACGATTGTGATCACTCCACCGACTCGCTGGAGCAAGTCCTCGTTGAGCCGCAGCACTCCGATAACGCCGAATACCGACGCGGTGGCCAAGACGAAGACCACGGTGAAACCGGCGACGAACAACGCTGCCGCCCCTGCCACCCGCCACCGATCTCCGGAGAAGCGCCGCTCACCTGAGACGGTGTTCGGAGCGGCGCCGGCGCCGGAGACACCAGCGAGATAAGACAGGTAGCCGGGTACCAGGGGCACCACGCACGGCGAGGCGAACGACACCAGACCGGCGAGCATGCAGGCGGCGAGCGCGAGCAATAGCGGCCCGGTTGCGGCGGCGGTCTGGAAACTGGCACCGAGTCCCTGGGCGAGCGCCGTCATTGTTCCGCCGCCACGCGTTCGATCACCGGTTGCAGATCCTCGGCCAGCAGGGCACGCAGGAATACCGCCGCCACCCGATGCTGTCGATCCAGGATCAGGGTGGAGGGGATGACACTGGTGGGATAGGTGCCGCCGAGCGCGATCAGCGTGCGCATCGACGGGTCATAGATCGACGGATAGCCGACCTTGTAGGAGATGACGAAATCCTGCGCTTTCTCACGCTGGGAATCGCGGACATTGATCCCCAGAAACTGCACTCCCAAGCTTTTCGTGGCGGCATATACGCGTTCGAGATCATCGGCCTCGGCACGGCATGGACCGCACCATTGGCCCCACAGGTTGATCACCACCACCTGCCCGGCGTAGTCGGCCACCGACAACATCTTGTCCTCGGACATGAGATCGGGCCCCGATAGGGTCCCGATCTTGCCGCGACTGTCCGGCGGGTCGTAGAAAATGTCGGTCTGCCCACCTGGTGAAACGAACTCGAAGGTGCCGCCACCCGTGGCGACCGAATCCGAACCGGAAGCGCAACCGGTCACAGCGATCACCAGGCATGTACACAACGCGAGCACGGTGACCCATCGGGTTTGCCGAGATCGGGGCGGGGCGGATTGCGAATCGACTCGCTTGCCGTGCTTCCGGCTCATCGGGTTACCTCACTGACCGCGGCACGAACCTGGGCGGAATTGCCGAACACTGCCGGTGTGGTGATGCGCTCGACCGAACCATCCGGCTGGACAAGAAAGCTCAGCGGCAATACCGCGGGCACGGACAACGCCCTGCGTACATCACCGGTATCGACGAACGATGCGTATCCGACACCCAGACCGGTCAACAGCCCGAGAGCAGCGACAGGGTCGTCTTGCACATTGATCCCCACCACACGGACCGAATCGGGCTCGTTCGCATACGCATCGAGCGCAGGGATCTCTTCCCGACATGGCCCGCACCACGACGCCCACAAATTGATCAGGGTCGGCTTCCCGCTCAGTGCGGCTGCCAGATCGACCGATGCCGCCGATCCCAGGCACCGCACCGAGGCGCCACGCAGGGGCGCCTCAGCGGGTGACGACGCAGTGGGAGTAGGGCATGGCTTCAGGCGCTCAGCACCTGCGAGGCCGGCCTCGGGAGCATCCACGAAAGAATCTGTGGCCGCACCCGACGTCACACCCACTTCCAGAGGCCCGGTCCCGGTCGAAGTCAACCGCGGCCAGATCGCCACGATCAGCGCCCCGATCACGACTACAGCAATGACCAACCATCGAGACGCAGACCGCACGAGCACGAGTGATTCCTTCTTCACGGTTGGACAGAAGCAAGACCAATCTACTACACAACGTAGTATTCGACTCCTTGCCGCCCAGTCCCTGTGGTCCACATCGGCCACTGGACTGCCGCGCTACGCCTTCGCTTCACGCCGCATACGTTCAGACCTCGACGCCGTCCGGGCCGAACGCTGACCCACGGAGAAACAACGTCTACCTGCCCCCGCAGTGTGCGGATATAGCCCCGTGCTGCCAGACCCTCGTTCAGCCCAGCGCGCTGTCCAGAGCCTCGGCGAGGTCTTCGTAGCTGTTCGCGGTCACCATTTCGTCGTTGACAAAGAAAGTGGGGGTGCCTTGTACACCCAGGGCGATACCGTCGTTGAAATCGCTGCGCACTCGATCCAAGGTGGCAGGATCGTTGTAGGCGGCGTCATAGGCGGCCAGGTCGAGTCCGAGGTCGGCAGCGAAACCGCGGAAGACCTCATCGGCGGGAACGCGTTGCTCGCCCCATCCGGCCTGCGTCTCGTACATGCGCTGATACATCTGCTCGAAGCGACCCTGCTGGGCGGCAGCTTCCACCGACCGCGCGGCCCGTTCGGCGTTGAAATGCGAGGGGATCGGGAAATAGCGCACCACGAAACTGACGCGGTCACCATACTCTTCGCGCAGTCGCTCGACCAGCGGGTAAGCAGCCCGGCATGCTTCGCATTCGAAGTCGAGGAACTCCACCAGCGTCACCCTGCCGTCGGCGGCGGTGGATAGCCGATGACTGTCCGGGCGCACGGCCGACACCGGCGCGGCACTCGACGACTCACCACTGGACCTCGCGCCCTCGTTGTCGCGGGCAGCGGTCACCAGTACCGCTGCCACCACCACTACGAACACAGCGGCGATCGTCGTCAGAATCCGCAGTTTGCGCCGCGAGCGCACCGGAGAAGTCATAGCGTCACATTCCAGCCAAAGAGGACAAATCGGAGAGCACGCCCACACGGTACCCGCACCGGTTCGACTGCCCAATCGGGTCACTGCAGGGAACGGTTATCGGCCGGCTGGGCAACAAGCCTCCCAGCGAAGGATTGGCAGCCGGTCGCTACCGGATCGGCCGCTCGCGTCCCACGCCGGGCACGAACCGGCCCACCCGGGCCGCGTAGGCGTTGTAGGCGGGGCCGTGGACCTGCTGCAGGTAGGGTTCCTCGACGGCGCGGACCTGCGCCTGCACACCTGCCAGCAGCAGCGCGTAGCCGGTGACCGCGACCGGGTTGGGCACCATCAGTGCCAGACCGGCGAAGGTGGCGAGCATGGCGGTGAAGATCGGGTTGCGCACGTAGGCGAACACCCCGGTGGTGACCAGGCGGGTGCGTTCGGTGTCGTCGACGCCGATGCGCCAGGAGGCGCCCATGGCCAGCTGCGCGGCGAAGGTCGCCGCCACCCCCGCCACGGCCACGACCGCACCGGTGACGGTGACGGCGGGTCGGTCGGCGAGCGGGACCGGTGCCAGCCCGGACAGGTCGGCCAGCGGTGCCGCCAGCCCGGTGATCAGGCCACCGGTGACGAATCCCCAGTGCGCCCACCACTGCACCGATCCGGGCGCCGGACGGAACTGCCGGATACCGGTGTCGCCGGTGCGGCGGCGCTGGATCAGCACCCGCGCACCTCCGGCCACCAGCGCGAACACCGCGAACACGAGGAGTGCGGCGATCGCCATCACCGCTCACCCCGCCCGCTCACGCCGGCCCACGCGGCTCCTTTGTGACCACCCGCCATCGGTATCGCCTTCTCTCGATGTGATCGCCAAAGCACGATTGATTCTGAATTCACGCTATCATCGTCTTATGGCGATGAGTAGTGGTGATGGATGCCTGGCCGGTGCGCAAGGCCTGGATCCGGCGGTGGCGTTGTTCCACAGCCTCTCCGACGGGACGCGGTTGGCGATCGTGCATCGGCTGGCAGCCGGTGAGGCGCGGGTCGCGGACCTGATGGCAGGGCTCGGGCTGGCGCAGTCGACGGTGTCGGCGCATGTGGCGTGCCTGCGCGACTGCGGGCTGGTCGTCGGGCGCCCGCAGGGTCGTCAGGTGTTCTACAGCCTGGCCCGACCCGAGCTGATGGACCTGCTGGCCTCCGCAGAGACCTTGCTGGCCGCGACCGGGAACGCGGTGGCATTGTGCCCGAATTACGGTACCGATTCCGCCGCAACTTCGGCGACAGAAAACGTGGAGGTGCGGGGATGAGCGACGCGTGCGGCTGCGGCCACGACGAACCGACCGGCGAGAACGATGAGGCCGAGGAGCGGGAGCCGGAAAAGCTCTGGGAGGTCACCGAGCTGCGCGCGGCCGCGGTGGCCGGGCTGTTGCTGGTCGCGGCGCTGATCGTCGGCTGGACCGGCGGCCCGCGCCCGGTGGAGCTGGGTCTGGAGATCGCAGCGCTGCTGGCCGGTGCCTATACCTTCGTGCCCTCGACCTTGAAACGGCTGGCGAAGGGCAAGATCGGCGTCGGGACGCTGATGACGATCGCCGCGATCGGCGCGGTGATCCTCGGCGAGGTCGGCGAAGCCGCGATGCTGGCGTTCCTGTTCTCCATCAGCGAGGGCCTCGAGGAGTACGCGGTCGCGCGCACTCGCCGCGGCCTGCGCGCCCTGCTGAACCTGGTCCCCGACCGCGCCACCGTGCTGCGCGACGATACCGAAACCGTCGTCGCCCCGGCGGAGTTGCGGGTCGGAGACCGGATGCTGGTGCGCCCCGGCGAACGGGTCGCCACCGACGGTGTGATCACCGAAGGGCGTAGCGCGCTGGATGTTTCGGCGATCACCGGGGAATCGGTGCCGGTCGAAGCCGGCCCCGGCGCAGAGGTGTTCGCCGGGTCGATCAACGGCACCGGCGCCCTGCACGTGGAGGTCACCACCACTGCCGAGGACAACTCCCTGGCCCGGATCGTGCGGATCGTGGAAGCCGAACAGGCCCGCAAGGGCGAAGCCCAGCGCCTGGCCGACAAGATCGCCAAACCCCTGGTCCCCGGGATCATGGTGGCCGCCGCCGCGATCGCGGTGATCGGTACGCTGCTGGGTGATCCGGTGGTCTGGATCGAACGCGCGCTGGTGATGCTGGTCGCGGCCTCGCCGTGTGCGCTGGCGATCTCGGTGCCGGTCACCGTCGTCGCCGCGATCGGCGCGGCGAGCAAGCTGGGTGTGCTGGTCAAGGGCGGCGCCGCCCTGGAAGCGATGGGCAAGGTCCGCCAGGTCGCGCTCGACAAGACCGGCACCCTGACCGCCAACAACCCCACCGTCGTCGAAATCGCCACCGTCGACGGTGCCGATCGAGACCGCGTGCTGGCGGTCGCGGCCGCGCTGGAATCGCGCAGCGAGCACCCCCTCGCCCGCGCGATCCTCGCCGCCGCCGACACCGTCACCCCCGCCACCGACGTCGAAGCCGTCACCGGCGCAGGGCTGACCGGCCGGGTCGACGGACGCCCGGCGCGGCTGGGCCGCCCCGGCTGGATCGAGGCCGCGGCGCTGGCCACCGACGTGGAACGCATGCAGCGCGCCGGTGCGACCGCGGTCCTGATCGAGGACAACGGCACCGTAATCGGGGCGATCGCCGTCCGCGATGAGTTGCGACCGGAGGCCCGCGAGGTCATCGCCCGCCTGCACGCCGGCGGAGCCAAGGTGTCGATGCTGACCGGCGACAACACCCGCACCGCCGAAGCCCTGGCCACCGAAGCGGGAATCGATACCGTGCACGCCGACCTGCGCCCCGAGGACAAGGCCCGCATCGTCACCGAACTGCGCAAACAGCGATTCACCGCGATGGTCGGCGACGGCGTCAACGACGCACCCGCCCTGGCCACCGCCGATCTCGGGATCGCGATGGGCGCGATGGGCACCGACGTGGCCATCGAAACCGCCGACGTCGCATTGATGGGCGAAGACCTGCGCCACCTGCCCCGCGCACTCGACCATGCGCGCCGCGCCCGGTTGATCATGCTGCAGAACGTCGGGCTATCCCTGGTATTGATCACAGTGCTGATCCCGCTGGCGCTGTTCGGGGTCCTCGGCTTGGCGGCGGTGGTGCTGGTGCACGAGCTCGCCGAGATCGTCGTCATCGCCAACGGTGTCCGCGCCGGCCGCACCAAACCCCTCGACCCAGCCCCACCCGCGGCGACCAAACCCGCGCCCGCGCTGGCCGGTTCACCGTCATGACCGCCGTCGCCGCGCCACCGACCACCCCTGGGGCGGTGGCGCGGTGGCGCGGCGGGGTGGCGTTCACCCCGGGATTGATGGCATTCACCGGCCGCATCGGGGACGCGACCGCGCACGCGCATGCGGCGGTCCAAATGTTGTTCGTCGCTCACGGGGCGCTTACCCTCACCGATGCGACCGGGCACACCACGGCGGCGCAGGCGGCGATCATCCCGCCAGGCGTCAGCCATAAGGTGAACGCCGAGCCAGGCACCACCGGGTTCGTGGCGTTTCTCGATCCCGACAGCGCCCCTGCGCACGCGGCGGTGTCACGCTTAGTTGGTCTGCCTACCGCTCAGGCCGACAGCTGGGTTGCGGCCGCCCGCCCGCGCCCATCGGTGCCGCCGGTCGCCCCGGCGCGGCAGCGGACGCATCCGGTCGTCGCCGACGCGCTGCGGGCCGCGGCAGAGTGGCCGGGCGGCCCACCCACGCTGGGCGAACTCGCCGCCCGGGTGGGCATCTCGGGCAGCCGCCTATCACATGTGTTCGCCGCGGAGGTCGGGTTGCCTTATGCGGCGTGGCGACGCTGGACACGGCTGCGTCAGGCGTTCGGTGTCGTGCGCGCTGGCGGTTCGCTGACCGAGGCCGCGCACACCGCCGGGTTCGCCGACAGTGCACACCTCACCCGCACCTGCCGCGCGTTGATCGGTATCACTCCCACTGAGGCACTCATTGCCACCGGCTGGCGGCCAGAACCTGCGGGCCGCACGGAAGTCGGCTGATTTCTTCAAGCCCACACCACTGCGCGGACGCGAGGCTGAATCCATGTCCACGCTCGCCCGACCACTCATCCGCTACGGCTACGCACCGTTCATGCTGCTCGGCATCAACGGCGCCGGCATCGCCCTGGCCGCCACCGGCGCCAACAAAGCCTGGCTGATCGTCCTGCTCGCCGTCGCAGTCGCGGTGTCGTTCACCGCCGAACGACTCCTGCCGTATCAAGACTCCTGGAACACCTCCCACGGCGACACCGGCCGCGACACCGTCCACACCTTCGTCAACGAAACCCTCATCCTCGCCAGCATCGCCGCCATCCCCGCCTTGGCCGCGCTCATCCCCGGAAACGGGATCTGGCCGCACGGCTGGCCATTCCTGGTGCAGGTGTCGCTCGCGGTTCTGGTCGCCGACCTCGGGATCACCCTGGCCCACTACGCCAGCCACAAGATCGGGATCCTGTGGCGGTTCCACGCCGTGCACCACAGCGTCACCCGCTTCTACGGGCTCAACGGCCTGATGAAACACCCACTGCACCAAACCATCGAAATGACC
>NZ_JARWPM010000450.1 GCF_029869215.1 Nocardia carnea
TCCCGGGCCGGGGGGGGGTGTTTAGCCCCATTATAATATGTTTTTTGGGGTTTCCGGTGGGTTTTTTTTCGGGGTCATTGGGGGGGGGGCCTTTGTTTGTCCCCCCCGAAACCGGTTGCCCGTTCGTGGCGATCAACGATTCCGGTGGCGCGCGAGTGCAGGACGCGGTCACCTCGCTGGCCTGGTACGCCGCCATGAGCCGGCGCCAGCTGGGATTGTCGGGGGTGGTTCCGCAGGTTTCGATCATGCTGGGGAAATGCGCGGCCGGGGCCGTATACTCGCCGATCAACACCGATGTCCTGGTGGCGACCGAATCCGCCTACATGTTCGTGACCGGTCCCGACATCATCCGTGAGACCACCGGTGAGGAGATCACCCTCGAGGAACTCGGCGGCGCCTACAACCAGGCACGCAACGGCAATATCCACCATGTCGCCGCGGACGAGGAGGCGGCGTTCGCCTGGGCGCGCAGCTACCTGAGCTTCATGCCGTCGAACTGCTTCGACGAGCCACCGCTGATCAATCCCGGGCTGGAACCGGAGATCACCGATTCCGATCGCGAACTCGATACGCTGATCCCGGATTCCGACCGCACCGGCTACGACATGTACGACATCCTGCTGCGAATCTTCGACGACGGCGAATTCCACGAGATCGGTGATGCCGCGGCGCGCAATATGATCACCGGCTTCGCCCGGGTCGACGGTCGCAGCGTCGGGGTGGTGGCCAATCAACCGCTGGTGTCCAGTGGCGCGATCGACGCCCGCGGTTCGGACAAGGCGGCCCATTTCATCCGGCTGTGCAACGCGTTCGGCCTACCACTCGTCTTCGTCGTCGATACGCCGGGCGTGCTGCCGGGTGTCGAGGAGGAGAAGATCGGGGTGATCAAACGTGGCGGCCGGTTCTTCTACGCGGTGGTCGAGGCCACCGTACCGATCGTCACGGTGGTGGTGCGCAAGGCCTACGGCGGCGGTTACGCGGTGATGGGCTGTAAACAGCTCGGCGGCGATATCAACCTCGCCTGGCCGACGGCGCGGATCGCGGTGATGGGTGCCGAGGCCGCGGTGGGTCTCACCCAGCGGCGGCAGCTGGCCGCCGCCTCCGCCGAGGAGCGGCCGGTCCTGCGGCAGCAGCTGATCGACTTCTACAACACGGCGGTGGCGACACCGTGGACGGCGGCCGAACGTGGCTATATCGACGCGGTGATCGAACCGTCGCACACCCGGCTCGAGATCCGTGCGGCGCTGCGCCTGCTGCGCGGCAAAGCGGTTCGGCACGGCCCGCGCAAACATCACCTCATGCCACTGTAGGCGGGCGGAATCAGCCGGTTGTCCCGGGCAGGGCGCTGCCCAGCAGTTCGCGGGCCGTGGTGCCGCCGTCGAGGGCGCAGGTCGTGCGGCGGGTGATCCGCCAGCCCTGGGGGGTGCGCGCGAGTTCGAATCGGCTCGCGCCGGCCCGCCACACCCGGTAACCGCTGTCGCCGCGGCGGACCAGCAGCGATTCACAGATCGCGACCGCCCGGTCGCCGTCGAGGACGATACGCGCCGGACTGTGGAAATGCGCGCAACCGGCAGCGATCAGGGATTGGTGGGCGTCCGATTCGACCATGGCGTGGATATCCGGGCGGCCGCGCATATGCCAGCCCTCCACGTCGTACTCGCCGTCCTCGGTCCACAGGCCGGCGGCGGCCGCGGCGGCGCCGGCATCGACGAAGGGGCCGTAGGAGGCCAGCAGACGAGTGATCTCGAGTTCGTCCTCCAGCCGGCGCACCCGGTCTTCCAGGCGGGTGAGTCGGTCGTCGTTCATGCTCGTCCTTCCGTCGCGGCGCGCGGGGTCCGGCCGGGCCGAGCGCCGTAGTCAGTTCTACAACCGGACGGGGACGATTGCTAGAGTGAATTCTAGTTTTTCGATCGGAGGAGGGCAGTGCCGCGGATCGCGGAGCCCCGGGAGCCGGGACGGCCGACCACTACGGGCCAGGAGGAACGCCGACGCGCCATCCTGCGGGCGGCTGCCCGGCTCGGTGGTGACGTGGGGCTGGAACGGGTGCAGATGTCCGAGATCGCCGCGGCGGCAGGAGTCGCACTCGGCACGCTGTACCGCTACTACCCCTCGAAACACCACCTGTATTCGGGAGTGCTGGCGGCCGCGGTCGCCGCGTTGCCGCCGCCCCCGCAGGCCCCCGGCGACCCGGTGGGCGCGGTGGCCGGCTTCCTGGAGCACGCGGTCACCGAGCTGCTGCGGCGGCCACTGCTGGGCCGGGCGATGCTGGTATCGGCCAATGCCGTGCGGTCGGCCGGGACGGTAGCCCTGGACACCACCATGCGTGACCGCATCCTCGCCGTGGCCGGTATCACCGACCCCGACGCCGCTGACCACCAGCTCGCGCGGCTCGCCGAACAATGCGCCTACGGCATCATGACCTGGGCCACCGCGGGACAGCTGGATGCCGAGCAGGCCGCGGCCGATATGCGCCGGGCGTGCACGCTGCTGCTGGCCCCGTGGGCGGACAGCCGGTAACCGCGCGTCCGGCAGCGGGTCACGCCCATGACGTCAACCGCCGATCACCGCGGCGATCCCCGCCCCGGACTCCTACTGTGCCGGCTCGGCTTCGGGCTCCGGCGGTCCCGGCTCGCGCTTCGGTTGCGGCAGCTCCGGCTCGGGTGTCGGCTGCGGCTCTTGCGGCTCGGGTCCGCGCGATGTGCGCCGCCGTTCCCAGGCGCGGGCGAGCAGAATGGTCACCACGACATACGCCCAGCCCGCCAGCACGTCCACGACGTAGTGCTCGCCGCCGTAGACGAGCGTGAACGCCATGGCCGCGGGAAACAGCGCCAGCGGAATCTTCCACCACCGATTGCGGGCCAGCGGCCACAGGGCTACCGTCACGAGCAGGGCGAATGCCGCGTGCAACGACGGCAGCGCGGCCACCGGATTGCCCTGCGCGGCAAGCCAGTCGCCACTGACGTCCACCGACACCAGATGAAAGCCGAAGCCCGTCCCCCGATGGATTTCGGCCGGGATCACCCCGTCGCGCGCGGCATACCAGGGTGGGGCCGCGGGGAGCAGGATGTAGGTGAGCAGGCCGAGATAGGACAGCAGCACGATCCGGCGCATATATTTCGACCAGCGATCCCGGGATTGGACGTAGAAGATCGCGGCGATCAGCCAGGGAACCACGAAATGGCTCGTATAGACCATGCCGGTGAAGACGGTCCACCACGGTTGTTCGCCGTCGTGGATCAGCCGCTCCTGCAACCACACCGTGGGGAGGGTTCCGCCGAACAGCCACTGCTCCGCGGACACCAGTTCCGCCACCCGTACCGGCATACCGAGAGTGTTGGCGATTCCGCGAGTGTGGTCGTACAACACGAGGGCGGCGATGAGGGGAACCCAGTCGACCAGGGTCCGCACATGATCACGCCACGGGCGGTCGGGATGGAACGCGGCGATCCCGATGACGATCCAGGCGGCCTGGTAGATCCGATCGGTCGGCAACCCGAAGACGACGGTGACAACCGCCAACGCCAGCAGATAGGCCGACCATACGCTGTTGCGCAGCAGCCGGCGCGGCCGCTGCCCGGTCGGCGCCTCGATGGTGGGGGCACCCATCTCCCCAGTTTTCCATCAGCCGACGCTCCGGTGAACGTCCGACTACCCGGAAATGACTTTCCGGGTCCTACCATCGACCGGATGAGCGAGCCACGCCGGCCGGTGCCACCGCCCGCCGCGCTCCCGGGCGGGCGTGCGGAGCGGGCGGGATGACCGTGGACGAGGTGGCCGACGACCTGTACGGCCGCCCACCCGGGGAGTTCGTGGCCGCCCGCGACGAACAGGTGAAGGCCGCCAGGGCAGCCGGCGACAAACACCTCGCCGCCGAGATCGCGGCGCTGCGGAAACCCACGGTGGCGGCCTGGACGGTGAACATGCTGGTGCGGGCGGCACCGGAAGAGGTGGCGGCGCTGCTGCGGCTCGGTGAGCAGCTACGGACCGCGCAGCGTGAACTGTCGGGCGCGCAATTACGCTCGCTGACCAGGCAGCGGCGGCAGGTCGTCGACGCGCTGGCGGAACGGGCCGGTGAAATCGCCGCGGAACACGGGCACCCGGTGACCGCGGCGGTCCTGCGTCAGGTGGGTGAAACACTGACCGCCGCGCTCGCCGACCCAGAAGTGGCCGGCCGGGTGCGGGCCGCGACGCTGGCGTCGGCGGCGAGCTACGCGGGATTCGGCCCGGTGGGGCCGGATCTGGCGGTGGTGCGGGACGAGCAGGAGAAATCCGAGGGCCGTCCGGAGCCCGGGTCACGCGGCCGGAAGGCCCCGGCGAAACGCTCCGAGACCGGAGGATCGAAGGAGGAGCAGCGGCGGGCGCGGGAAGCAGAGAAGCGCCGGGTGCGGGAACAGGAAAAGCTGCGGGCGGCAGTCGAGCGGGCCCGCACCGCGCTGGAGGCAGCCGAAGCAAGTGCGCGGCAGGCCGCCGAAGACCTGCGGCGCAGCGAGCAGCGCGTCGCCCAACTCCGCGAGGATCTCGCTGCCGCGGAAGAACAGCATAGTTTCGCCCGCCGGGCCGACCGTGCCGCCCGGAGCCGAGTGCGCAGCGCCACAGTCGAACTGGAGCGCGCGCAGCGACGTTCGGAAACCGGCGGAGCCCACAGCGCACTGGCCGATCGGCGCCGGTGATGCCCGCCGAAGATACGCGGTACGGAACCGGCGGACCCGAGGCGGTCGGCGGGATCAGGCGTGATCAGCGAGCGATTCGTGCCCGGCGCGGCGGGCGCAGTGGGCGCAGCAGAAGATCTGTGCGCCCGCCTCCACTCCGTGGCCGAGCACTCGGCAACCGCAGTGCGCGCAGACCGGGGCCAGTTCGCTCGCGGCGCATTCGAAACTGTCGAACGTCCACGACTGTCCGTCGCGGCTGACGGTGAAGGTCTTGTCGTAGTCGTTGCCGCAGGTATCGCAGATGGCCATGGCTTCATACCTTCCGGGCGGGTTTCCTTCACTGTTCGCGGGCGGTGCCACGGTCCTGCTGCCGGCGGCGCCGCACGGCTGCTGTCCTCCGGGCCGTACCCGGTGCCGGTCCGGGCAAACACCGATCGGCCTCCCGGAGGTGGGCCGGAATCCGCCGGGAGTTGTGCTCACCCCGCACGGGTGATGCATTCGTCCCGCGGCGCGCGCGAGGGTGAGGTCATGTATCGACGGGAAGCGGAGCTGCCGCCGCCGCGACCGCGCCGCGGCGGCCCCGCGGGTCCGCGGTCCGGTGCGGTATGCGCGCCCGTGGTCGCGCGGCCCGGTGGGCCGGCGTTCCCCGGATCGGTGTCGCATGCCCGGCTCGCCGGATGCGGGCTGCCGCCGCGGTGCTGACCGCGGCGGGAACGGACGAGTCACCCCTGCCGGGCACAGGGGGAGATCCGCCGTGAAACGCGGACTGCGGTGGCTGCGCATGATCCTGCCCGGCGAACGAATCCAGCGGTCCGATGTGATCGCCGGACTGTCCGGGGCGGTGGCCAGTGTGCCGGACGGGATGGCGGCGGGGGCGCTGGCCGGGGTGAGCCCCGTGCACGGACTGTACGCGAGTATGGCGGGCCGGCTCTTCGGCAGTTTCGCCACCAGCACCCGGCTGATGGTGGTCACCGCGACGAGCGCGTCGGCGCTGGCCGCCGGATCGGCGCTGACCGCCGTCCCGCCGGAACAGCGCTCGGCCGCGCTCATCCTGCTGACCCTGTTCGCCGGGTGCGTCATGCTCGCGGCCGCCGTGCTGCGGCTGGGCCGGTACACGCGGTTCGTCTCGCATTCGGTGATGACCGGCTTCCTGGCCGGGATTGCGGCGAATATCGTGTTCGGCCAGTCGGCGCAGCTGACCGGGGTGTCGGCGGATGCGCCCGTCGCGTTGCTGAAGGCGTTGTATGTCGTCACCCATCCGGGCGAGATCGATATCCCGTCGCTGGTGGTCGGTCTGTTCGCGCTCGCGTTGCTCGCCGGGCTGGCCCGGACCCGGCTGCGGCTGTTCGCCGCGCTCGCCGCCCTGATCCTCCCGACGGTTCTGATGATCGGCCTGGGCTGGGATTCGGTGACCCGCGTGGCCGACGCGGGCGCGATTCCGAGCGGCTTCCCGCTGCCGCATATTCCCGATCTCGCGGCGCTGACCCCGTCGCTGCTCGGTGGGGCCGCGGCGGTGAGTGTGATCGTGCTGGTGCAGGGCGCCGGGGTGGCGCAGGCGGTCCCGAACCGGGACGGTTCACCGACCGATCCGAACCGGGATTTCGCCGCCCAAGGGGCCGGGAGTATCGCCGCCGCGCTGTTTCGCGGGATGCCGGTCGGTGGCTCGCTCGGACAGACAGCGCTGAACGCCACCGCGGGGGCGCATACGCGCTGGGGCGCGATCTTCTCCGGGGTGTGGCTGCTGGGGATTCTGGTCGCCTTCGCCCCGCTGGTCGGCGAGGTCCCCATGCCGACCCTGGCGGCGATCCTCATCGTGGCCGCCGCGGGCGCGCTGGAACCGGGCGGTCTCATCGCGATCTGGAGCAGCGGCTCCACCTCCCGGATCGCCCTCGTGGCAACCTTCCTCGCCACCTTGCTGCTGCCGGTGAGCGCGGCCGTGGGGATCGGGGTGGCGCTCTCACTGATCCTGCAGTTGAACCGGGAAGCACTGGACCTCAGGGTTGTACGCCTGCGGGTGGAGGACGGTGATCTGGTCGAGATGCCCGCGCCGGACCGGCTCGCCGATCACCAGATCGTCATCCTCGACGTGTACGGCAGCCTCTTCTACGCCGGTGCCCGCACCCTGCAGGCCAATCTGCCCGACCCCACCGGCGCTCGCGGCCCGATCGTTATCCTGCGGTTGCGCGGCAGGACTTCGGTGAGCGCCACATTTCTCGCTGTGGTCGGTGAATACGTGCGCCGGCTCGACGCGGCCGGTGGCGCCCTCTACCTCAGCGGGGTGGATCCGCGGATCAGGGAGCGGTGGACCGATGCGCTGCTGGACCGGCAGGGTGTACGGGTCGAATTCTTCCCGGCCACCCCGACCATCGGCGAATCGACACTGGCCGCCTACGCCCAGGCCAGAGTGCGGCTACGCGAGCCGGACACCTGATTCCCAGGAGCATCCGCCCGGGTGCCCCGCGCGAATGCGCCGGAACCGCACCGTCGGGCCGATGGTGCTGCCGCGTCCAGAGGGCGATTCAGGGGTCAGGTGTCGATGAGGAGTCGGTGATGGGTGATCTGCTGGTGGTGCTGCTACCGGAGATGGCCGGGTTGATCATCACGCCGGGCGCGGTCGCCGGGTGTGTGCTGTTGCTGTTGCGGTCGCGTGCGCCGGTCCCCGCCGCGCTCGCCTTCGGGGGCGCGTTTCTCGTCGTGTACCTGCTCATCGCGATCACGGCGATCCTGGGCGGCGCGACCGATCCGGAGGCCGTCTCGACGGATACCTCGCACGGTGCCGGCCTGGTGGTCGGGCTGATGTTCCTGCTGGGTGGTTTGTGGTTGCTGAACCGGCACCCGGCCGCGGGCCGGCGGACCGGGCCGCCGAAACTGCTCCGGGAGCTCAGGGATGCCGGCCCACGCCGGTGTTTCGTGATCGGGATCGCGCTGGCGGTCCTCAACCCGAACCTGTTCCTGATGATGTCCGGGATGAGCTATATCGCCAGTTCATCTGTGGGGCCGGGGCCGGCGTTCCTGGCGACCGTGTTGCTGCTGGCCGCTGCGGCGGTCGATTTCCTGGTGCCCGTCGGTCTCTATCTCGCGCTCGGGGACCGCGCCCGCACCTGGTTGGGTTCGCTCGAGTCCTGGGTGCTGCGGCATACCCGCGGGTTGTCGCTGGCGGTCCTGTTCGGTTTCGGGGCGCTGTTCACCGCGCGCGGGGTGATCGGCATGCTGTAGTGCCTCGGCCCCGCGGTACGGCGGACCGTAGGCCGCGGCCCGGCGTGGATTCACCCTTCAGGGATGAGGTGGATCCCGGCCCCGGCCGGGGATCATCGACGGACAGCCGAGCGGTGCGGCGGACCGGAGCGCGGCGATCCCGGCGCCGCGAACAAACCGGATCGAGGACGCCCATGTCACTGCTGGTTCCGGACAGTCAACGACGGACCCTCGGGGAACTCACCGACCGGCTCGACCTGGGATCCGGTGAAACGACCACCAAACGGTCGGCCTTCTGGATCATGCTGACCCTCTCCGGCATCATCGCCGCCTCCGGCGTGGTCGGGGATTCGACCGCCACCGTGATCGGCGCGATGATCGTCGCGCCACTGTCGGTGCCGATTCTCGGCGTCGGCCTGGGAATCGCCACCGGCCGCGCCGAATTGGTCGCCCGCAGTCTGCTGCTGGTATCGGCGGGAATCGTGCTGGTGGTCCTGGTGGGCTTCCTGTTCGCGCAGGTCCTGCCCAACCCGACGAACGTGCTGTCGAACTCGCAGGTGATCGGCCGCACCTCACCGAAGCTGATGGATCTCACCGCGGCACTGGCCACCGGGCTGGTGGGTGTGGTGGCGATCATCCGGCGCGATGTCGGCGATGTCCTGCCGGGCGTGGCCATCGCGATCTCCCTGGTTCCGCCGCTGGCGGTGGTGGGGGTGTGCCTCGGTTCGCAGGCGCCAGGACTCGCGCTGGGCGCCTTCGTGCTGTTCGCGTCCAATATGGTCGCCATGATCATCACGGCCACCGTGGTCCTGGTAATCACCGGCTATCCGGTGGAGGCCGGGGCCGGCGCCCGGCGCCGCGGCCGGGCCTACGCCATCCTGGCGGCCGGGCTGATCGTGGTGGCCGTACCCATGGTGGTGAATTCGCTGTCCTCGTTGTGGGCCGATCAGATCGCCGACGCGACCCGCAGGTGGCTGGCGGAGGTACCCGGCGCCCAGGTCACCGATGTGACCTTGCAGTCCGATACGGCCACGATCCAGGTGCTCTCTCCGGGCGATCTGCCGCCGGCGGACAGCCTCGAACGGTCGGTGCACGATCTGGTGCCGTGGCATCCCGCGGTCGTCATCGTGCACACGGTCGGCAGCCGGATCGCGAACTGAGCTGCGGGGAGTTCATCCGATCCGGGTGACGCGGCCGTCACCGCGCACAGGGCATACCTGGTACAGGAGAAACCCGACGAGGAGGGCTGATGGCACAGACGACAGGCTCACAGCGCAACCCGGTCTCCCAAGGTGTCGCGGCGGTGACCTCCCTCGGAGTGGCGGTGTTGCTGCTCACCGTGGGGGTGCTGTCGATCTTCGCCGGCGGCTCTGCCGTCGCCGCCGACGAACTGTTCGTCGAGGGCCCCGACTACCTGTACCAATTGGACACCACCACTTGGGGCTGGATTCATATCGTGGTGGGCGCGCTGATCGTGATCGCCGCCATCGGCCTGATGGCCGGTGCGGTCTGGGCACGGGTCACCGCGGTGATTCTGGCGGCGCTGTCGATCATCGGCAATTTCCTGTGGCTCCCGTACTACCCCTGGTGGTCGGTCCTGGTGATCGCCTTGGACATCGTGGTGATCTGGGCCGTCACGACCTGGGTCCCGGACCGCCGGTGAACCACCGGCCTACCCCGGCGGGGGCTCGTGGCCCAACTCATCCGCCGCGGGTGATGCGGCGCCGGTATCGCGCCCGCCACGCTGACGCTATGACCCACGCATCGGAAATCGGCCCGGTCGAGCTGGTCGTTCTCTCCTTCCCCGGCACGCGGATCGATCGGTCGGTCACGGCCGCGCTGGCGGAGGTGGTGGACCGCGGGTATGTCACTGTGCTCGACCTGATCTACCTGACAATGGACGACGCCGGCGGCCTGCGGCAGGTCGAGGTCGACGAATCGCTGACCGATATCGGGCTCGACGGGCTCACCGTCGACTCGCGCGGCCTGGTCAGCGACGAGGACCTCGATATCGTGCGGGCGGATATGGAACCGGGTACCTCCGCCGTGGTGATCGCCTACGAGGAGACCTGGGCCCGCGCACTGGCCGGCACCGGACGCGGGGGCGGCGGGGGGGTCGCGCTGCACGGGGAGATCCCCCCGGCTGCCGGGACGGCGGCACGGGGGGGAG
>NZ_JARWPM010000451.1 GCF_029869215.1 Nocardia carnea
TCCGTCGCCCATACCAACCCCCCCCCCCCCCCGACACCGTCATCGGGGGGACCGGGGGCCGCCCCCCGCCGCCCGGCCCGGGGGGCGGCCCGCTTCGGGGGGCGGGCCGCTGCCCGGCGCCGGACAGCGATCCGGACGCCGGTCAATCCGGCGCGGGTACGGATTCCGGCCAGTCCACGAGCAGCAGATCGCACAGATCGCGGAGGTCGGACTCGGCGTCGGCGATCGCTATACGGCCGTTCAGGCAGGACTGGATGATGCCGAACACGGCATGGATCAGCAACCGCAGGCGCGCGGCGTCCTGCTCGGTCAGCCGTTCGATACCGGCAGCGGTGCAGAGCAACTGCCGGAAATCCCGGTCGACCCGCGCCGTATCCGGTACGGCGGAAACCCTTGCCGTACTGTTCGACTGGATCATCGCCGCCGACAGCAGTGGCCGGCGCAGCAGGACCCGGACCACCTGCACCAACGCCTCGTGTACCGCGTCTTTCGGATCGGACCCCGGACGTGGCGTGCGCGCGAACTTCTCCCGCATCCGGTCGATCTGGTCGAGCATCACCGCCACGAACAGATGTGTTTTCGACGGGAAATAGCGGTACAGCGTGGCGACCGCGACCCCCGCCGATTTCGCCACCTCACCCATCTGCACCCGCTCGAGCTCGTGCACGCTCGCGAGTTCGGCGGCGGCGGCGAGTATCCGCCCGACCCTGGCCCGCTGCTCGAGGGAACTCGGTGCCGCCGCGTCGCGCACTTCGGCGATTCTCGGCATCGCACTCCTCTCCTCGTCCGGCACGCGCAGCGCACTGCCATGCTGCCGGGTTCACACCCGCACACAGCATCCTGGTACCGCCCGAAATCCGCACCCGCACTCCCGACCAGTGAGAACGCGGCCCGCAACGCCTGAACTCAGGCCGCGTCCAGCTTCTCGAACCGGGCGACGAAGCGCAGTTCCAGGGCGTACGCCAACCGCTCCAGCATGCCGATCGTCGGGGTTGCGCCGCCGGATTCGAGACGCGAGACATCCGGCTGACGCAGCCTCGCACGCTCGGCCACCTCGCTCTGGGTCAGCGACGCACCGTCGCTCGGCACACGACTGTGCCCCGGCGGGGAACCCGGCCGGGGCACAGTCAGGACCTTCGGCGGACGGTGTCCGCGCCCGGCTCAGCCCTTGTGCTTCTTGACCTCTTCGGTCAGCTGCGGGGCGACGTTGAACAGGTCGCCGACGATGCCGTAATCGGCGATCTCGAAGATCGGCGCCTCTTCGTCCTTGTTGACCGCGACGATGGTCTTCGAGGTCTGCATACCGGCCCGGTGCTGGATGGCGCCCGAGATACCGAGGGCGACGTAGAGCTGCGGGGAGACCGTCTTACCGGTCTGACCCACCTGGAACTGACCCGGGTAGTAGCCGGAGTCGACCGCGGCGCGCGAGGCACCGACGGCCGCGCCGAGCGAATCGGCCAAGGCCTCGACCACGGAGAAGTTGTCGGCCGAACCGACACCGCGGCCACCGGAGACGACGATATTCGCCTCGGTGAGTTCCGGCCGGTCACCGGCGACCACCGGCTCACGGCTGGTGACCTTGACGACGCCCTCTTCCTGCGCGGGCACCTCGACGGTGACCTTCTCGCCGGCACCGGCCGAGGCGGTGGCCTCGATCGAACCGGGACGCACGGAGATCACCGGGACATCGCCGGTGGCCTTGGCATCGACGGTGAAGGCGCCACCGAAGATGCTGTGGACGGCCGAGCCGTCGGCGTTGACGCCGATGACATCCACCAGCAGGCCGGAGCCGATGCGGGCGGCCAGCCGGCCGGAGACCTCTTTACCCTCGGCGCTCGCGGCGACCAGGACGGCCGCCGGGGCGGCGGATTCGACCAGACCGGCCAGGACGTCGACCTTGGGGGTGACGAGGTAGTTCTCCACATCGTCGGATTCGGCGATGTAGATCTTGGCGGCGCCGGCCGCGGCCAGCGCGTCGGACAGTTTGTCGGCGGTGCCGGGGGCGCCGAGCACGACGGCCGACGGCTCACCGAGGGTGGCGGCGGCGCTCAGCAGTTCGGTGGTCACCTTCTTGACCGCACCGTCGGCGTGCTCGACGAGCACAAGTACTTCTGCCATTTGTCTCTTCTCCTAGAAGTTGCTGCGGGTGCGGGGACTCAGATGATCTTCTGGCCGACCAGGTACTGGGCGATCTTGGTGCCGCCGTCGCCCTCGTCGGTGATCTTCTCGCCCGCGGTGCGCGGCGGCTTCGGGGTGGAGGCGGTGACCTTGCTGCCCGCGTTCTCCACGCCCACGGTCGACGGGTCGATGCCCAGGTCTTCCAGGGTGAAGGTCTGCACTTCCTTCTTCTTGGCGGCCATGATGCCCTTGAAGGAGGGGAAGCGCGGTTCGTTGATCTTCTCGGTGACGCTGACGATGGCCGGCAGCGTCGCCTCCAGTTTGAACACGCCTTCGTCGGTCTCCCGCTCGCCGGTGATGGTGTCGCCGTCGACGGTGAGCTTGCGCAGATGCGTGAGCTGCGGAATGCCCAGGTACTCGGCGATGATCGCCGGGACGGCACCGGAGCGGCCGTCGGTGGCCTCGTTACCCGCGATCACCAGTTCGACGCCCTCGACCTGGCCCAGCGCACCGGCCAGGACCCACGCGGTCTGGACGGTATCGGAGCCGTGGATGGCCGGGTCGTTGATGTGGATGGCCTTGTCGGCGCCCATGGACAGCGCCTTGCGGATGGCCTCGGTCGCGCGATCGGGTCCGGCCGCCAGCACGGTGACCTCTCCGCCCTGCGCCTCCTTGATCAGGAGGGCTTCTTCGACAGCGCGCTCGTTGATCTCGTCGAGCACCGCGTCGGCGGCTTCACGGTCGAGGGTGAAGTCACCGTCGGTCAGCTTGCGCTCGGACCAGGTATCGGGCACCTGCTTGATGAGTACGACGATATTCGGCATCGGTCTTCGTCGACCTCCTGTTCTGGTTACCTGTATTGGCGGTCGCACGATCTCCAGCGGCCGTACGTCCATGTGAGTAGCTCAGGCCGAGACATTACCCTACGTTAAGTTACTCGTGGGTAACTTAACGGCGCAAGGGTTCGGAGGGCCTCCCTGCGGACCCGTGTACCGGGCAGTACCAGTAACCTCGTCGCAATGAGTGAGGCTGTGATTCCCGCCGCACCGGCTACCCCCGACGTACTGGAGCCGCTGCCGTTGACCGGTGAGCGGACGGTGCCGGGTATCGCGGAGGAGAACTACTGGTTCCGGCGGCACGAGATCGTCTACGACCGGCTGCTGTCGCGCTGCGCGCGGAAAGTGGTACTCGAAGCGGGGTCCGGGGAAGGCTACGGCGCGAATATGATCGCCGACGTCGCCACCGCGGTGATCGGACTGGATTACGACCGCGGCGCGGCGGCGCATGTGCGCGCGCGATACCCCCGGGTCCGGATGATCCGCGGCAATCTCGCCGCGCTCCCACTACCCACCGACGCGGTGGACACCGTGGTGAATTTCCAAGTGATCGAACATCTTTGGGACCAGGTGCAGTTCCTGCGGGAATGCCTGCGCGTGCTGCGGCCGGGCGGCGAACTGCTCATCAGCACCCCCAACCGGATCACCTTCTCCCCCGGCCGCGACACCCCGCTCAACCCCTTCCACACCCGCGAACTGAACGCCGCCGAACTCACCGAACTGCTCGCGGAGGCCGGTTTCCGGGTCGAGCTGATGACCGGCGTGCACCACGGCCCGCGCCTGCGCGCGCTGGACGAAAAGCACGGCGGCTCTTTCATCGACGCACAGATCGAACGGGCGCTGGCCGGGGAACCCTGGCCGGCCGAACTCACCGCCGATGTCGCGGGTATCGCCGTGGACGATTTCGCGCTGACCCCCGACGATATCGACGCCAGCCTCGACCTGGTGGCGCGAGCGGTAAAGCCGTGAGCGGCAACAACTCCCACAACGCCGTACCGGGACAGTTCACGCTGGTCCTGCACTCGCACCTGCCCTGGCTGGCCCATCACGGCCGCTGGCCGGTCGGCGAGGAATGGCTCTACCAATCGTGGGCGGCGTCGTACCTGCCGGTCGTCGAGGTGTTGCGCACCCTCGCCGCGGAAGGCCGCTCGCATCTGCTGACGCTCGGGATAACCCCTGTTCTCGCAGCGCAACTCGACGATCCGCACTCGCTGGCCGGTATGCATCACTGGCTGGGCAATTGGCAGTTGCGCGCCGACGAGGCCGCGATGGCCGGTAACCGCACGCTGGGCCGTCACGAACATCGTCTCGCCGCCGCGGCCCTGGCCGAATTCGAGCAGAACTGGCGGCACGGGGCGGCGCCGGTCTGGCGGGAACTGCTCGACGCGCAGGTCATCGAACTGCTCGGCGGACCGCTGGCGCACCCGTTCCAGCCGCTGCTCGACGAGCGGCTGCGCGACTTCCAGCTGCGTGAGGGTCTCACCGACGCGCGGCTGCGCTGGGGGCATACGCCGTCCGGGATCTGGGCACCCGAATGCGGGTTCACGCCCGGGATGGAGGACGGATACGCCGCCGCCGGTGTGACGCATTTCATGGTCGACGGGCCCGCACTGCGCGGGGATACCTCGCTCGGCCGCCCGGTTCACGACTCCCCCGTGGTCGCCTTCGGACGCGATCTCACGGTGAGCTACCGGGTGTGGTCACCGAAATCGGGCTACCCAGGTAACGGCGCGTACCGGGACTTCCATCACTACGACCACGCCACCGGACTGAAACCGGCGCGGGTCACCGGGAAGACCGTCGCCGGCCCGGACAAGGCGCCGTACGACCCCGAATTGGCCGCGGCGCAGGTCGAACGGGATGTGGCCGATTTCGTGGCGACCGTGCGCGAACGGCTCATCGGCGAATCCGAGCGGATCGGGCGGCCGGCGCTGGTGGTCGCGGCCTTCGATACCGAGCTGTACGGGCACTGGTGGCACGAGGGCCCGCAATGGCTGGCACAGGTGCTGCGCGCGCTGCCGGAAGCCGGGATCACGGTCGGCACTCTCGCCGACGCCCGGGAGCGCGGGTTCACCGGGGAGCCGGTGCCGCTCGCCGATTCGTCGTGGGGCTCGGGTAAGGACTGGCGGGTCTGGGCCGGCGATCAGGTACGCGACCTGGTGGAACTGAACGACGATATCGTCCGGCTCGCCCTCGATACCACCGCGAAGATGCGCGCCGCGGCGCCCACCGGCCGCGATCCTGTCGCCGATCAGCTGCTGCGCGAGGCCATCCTCACGGTGTCCAGCGATTGGGCGTTCATGGTCAGCAAGGATTCCGCCGCCGGTTATGCGCGCGATCGCGCCCATCAGCACGCGCATGCCGTCCGGGAAATCGCGGGCGCCGTCGGGGCGGGCCAGTTCGCCCGGGCGCGGGAACTGGCGGCGGGATGGGCTGTCGCCGACGGCGTGTTCGGAGCCCTGGACGCGCGTAGGCTACGCGTCACCCCAGCAGAAGGACCGCGATGAAGATCTTGATGGTGTCGTGGGAGTACCCACCGGTGGTCGTCGGGGGCCTGGGCAGGCATGTCCACCACCTCGCGACCTCGCTGGCGGCGGCCGGGCACGAAGTGGTGGTGCTCGCGCGGCGGCCCACCGGCACCAGCCCCGCCACCCATCCCACACATTCGTTCGTCGCCGAGGGTGTGCTGGTGGTGGCGGTCGCCGAGGATCCGCCGGTTTTCGATTTCGGCGAGGATATGCTCGCCTGGACCCTGGCCATGGGGCATGCCATGGTGCGTGCGGGGGTCGCACTGGACAAACCCGGCATCGGCGAGGGCTGGACCCCCGATGTCGTGCACGCGCACGACTGGCTGGTGGCGCATCCGGCGATCGCGCTGGCCGAGTACTACGACGTCCCGCTCGTCTCGACCATCCACGCCACCGAGGCCGGCCGGCACAGCGGCTGGGTCGCGGGCCGGGTGAACCGGCAGGTGCATTCGGTCGAATGGTGGCTGGCCAACGAATCGGACGCGCTCATCACCTGTTCGGCGTCCATGCAGGACGAGGTGGAACGGCTCTACCGGCCCGACCGGGTGCCGGTGCATGTGATCCGCAACGGGATCGATGTGGGCGCCTGGGCATTCCGGGAACGCCCACCGCGCAGCGGGCCGCCGCGGCTGCTGTATGTGGGACGGCTCGAATACGAGAAGGGGATCCAGGACGCGATCGCCGCGCTGCCCCGGATCCGGCGCGCCCATCCCGGCACCACACTCACCATCGCCGGCGTCGGGACCCAGTTCGAATGGTTACGCGAACGGGCCCGCACACACCGGGTGGCGCGCGCGGTGCATTTCGCGGGGCAACTGGATCACGCCGAACTGCTGGGCTGGCTGCACGGGGCCGATGCCATCGTGCTGCCCAGCCGCTACGAGCCGTTCGGAATCGTCGCCCTGGAAGCGGCCGCGGCCGGGACTCCGCTGGTCACCTCGACGGCGGGCGGCCTGGGTGAGGCCGTGATCGACGGGGTCACCGGCGCCTCGTTCGAACCCGCGGACGTCAACGGCCTGGTGGACGCGGTCGTCGCGGTGCTCGACGATCCGGCGGCCGCGCAGCAGCGCGCCCGCGCCGCCCGCGACCGGCTCACCGAAGATTTCGCCTGGGATGTGGTGGCCGCGGAAACCGCCGGGGTCTACACGGGCGCCAAACGCCGGGTCCGTACCCCGCTCGGCCGCCCCGAGATCGACCGCCGCCCACTCCCCGAACGGGACCCCGGCCAGCCGCTGTGAGCTGAACCCGGCCCGCCCCGGCCGCCGGGCACAGTCCCGATTCGGCGGAGCTGATACTCCACATGCACGCCCGAGAACGTTGTGCGCACCTGCGCGCATGCCTGCCCGTGACAACGTCGGGCCGCGCCGCGGTCGCCCCGTGCCGGCCACTGCCGGTCTCCTGCTCCCGGCTGCGATCGCCGACGCTCTACCGCAGGTCGGAGCCGATATCGGTACCTCAGTGGAATTCGATGCCGGAGCCGACCGCCGGCGCGACCGTAGCGTGGAAGGTAACGCCGACCCACAGTGTCTCCCGGAACCGGCACTCCGGAGCGGGCGGTTCCACCGCGCGGGGGTCCGGGCCGCCGGCCGGACGCCGCCGACAGCGTACTGATCATGCGCCTGCGTGCTCTTATCGAGCACCCCGATACCGGGGTCGGCGAGCGGGCGACGGCCCAGCGCATGACGGATCGGCTGCCGGCCCGCAGCGGCGACGCGCCGAGTATGAGCCCCGAGACACACACCGGCGGTGAGTCTCCGGATCAGGCTTTCTCGCGGAAGGTGAAGATCTCGCCGATCCGGGTGGCGACTACGACCTCGCCCTTGGCGCCGACCGCGGTGCCGGTGGTGGTGCCCTGGGCGCCGGGCAGGACGTCGGAGTCGAGGGTGTTGCCGGTGGCGGTGTCGAAGGTGATCAGGTTCAGGCCCTCGCCGATGGCGGCGGTGACGTAGCCGGTCCCGCCGGCTGTCTGCACCGGGGCACCGCGCAGGGCGAGATCCTTACGCGCCCAGACCCTTTCGTAGCTGGAACCGGTATCGCGCAGCGCCATCAGGTAGCCGTCGTCACCGGCCGGGATGATCAGCCCGTCGTCGGATACCGAGATACCGCGGCGCGGCTCCCAGTCCAGGTGGGCTTCCCATTTCGGTTTACCGGTGGCGGTATCGACGGCCAGCAGGCGTTTGCTGTTGTCTCCGACGTAGAGCGTGGCACCGTCGGCGGAGAGGGCGGGATCGGTCGCGCTGCCACCGGCCAGGATCGGGCTGCTCCACTCCTGCCGGACCTTGCCGTCGGCGTAGCGCAGGGCCACCAGGGCGGCATCGGGTTCGCCGGGTTTGCGCACGGTCGCGTAGATGCGGCCGGTGTCGACCTCCATCGCGGCGATGGTGGCGACCGCGCAGTCCGGGCCGCCGGTGCGGCAGTCTTCGAGACCCTCCCCCGGGGCGGGCCAGTCCAGGCTGGGGTTCTGCAGGAAATCGGGCCGCGGCAGCAACTGCTGCGTGGGGACCATGCGTTTGCCGGTCTGCCGGTCCAGCACATCCACCTGACCCGACTGCGTGATCACCAGCAGATGACCGTCGCCGGTGAACTGCATCCCGATCGGCACCCCGGCCACCGGAGTCCGCCAGCGCGGCTGACCCAGCTGGTTATCCGATTCCACCGCACTGTCCAGCCCCACATACACGTTGGTGGCGCCGTCGAGCAGCGTGGGCGAATAGATCGAATGCGGGCCCAGCGGATTGCAGAACCGTTTCCGGCCCGTGCGCATCTGATAGGAGAAGATCTCGCAGTTCGCATCGGTGCGGGTGGTGACGAAGATCTGCCCCTCCGAACCCACCGTCACCGGCTGGACGATCGGCCCGCCGACCGGGCGCGACCACCGCAGGCTCAGGTCCCGGGAACCGGTGACCTGGGTATTACCACTGTTGCGGGCCTCGTGCCCGGCCGCGGGCCAGCCGAGCCCCCGGCCGACCGTGATGTCGTCCACATCGGTTCCGCAGGCGGTGAGCACCCCCACCGCCGCGACCACCACCGCGAGCCAGGACACGGTCCGCACGCCGCCGCCGATACGCACCTGCTGGTCTCCTCCGCTGTCCTGTCTCCCCGGGCAATGTGTGAGATTAACGGAAGGGTATAGGCCGGGGCCGGAGAGCACGAAAGTAGGCTGTCCAGCGGTAGTGGCCACGGGGGAATACCCAGAGAAACAGGAGAGACGTCGTGACGAGCATGTGGGGCGCACCGTTGCGCACACGCTGGCAGGGCTCCCGGCGCCGGGACCCGCGACAAGCCCGTTTCCTCACCCGCGATTCGCTGCGCTGGGTGCTGGCCAACCGCGCCTACACGCCGTGGTACCTGGTGCGCTACTACCGGTTGCTGAAATTCCGGCTGGCCAACCCGCACGTCATCCTGCGCGGCATGGTGTTCCTGGGCAAACGCGTCGAAATCCACGCCACCCCCGGGCTGGGCCGGCTGGAGATCGGGCGCTGGGTCCATATCGGCGACGGTAACGCCATCCGCTGCCACGAAGGGTCGCTGCGCATCGGCGACAAAGTGGTTTTCGGTAAGGACAACGTGGTCAACACCTACCTCGATATCGAGATCGGGGAATCCACACTGGTCGCGGACTGGTGCTATATCACCGACTTCGACCACCGGATGGACGACATCACCATGCCGATCAAGGACCAGGGCATCGTGAAGAGCCCGGTGCGGATCGGACCGGATACCTGGATCGCGGCCAAGGTCACCGTACTGCGGGAGACCCGGGTCGGGCGGGGGTGCGTCCTGGGTGCGCACGCGGTGGTGAAGGGTGAGATCCCCGATTACAGCATCGCGGTGGGCGCGCCGGCCCGGGTGGTGAAGAACCGGAAGTCGACCTGGGAAGCCGGCGCCGCCGAACGCGCCGCCCGGGAAGCCGCGCTCGCCGATATCGAACGGAAGAAGAACGGGGTCACGCAGGACGCATGAGCCGGCCGGCTCGGGCGGGCCCGGTCACCCTGCCTGAGCGCCACTCGGCTGACCGAGTGAGCGGAGTGGCGGGGTGCTCTCGTGCCCCGGCCGCCACGACACCGATCGGCCCTGCGGCAGGGTGGCCGTGAGGGCCTACTTCAGCGATTCCATTTTCTTCACCACGCGCTGCACCGTGAGCCAGGTACGGGTGGTGATGTCCTTGCCGTAGCTGCGTTCCAGCCAGGCCATGAAGTTCGGCGTTTTCGGGGAGGAATTGTCGATGATCGACAGGAACGCCCGGGACTGTTCGTCGTACCCGAGGATCTTCGTCGTCGAGGGGTCCGTCCCTTCCGGTGGTAATCCGGCGCGGGGATGCTCCGGATCCTTGAAGAAGGTGACCGTCAGATAGGTCTCGCGGCCATGGGTGTACCCGGCGAACGGGTCACGGTCCAGCAGGGCGCGCAGTTCGGTGTGATCGCGGATGATGGTGCCGCCCGGAATTCCGAGTTCGGCATTCAACGCCTCCTGGATACGGTCCTCCAGTTCGGCGCCCGCGGTTTCCTCGGTCGCGAAGACGATATTGCCGCTGGCCAGCACCGACGCGACCGATTCGAATCCGAGGCCGGTGAATACGCCACGCAACTTCTCGTTGCTCATGTTCGGATTGCTGGGCATGATGCCGCGTAGCAGGGCCGCGTACCTGGTCATGAACAGAAAATACCCCCGCACCCCGACACGCCGGCGGCACATATTCCGGCCCGGTGGATCGTGGCGCCGCCCGCGAAACCACGGGCAGGGCAACTGGGGGCTGTACGCGGGCGCCTCGCACCTACTACCTTCCCCACTGATCGGTACCGCCCGATCGGGAAGGAAGTAATCATGCGTCGTGCACTCCGGGCCGGCCTCCTCGTATCGGCCCTGCTGACGGCTCCGCTCGCCGGCGCGGCCACCGCCTCGGCCATCCCGCTCGAACCGCAATCGGCACCGGCTGCTGTCCAGGCGCCCGGGTTCGCCCCCATCTGCACCATGCAGTATCCGCCGACACTCCAGTGCTGGCTGGCGAGCATGTCGGCCTCGCTGTCGGGCATCCGGTACTAGGGGACGGCTCGCGCATTCTCGTTTCACATATCGGTTTTGCGCCCCGCCCAACAGCATCGGCGATCATGCCTAGGATGGCCGTACTGATCGATATCTTCGAGCGGGTGGGGGGGGGCGGGGGGGGCCGGCCCCGGGGCCCGCGCCCCGGCGCGCGCAGCTGTTTAAGGT
>NZ_JARWPM010000452.1 GCF_029869215.1 Nocardia carnea
TGTGCATCCCCAGTGCGCCTCCTGTCTTTCCCATCGCCCCTGGTGTTTTGCGTTTTGGGGTCGGTGTTCGTTGGGGGGGTGTTTTGTATGAGGGGGGCCCCCCTCCAGTGCATAACTCCGTGGAGCCGGGTTCTACGGACACCGGCTCCACGGATGGGGAAATGGCCGAGGGCTCAGCCGGGTGCCGGGTTCGCCACCCGGCAGCGAGCTGCTCGTTCGCGGTCGAGCCGACTCGTTACGCGCGCCATGCTCACCTCCACGTCGAACGATGCGCTGTCTCAGCCATGATGACTCGGCAACCGCCGGTGCGCATGTCCGTACGGCACAGTTTCATGCCTGTCGGTTGTAGGATTTCTACAACGGGTGGCCGCCTTCGCCGAAGGCCGCGAGATCGATGGTCATCGCCAGCCGGGTGCGGGCATCGCCGAGTTCGAGCACGGCGATGTCGCGCATCTTGCGCAGCCGATTGCGCACGGTGTTCGGGTGGACGCCGAGCCGGCCGGCGGCTTCGGCGAGGTCGCCCTGGGCGTCGAGCCACGCACGCAGCGTCGCGACGTATGCCGTCGCATGCTCGGTGTCGTATCGGCGCAGCTCGGCAACGGGTCCGCGGGCCGGGATCCGCCCGGTCCGCGCGGCCGCGCGCAACCGTTGCAGCAGGATCTCGCCCCAGGATTCGTCGTAGGCGGGGGCGGCGCTCGCGGGCGGCCCCTGTTCGTGCAGCGCCAGGCATTCGTCCGCCTCCTGCCGGGAGGCGGGCAGATCGGTGGCCGTGGCCGGACCGCCGATCCCGGCCGACAGGGCGACCCGGGCGGGGAGCGTGGTCCGCAGCGCCGCCACCCAGTCGCGGGCGGTGCGCACCTGTTCGGCGGGCAGGATCGTGTAGACGGTGTTGTCCGCCAGTGTGCTGCGGCCCGGGCGCGACCAGCCGAATCCGAAGGTGGCCTGCTCGAAGGCGAGCAGAAGCCCGGCGTGGCGTTCCGCCGCGATCTGCGCGCGCACCGCGACCACCCGCAGCGGTGCCGGGGCGAGCCCGAGCCGGCCGGCCACGGTCGCCGCATCCGGGCTGCCCTCCAGCAGCCGGATCACCAGTTCGGATTCCACCTGGCGTTCGAGATCCGCGCTGGCCCGCGACCGCAACAGGTGTAAGGCCACCGTCCGGGCACCGTCGGCCAGCGCGGCCAGCCGGGTATCCGGCAGTGGTTCGGTGCAGACCACCCACACCGAGCCGAGCAGTTCCCGGCCCACGCGCACCGCGACCACCATCCGGCCCTCGAACCCGGTCGCGGCATCCGGTGCGACGAACTGTGGTTCGTCGGACCTCAGCAGGTGTGCGTGCACACCGCGCGCTTCGAGGAGTTCACGGAGCGCGGCGGGCTGCTGCCGGTGCAGTACCGTGTCGGCCAGTGCGCGGTCGGCGCTGCCGTGCAGGGTGGAGTGGGCCATCACGCGCGAAAGCGGATCTTCGATGGTGACCGCCCCGCCGACCGCGTCCGCGAGGCTGTCCGCCAGCGCGAAAAGGTCCGTGGGGCCGCGGCCGGATGCCGTTTCCCGCCCCTCGAGCACCAGCCCGTACACCACTCCCGCGAGCTGGCTCCACGATACGGCGGGATCCACCACCAGCACCGCGACCCCACCGCCGGGCCCGATGGCGGCCGCCTCCCGTTCGGCGTCGGCACCCCCGCGCACCAAAACGGCGACGGCCTTCGCCGCCCGTGCCCCGAGTACCGCGGCACTCACCGAGCCCGCGCCGACGGCGAGGAAGATATCGCCGGGCGCCGGGTCCGACCCGGTCGCGTCGTGCATGGCGACGCTGCGGATCATGGTCGCCCGCGAGACGGGGCAACTGCGCAGGCGCACGCCGTATCCGCCGAGCACATTGACGAGATGATCCAAACGCACCATGAACGACTCCTGTCCACCTGGTCCCGCCACCGTAGCCGCCACCCCGGGGCCGCCCCGGCTCGCGGCGGAGCCGGTCCGGGCGCGCGCCGGTGAGCACGCGGTGCGGTCAGGCCGTCATCACGGCGCGCCGGACGGTTTCGCGGAGCAGGGCGCGCCGCCGGTCGTGTGCCTCCGGCGGTTCGGTATCGGTGGCGGCGTAGACGTTGCTGACCGGCGACCAGGCCATGGACATCGAGATCACCAAGGCCATCACATCGAAGGGGTCACCGGGGCGGACGGTGCCCGCGGCCTGTGCGTCGGCGATAGCGCGCAGTTTGTGGTCGTCGAGCCGGTCGGCGTCGTCGACGAGGTGGCCGGTGGGGCGGCGCTCGAGGCGCGCCCAGGTGGCCAGCCGGATGAGGTCGGGGCGGCGGAGGTATTCGTCGTACAGCCGCACGGCCCAGTCGGCGAGATCGGCCGCATCGATGGGCACGACGTTCACGATCCGCTCCAGCGAACCGGTGAAGATGGCGTCGAACAGGCCTTCCTTACTGCCGAAATAGCCGTAGAGCTGGGCCTTGTTCGTGTGTGCTTCCGCCACGATGCGCTCTATCCGGGCGCCGGCGATCCCGTGCGCGGCGAACTCGCGGGTCGCCGCGTCGAGTATGCGCTCGCGGGTGGCGGCGCCGCGGGCGGTGAGCGGCCGATCTGTCATGACAGCCAATTTACAACAGAACAGTCTGTTTCCCGATCGGATGATCCGGGCTATGCTCGATAGACAGAACAGTCTGTTTAAGGAGCTGGTGTGCGAACTACGACCGGATGGTGTGCCGACGGCACCGCGACTCTACGGCGGGCGACGATCCCGCGGCGCGACCTGCGCCCGGACGATCTCGCGGTGCGCGTGGACTACTGCGGCGTCTGCCACAGCGATCTCCATGCCGTGCGCGGTCACCGCGGGTCGCGGGATCCGATGCTGGTGCCGGGGCACGAATTCACCGGTGTGATAACGGAAGTCGGTGGACAGACGGCCGGATTCGCGGTCGGCGATGTGGTAGCGGTCGGCAATATCGTCGACTCCTGTGGTGGCTGCGCCATGTGCCGCGCCGGACAGGAGAACTTCTGCCACGAATTCCCCACGCTGACCTACGGCGGCACCGACCGGCGCGACGGGTCGGCCACCTCGGGGGCGTATGCCCGCGAATACATCGTCCGTGACCGCTTCGCCTACCGCCTCCCCGAAGGCCTCGATCCCGCTGGTGCGGCGCCCCTGCTGTGCGCCGGGATCACCGTCTGGGAGCCGTTGCGGGCGCTCGGGGTCGGCCCGGATTCCCGGGTGGCGGTGGTCGGGCTGGGTGGTCTGGGGCATCTGGCGGTCAAATTCTCGGTCGCGCTGGGGGCCCGCACCGCGGTGGTCAGCAGATCCGGGGACAAAGCCGCCGACGCGCGCCGGCTGGGCGCGCACGAGTTCCTGGTCTCCGCCGATACCGCCGCGATGGACGCGGCGAGGGACCGCTTCGATGTCGTCATCGATACGATTTCGGTGCCGCACGATCTGGGGCCATATCTGAAACTGGTGGCCTTGGACGGCACTCTCAGCCAGGTCGGGTACCTGGGCCCGGTCACCGTGCAGACCACCGACTTGCTCATCGGCCGCAAGAAACTCGGCTCGGCCGGGAGCGGTGGGCGCCCCGCGACGGCCGAGTTACTGGACTTCTGTGCCCGCCGGGGGATTACGGCGGATGTCGACATCGTGCCGTCGGCGCGGGTGAACGAAGCATTCGAGCGACTCGAACGTAACGACGTCCGCTACCGTTTCGTGCTCGACCTGTCCGACCTGGACTGAACGGCGACGTCGCCGGTGCTCACGGCATCCGGGCGGCCCCGCCGAGTCCCACATCGAGCACCGATCCGGTGATATAGCGCCCGGATTCGCCGACGAGATGATCGACCGCGTCGGCGACGGCCTCCGCCGGGCACCACGGGATCCGCATCGGGCTCATCCGGGCGTACCGGGGCTCGACCTCTTCCCGGGTGGGATTGTCGAGATCGGGGGCGAACAGGGAGTACATGGCTGGGTTGTGCAGCATCGGGGTGTCCACATTGGTGGGGCATACGATATTCGCGGTGATACCGGTGTCCGCGTATTCCAGGGCGACGGATTTGACCAGCCCGATAACGCCCCATTTCGACGCCGAATAATGGGCGAGATTCGGGGTGCCCTGCCGGCCGCTCATCGAGGAGATGGCGACGATCCTGCCCCAGTCGCCGGTCATATGCGGGAGTACGGCCCGCACACAGTGGAATGTTCCGGAGAGGTTGGTGGCGAGCATATCCGACCACATGGCGTCGGAGAGTTCGGTGACCGGCGCGAATCCGACGATTCCCGCACACGTCACGAGAATATCGATACCACCGGCTTCATCGGCGACAGAATCGGCGAAGGCAGTGACGGCGGCCGGATCCCGCACATCGAGGACGGCGGCATGGCAGCGTCCGCCGTCGCGCTCGATCGACCGGGCCGTTTCGGCGAGGTCGTCGCCGGTCGCCAGCGGATAGGGCGCGGTATCACCGGGCGCGCACAGGTCGGTGAGCCGGACGGTGGCGCCGCGGCGGGCGAGCGCCCGGGCCACCGCGCGGCCCTGGCCCCGCGCCGCGCCCGTGACCAGCGCGGTGCGGCCGGTGAGATCACCCTCGGAACGGCTCTGGGCCCGCATTGTCGGCGCTCCTTTCGATAATCTGTTTGACCTGCGCCTTGGCGATCTTCCCGCCCGGCGCCACGGGCATCCGCTCGAGTATCCGCAGTCGCTCCGGCAGGTACTCGCGGGTGATTCCTTGTTCGCGGAGCCAGGAGGTCAGATCCGCCAAGGTCAGTGGCCCGGCGCCGGGTGCCAGGGTGACGGCCGCGCAGAGCCGCTCACCGAACAACGGATCGGGCACCCCGACGGCCGCGACCATTTCGACCGCGGGATGTTCGCGGATGTAATCCTCCACTTCGAGCGCGGAGATGTTCTTCCCGCCGCGGATGATGAGATCGGCCAGCCGGCCGACCACCCGGAGCCGGTCGGTGTCGTCGACTTCGACGATATCGCCGAGCCGGATCCAGCCGTCGTCGGTGAACAGCTCGGCGTTCGCGGCCGCGTCGTTCCAGTAGCCGGGAGAGGCGAGCGGTCCGCGTACCGCGGGCTGTCCCCGCCGGATACCCGGCCTGCCCGCTTCGGTTCCGTCGTCGAGGATGCGGACGTTCATTTCCGGGAGGAGACGCCCGCCGGTGCCGAGCCGGGTCTCCTCGTCGTCGCGTACGGTGGTCGCGCTGGCCGCACCGGTTTCGTTGGACCCGTAGAACTGCAGGACCAGCGCCCCCGTGGTCTCTTCGAAACGTTCGGCCTCGGCACGGGGTACGGCCTCCCCGCCGGTGAACATCACCCGTAGCGTGCGCGCGCGGGCGAGATCGCGACCCGGCGCCTGCAACATCATCCGGAACTGGGTACTCACGCAGGCGAGGATCGTGGCCCGGTGCCCGGCCATCAGATCGATCGCGGCGGCCGGGTCGAACCGGCTCAGCACCAGTGCCGGCCGGCCGAGCAGAGCGGGCAGGAAATGTGAGGTCCACAGCCCGAACCCGAACGGGGCGGGCACGAACGCGGCGAGGACCTCCGCGGCGCTCATTTCCGCGTTCCGGCAGGCGATGGCGGCGAAAGTGTTCCACCGGCGCTGGGTCTGCATGACGAGCTTGGGCCGCCCGGTGGTGCCGGAGGTGCTGTTGAGCAGGCAGATATCGTCGACCGAGAATTCCCGGACCGGTGGGCGGCCGGCGGCCGGGGCGGCGGCGCCGTCGAGGGTCACCCGCGTTCCGTCGACGAGCACCACATGCGCGGGTGCGGTATCGCGTGACCGTAGTTCCCGCACCAACTCCGTAACCGGCACGCCCCGGTTCTCGGCCGTGGTGACGAGCACCGTGGATCCCGAGGCCGTCATCAGATGAGCCAGTTCCGCCGGCCCCGAGCGGGCCCCGACCGCGACGGCGAGGATCCCGGCCCGGTAGGCACCGACGAGCGTGGCGTGGAACTCCGCGGTGTCGGGCAGATACACCGTGACCGCGGGAATATCGCCCAGGGACAGCAGTGCCGCGCACACCCGGTCGGCGAGGCTATCGTAGGCGGCCCAGGTGGTGGGCCCCTCCGGGGTGATGTAGGCGGGTTCGTCCGGGCGGACGCTGCCCCAATGGCGGACGAGATCGCTGACGGAGTAGCCGGCGTATGCCCCGGGGTTCGTTGTGAATCCAGGGGCTGCGGCGATCTCGGTGCGGGCGATATGTGGCATCAGAGTGCTTCCTCGAGCATTCCCATGGACGCTCGGTAGGCGGTGTCGAGTTCGCCGGCGCTGTTCGCCGGCTCCGAGAGCGCTCCCCGGACCATGACGTACCCGCGGTCGACGATCCGGGCCACCCGGTACAACGCCGGTTCGGCGACGAGTACCGTGACTCCGGAATCCGCCAGCGCGCGAACATGATCGAGCAGCTCACCGGCGATTTTGGGGGAGAGCCCGGTGGTCATCTCGTCCAGCAGCAGCACACGCGGTGTCACCAGGAGGGCGCGGGCGAGCAGCAGCATCTGCTGTTCGCCGCCGGACAGTACGCCGGCCAATTGTTTCGAGCGCGTCCGCAGGATCGGGAAGCGGTCGAACGCCGGACCCAGGACATCGTTGCGGACACCGAGCAACCGAGCCCCGATCTCCAGGTTCTCCCGCACGGTCAGCCGTGGGAACAGCTGCCGTCCCTGCGGCACGAACGCGACGCCGGCGCGCAACCGCTGCTGGGCGGTAGTGCCCTCCAGATGGGTGCCGCCGACGGTGACGGTCCCGGTCGCCGGCGTGCTCCCGAACACCGCGGACAGCAGGCTCGACTTCCCGGCGCCGTTCGGCCCGACCACCGCCGTGACCGCCCCGGCCCGGGCATCCAACGCCACCTCGCGGACCGCGACGGCCTTCCCGTACCGCACCGTGAGTCCGTGCACGCCGATCATTCGGATTCCTTCGAGGTAGAGACGCCGAAGTACACGGATTGCATTTCCGCGCTGCGCATACATTCCTGTGGTGTACCGGTGAACGCCACCGCGCCGTCGGCCAGCAGCACCACCGAATCGGCGAGTTCGGCGATCAGATCGACATTGTGGTCCACCAGGACCACCGAATGTCCCGCCGCGCGCACCTGGCGTACCGTGTGCGAGATCGCCGCGATGCCTTCGGTATCGGACCCGGCGAACGGCTCGTCCAACAACAGCACCCGGGGTTCGGCGGCCATGGCGCGGGCGATTTCGACCAGCCGCTGGGAGCCGAGGCCGAGGCTGCCGGTCGGGATGCGCCCGGTGGTGACCCCGTACTCCGCGGCCAGCGTCGTGGCCCGCGCGAGTACCGCATGGGGCGTGCCCGCGAGTCCACGCACCAGCGCGCGCAGGGAGGCGCCGTAGGACCCGATCGACCGGCCGGCGATACCGGGCACGATGTTCTCGACGGGGGTCAGTTCCAGCGCCAGCTGCGGGTGCTGGAAGGTGCGGGCCAGGCCCGCCCGCGCCCGCGCCGCAGGTCCGTCCGGGAGCGGCCGGCCGTCTACGTGCACCGTTCCCGCGTCCGGGGTTTGCGTGCCGACGATGCAGTCGACCAACGTGGTTTTCCCCGCGCCGTTCGGCCCGACCAGGCCGAGGACGCGGCCGGCGGGTAGCTCGAAACTCACGTCGTCGACCGCGGTGACGCCGCCGTAGCGTTTGGTCAGCCCGGTGACGGACAGCAGAGCTGTGGTCGCCATCGTGATCACCTCCCGTCCTGGTTCCGCGCCGGTACGAACCGCTGCAGCAGCCGGTGTGCCCACCCGATCACCCCGCCGGGGGCCAGCAACAGGATCACCAGGACGACCACGGCCAGCAGCAGCTCGCCCGAGCCCTGATATCCGGGCATGTTCAGGGTGACCGCGACGACGATCAGCGCGCCGAGCGGTGCGCCCCACGCCGAGCCGCGGCCCCCGATGATCGGCATGAAGATCGCGAGGAACACCAGGTCCAGACCGAACGTCTCCGGCGTCACCGCCTGCACCGACACCGTGAACAGCGCACCACCGGTGGCGGCGATCGCGGCGCCGACCGCCAGGGCCACCACGGTGAGATGAGCCGGCGAGATCCCGGCGGACCGCACCGCCGGGGCGTTCTCCCGGGCGGCGGACAGCGTCAGACCCCACGCCGACCGGCGCAGCCGGTCGATCAGCACCGCGACCGCGCAGACGAAGACGATTGCGGCCACCACCTGGGCGTAGCGCGGCGGGGCCCAGCCGAACAGCGACGGCACCGGAATATTCGCGATTCCGGAGGAGCCCCCGGTGATCGAGGTGGCGTCGCCGAGCCAGTGCTCGAAGGCGATCGCGAACAGCAAGGTCACGGCGGCGAGGTAGAAACCGGAGAGCTTCCTGGTCGCCACCGCGAGCACGAGGGCCACCACGGCCGCGATCACCATACCGGCGAGCCAGCCCCACCAGGGCGAAAGTCCTTGTTTCACCGACAGGTACGCCACCGCGTACGCGCCGATGGCCGCATACGCGCTGTAGGCCATGGACAGCGAACCGGCCAGGACGAAGGGCAAATACATACCCAGCGCCACCAGCGCGTAGGTCGCGGCCAGGAAGACCAGGTCCTGCCGGTACAAGCTGGGACCCATCCAGAGCAATACCGCGGCGAGGACGGCGAGACAGATACCCAGTTCCCCGAGCGCGGTCCGCGCCGCGGTGGTCGCGGTGGCCGGGGGAGCGGTCGCGGTGGTCGTGACAACAGCCATTACACCCGCACCTTTCGTTGGAACAGGCCTTCGGGCCGGAACGCGAAGAACACGAGGGCGACGAGGAAGACGGCGATCGAACTGCCGGTCGCGCCGAAGTAGAAACTGCCGAACACCTGCACCCAGCCGAGCGCGAGCCCGCCGATCAGCGGCGCCCACGGTTTACCGGTGCCGCCGACGACGAGCGCGAGGAATCCGGTGAGCGTCCAGGACAATCCGCTGGTGAACTGGGCACCGGATTTCGCGGCGAAAACGACCCCCGCGATCCCGGCGACCGCGCCGGACAGGCCGAACGCCCACAACCGGACCCGATTGACGTTCACCCCGATCATCCGGGCCGCTTCGTGGTTGTCCCCGACCGCGCGGAGCAACTGGCCGGTGGCGGTGGCGCGGAGCCAGAGCACGGTGGCCGCCAGCGCGACCGCGGTGACCAGGATGATGGTCGCCGTCGTCCCCTGCACGCCCACCGAGCCGAGGTGGAAGTCGGGTAAACCGAGCAGAGTCGGCACCGATACCGGGGTGCGGCCGAATACCGTGCCCGCCAGCTGCTGAATCGCGAACAAGGTCGCGGTGACCGCGACCAGAGCGGGGAGTTCGGCACCGCCGGAGCGGCGTTGCACCGGCCGGACCACCACGAGCTCGGTGACCAGCGATACCGCCACGGCCAGTGCGATGCCGAGCGCCGCGGCCGGCAGAATCGGCACGCCCCACCGGGCGCACGCGTAACCGGCGAGCAGCGCGGCGGCCATCGCGTAGGGTCCGGCGGCGAAGTTGAAGAACGAAGCGCCCACCACGACCAGATAGATCGACAGGGCCACGAGTGCGAAGAAACAACCGATTTCGATTGCGGCCAGCCACAATTGCGGATCACTCATCGACCCGCCCCCTTCGGCGTGCACTCCGGCTGGTATTCCGGCCACGGGCCGGACGGTGTGTTGCCGGGGCCGAACTCGACCAGCACCAGACCGCAGGCGGAATCGGGGGCGATATGGTCGTCCGGCGCGAATGACAGGGTCAGCGGCGCCTGCCCGAAACTCGCCGGAATCTCGCGGACCTGTTGCATGGCCGCGTTGAGCCGGTGCCGATCGGTATGGGTCCCGGCGAGTTCGATCGCCCGCGCGAGCAGCATCACCGAGTCGTAGGCCTGTGCGTCGTAGGCGGTGAGTGCGTAGTCCGGTCCCTTCACCGTGCGCAGCCAATCCTGCAACTGCGCGGTCCGGGGATTGTCGTCGCTGAGACTGCCCATATAGACGAGACCGTCGAGCGAACCCGGCGCGGCGACCTTCCACGACTGCGGCTGGTTGCCGATCGATGCCAGGGAGAAGCGCTGCAGGCCCGGCGCCAGCCGGTGCACCGTGTTCTGCGCGAGAATTTCGAAATTGCCGCCGACGCTCGCCACCAGCACCACATCCGGGTCGCTGTCGAGCAGCCGGCTGACTCCGGCGGTGAGATCCGCGGTATCGACGGCGGCTTTCTGGGTGCCGACGATATCGATGCACTCGCGAAGTTTCGGATAGAGCGTATCGAGAATTCCCGCGATCGCCGGACTCGAATCGGCGAGCACTCCCAGGCGTTTCTTCCCCGTCGCGGCGAAGGCGCCGCAGTAGACGTCGGCGTATTGGGCCAGCGGATTGGGAACCATATAGGCGAATTCGTTTCCGGGCGGCCCGGCGACGGCATCGGTCAGCGCCGTGGGCGCGATGGTGACGACCTCGGTGGATCGCGATATCTGTTTGGCCTGTAGCGCCGAACCACTGCCCGTCGCGAGGATTATCGCCGAGGCGCCCTGATCGACCAGTTTGCGGATGATGGACGGCGTATTGGTGGGACTGCTCTCGTCGTTCTCCACCACCAGCCGGACCTCTTTACCGCCGATCCCGCCCGCGGCATTGAGCCGGTCCACCGTGGCGCGCACGGTGGTTCCGGCGATCGTCGAATACGACGCTCCCGGTCCGGTCGAATCCTCGTCCATTCCGATGACGATGTAGTCGTCCACCGGTTCGCGAACCTGGGCGCAGCCCGCCGGCAACAGTGCCGCGGCGAGCACCCAGGCGAAGACCCGGGTACGTCTCATGAGACCACCACCAATCAAGCAAACGCTTGGGTGAAACCAAGCGATTGCTTGAGAGTGTGGCGTGCGCCACTGCATCTGTCAACGGGTTGCCGCGGCCAAGCCGGCGCGAAACCCGGTCAGGCGTCGCCGGCCAGGGATTTCGTCAGTGCTGCGAGTTGACGCTCGATACGGTCGAGCCGATCGGTGAGCGGGCGCGTGTCCTCGGGCGTCCGGCCTGTCGCGCGGGCGTCCGGCGCGGCACCGCCGTCGACGAAGGCGGCCACCACGGTGTCGGTCACCTCGTCGCGCCGCTCGGACAGATGCTCCCGGTGGTAGCGGATCGACCACCACACCCCCTCGCGCAGCATCCGCGCGAATTCCACCGGGTCGAGCCCGGCGCGGAGTTCCCCGCCCGCACTCGCCCGCGTCGCCGCGTCGATCCAGAAGGTATGCGCCTCCCGGACTGCGCGCGCGATGGCCTCCGGCGCGTCCGGGCCGTGATAGGCCCGCTCGTTCTGATAGATCTCGGTGGCGTACGGATGCGCCTCGGCGATCTCGATCGACGAATACACCAGCGCCCGCAGTTCCTCGCGCATCCCGGACACATGCGGCAGGACGGAGCGATAGCGGGCATTGAGATCGGTGAGAAAATCGTCCAGTATCGCGTACGCGATCGCGTCCTTGGACGGGAAATGGTGGTAGAGGCTGCCGGAAAGCATCCCGACGCCCTCGGCGATATCCCGGACGCTGGTCCCCGCCACCCCGTTCTCGACGAAAAGGCCGGCGGCCACGCGTTTGATCTGGTCTCGGCGGTTCACCACCCGCCCATGCTTACCGCCGGCACCGGCGGCTGTCGAGCGGCCACGCACGCCGGGGCCGCGACCCACGGCGATCCCGGCGCCGCGCCGGCCGGTCAGGCGATCGGTGCCGCCCTCTCCAAACCGGGGATCTCGCCGTTGCGGAAGGCGTCGACGAAGAGTTCGTGGTCTTCGCGGGTGCGACGGGCGTAGGACTGGCCGAAGGAAACCATATCGCGGGCGAATTCCTCCTCCGCGGAGCCGATGGCCGCGATGATCGCCTCCTCGCTCTGGAATTCGACGAGCGTCTGTTCGGAATCGGCGTCGGAGACACAATGCATCCCCGCGGTGGCCTGGCCGAGGTATTCGATCACCGGTTGCATCTCCTTCGGCTCGGTCAGATCCGACCAGTCGAGATCGTCCACATACGGGGACAGTTCGGAGACCACGTAACCCGCTCCGTCGAGCTCGGTGTAGCCCAGCCACGGATCGGCGTGAGCCTGGAGCGCGCGCTGGGAGACGGCGGTGCGGTGCCCGTGGTGGTGGAAATAGGTACGGATTCGTTCGTCCCGCACGATCCGGCTCGGCGCGGCCACATTGCCCTGTTTCATGGACAGGATCACGTCGTTCTCCAGTGCCTCGGTCTGCCCCTCCACGAGAATGTTGTAGGCGGGCAGGCCCGCCGACCCGATACCGAAGCCCTTACGGCCGACGACATCCTTGACCCCGTAGGTGATGCTCCGGAAACGCTTGTGCTCCGGAATGGTGTCGAGATACCGGGTGAACGCATCCAGGACCGCGTCGCGTTCCTCGTCGCCCACGGGACGGACCTCCTTGCCCGGGCGGAATCGGCGTTCGTAGTTCTCGATCACCGTGGTGCTTGCCAAAAGCGCTGTGCGCGTGTTCATCCGGGCATCGAGCAGGACATCGTGCACCGGGCCCTCCGTATTGCGCAGATGCAGTTTGAAACCCTGTTCGTCGCGGGTGCCCTCGTGGAAGGCGCGCACCATCCTCACGTACGAGCGCACATAGGTCGCGATCAACGCCTCGATATCGGTATCGGATACCGCCTTACGGCGGGCCAACAGCGCGATGCTGGCGCAGAACCGTTTGATATCCCAGGTGAACGATCCGAGATAGGCCTCGTCGAAATCATTGACGTCGAAGACGAATTGGCCCGCCGAATCCATATACGTACCGAAGTTCTCCGCGTGCAGATCACCCTGGATCCAGATCCGGCCGGTGCGCTCATCGGCCCACCGGTCCTCGGCGGTGGCCATATCGTTGTAGAACAAGCAGGCCGACCCCCGATAAAAGGCGAACGGGTTATCGGCCATCTTGCGGAATTTCTTGCGGAACGCGCCTGGATCGGCGGCGATCATCTCCCCGAAGGCCTCGGTGAAGACCTCGACGATCTCGGCCCTCCGGTCGCGCGCACTACGCTCGCTCATCCCGTCCTGTGTACCCACGGCTGCGGCTCGATCCTCTCCTCGGGAATCCGTGCCGTCGCGGCGCCGGGCGGGCGCGGAGACGGCCGGTTCGATCGTGCCAGAACATCCCCGGGCACGCCCGGCCGGCGGTGACCTGTCATACGCGGCGCCGGGGCTGTTCCTGCGCGCGGATGCGACGCGCGCCGCCGGTGTGTACGCCGGCCGTGCCCGTGGGCGGTTATCGCCGATATGCGGCGCCCGGGTGATCCGCGGCCAGCCGCGGGCCCGCGCCGCCGAGCCGCTCGCGCAAGGTGGTGCGGGTGGTCTGTTCCGGGACCCGGCCGCGCCGGCGCAGCTCCGGCACCACGAGCCGGGCGAAATCGGTGAACGTTCCCGGTGTCGTCACATACGCGATATTGAAGCCGTCGACGTCGGCCTCCTCCACCCAGCGTACCAATTCGGCGGCCCCCTCGCCGGGCGCCCCGGCGACCACCGGGCCGCGTCCACCGATGCCGAGTTCGGTAGCCAGGTCCCGCGGGGTCCAGGTGCGCGTCGGATCGGCGGTGAAGGAGGTCAGCGCCGAGCGGTTGGCGTCGGTTTCGATATGGCGCAGCGGCCGGTTGGGATCGGCGTCGGCCAGATCGACTCCCGTCCACCCACCGAACAAGGCGAGCGCGCCGTCGAGACTCACGAATCGCCGGTAGGACCGGAGATCGTGCAGCGCTTGCTCCCGGGTCTCGGCGACGATCGGGGTCAGCATGGTGAACACCTTGATCGAACGGGGATCGCGGCCGAGTTCGGCCGCCGCGGTACGCAGCGCCCGCACCGGGCGGCGCACCACCTCGGGGTTGGGTCCCGAGACGAATACCGCCTCCGCGTGCGCGGCAGCGAACCGGACCCCGCGCGGCGACGCCCCGGCCTGGAACAGGGTCGGCGTGCGCTGCGGCGACGGTTCACACAGGAACGGGCCCGGCACCGTGAAATAGCGGCCCTTGTGCTCGATATCGTGCACCTTCGCCGGATCGGTGTAGATTCCGCGGTCCGGGTCGCGTTGTACCGCATCGTCTTCCCAGGACGATTCCCAGAGTTTGTAGCAGACCTCGAGGTATTCCTCGGCGATCTCGTACCGTTCGTCGTGCGGAATCTGGTCCGCCAGACCGAGATTTCGGGCGGCGCTGGTCAGGTACGACGTGACGATATTCCAGGCGACCCGGCCCTCGGTGAGATGGTCGAGGGTGGTGAGCCGCCGGGCCAGCGCGTACGGCTGTTCATAGGTCAGCGAGAGGGTGACCCCGAATCCGAGCCGTTCGGTGACCGCGGCCATCGCCGAGACCGCCAGGGCCGGATCGTTCACCGGGAACTGCGCGGCGTCGGCGACCGCGGCATCGCGGGAGCCGCCGTACACGTCGTAGACGCCGAGTACATCGGCCAGGAACAACGCGTCGAAGCCGCCGTCCTCGAGCAGCCGGGCCAGGCCGGTCCAGTAGCCGAGTTCGCGGTACCGGTGCCCCTGATCGGCGGGATGTTTCCACAGCCCGGGTGACTGGTGGCCGGCGCAGGCCATATCGAAGGCGTTGAGATATATGCGTTTCACCGGGCCTCCCCGAGATCGTCGCGATAGGTTTCCCGGGCCGCTACCGCCGCGAACGTCGTGAGCGCGGACAGGCCGGCGAAGTACCCGACGATCAGCCACGGCTGCCCACCGCCGGCGACCAGCAGCGCGGCCGCGATGAGCGGCGCGAAGCCGCCGGACAGTACCGCCCCGATGTGGTAGCCCAGCGAGGTGTCGCTGTACCGGACCCGGGTCTCGAACAATTCGGCGAACCAGGCGGCCTGCGGCCCGTACATCGCGTCGTGCGCGATATTCACGCCGACGACGATCGCCGCGACGATCGCGATCTCCGATCCGCTGTGTACCGCCAGGAAGAACAACGCGAGCGCGACCGGCCCGCCCAGCGCGCCGAACAGATACAGCGGCCGGCGGCCGACCCGATCCGACAGCCACGACCACAGCGGGGTACTGATCAGCCCGAGCGCGGAGGCGATCAGTACGGCCACCAGGCCCACCTGGCTGTCCGTGCCGAATTCGTCCTGGATGTAGGTGAGCGAATAGGTGGTCAGCAGTACGAACAGGCCTATCTGCGACAGCCGTAAACCGGTGGTCAGCAGCACGTTCCGCGGCTGGGTGCGCAGCACCTCGACGACCGGGAGACGCGCCACCTCGTCGCGTTCACGGAGCCGGTCGAAGATCTGGGCATCGGTCAGTCGCAACCGGATCGCCAGCCCGATCACCACCAGCACCACGCTGAGCAGGAACGGGATCCGCCACATCCCGTCGAGGAACGCCTGTTCGCCGGATACCGAGCGTACGAGATAGAAGACACCCGTCGCCAGCAGCATCCCGGCCGGCGACCCGAGCTGCGTGAAGCTGCCGTACCAGCCACGCTGCCCGCGCGGCGCGTGTTCGACCGACAGCAGCGCCGCACCGCCCCATTCCGCGCCGACCGCCAGGCCTTGCAGCAGGCGCAGCGTCGCCAGCAGCGCGGGCGCGATCAGTCCGACCTGCGCGTAGGTGGGCAGCAATCCGATGGCGGTGGTGGTGGCGCCCATCAGCAGCAACGCGCCCACCAGCACGGTTTTCCGGCCGATACGGTCGCCGAGATGCCCGGAGATGATCGCGCCCACCGGCCGGGCGCCGAATCCGGCGGCGTAGGTGGCGAACGTGGCGAGCGTGCCCGCGGTGGACGAAACATTCGGGAAGAACAAGGGTTTGAACACCAGCGCGGCGGCGGTCGCGTAGAGGTAGAAGTCGTACCACTCGATGGTGGTGCCGATCATGCTCCCGAATGCCACGGTCCGCGGCGTCGGCCGCGCGGCGGGCCGGTCTTCCGGACGACTGATCACGGTACTCACCGGCGAGAACCTAGCGCCGGGCCGTTCCCGGTGACAGGCTTCTTCTCGCCGTGATCGCAACCCGCAGCCCTGCGCGGGCCGGCTACGTGGCTATCGGGTGGGGCGTGCGCGGTGTCGAATCGGCACCGGGTTGCTCAGTCGCGCGGGCTCAGTCCGGCTGTGGCGAGGCGGAACAGGTGGTGCGCCCGGGGCCCGGGATCGGGCAGGGTTTCGGTGGCCAGGGCGATGCCGACGATGAGGGTGATCAGATCGGCGACGGTGACGTCCGGTGCGACCGCGCCATCGCCGGCCGCACGGCGCAGGAGTGGTTCGCCTGCTTCGTGAATGGTTGCCGCGCAAGAGTTCTCGTACACCGATTCGGTGGTGTCGTCATCGTAGGACAGCGCGGCCGCCAGCCCTCGGGCCGTGACGCAGTAGGTGACGACATCGCCGAGCCATTCCAGCAGGGCCGCACGGCTGTCGCCGGCGCCGGACAGTTCGTGCGCGCGCTCGCGTAGTGCCTCGACTCGTTCCTTGGATACGGCCTCGAGGAGTGCGCGGCGCGTGGGAAAGTGCCGGCGCACCGTGGCCGACCCGACTCCGGCGGTGCGCGCGATCTGCTCGAGCGAGGCCGCGGCCCCGTGGGAGGCGACCTCCGCCTCGGCCACCGCGAGTATGCGGGCGTAGTTGCGCCGCGCGTCGGCGCGCTGCTGATCCGGCATCGCATTCCTCTCGGTCTTGCTAAGTGGCGGGGTCCGCCGTATCTTAGCGGAAGTTAAACGGCGGGCCCCGCCATTTAGCTGTCGGCAACATTGGAGGAGAAATCATGGCCACACAGTCCGCGCCCGTCCTGGTCACCGGCGCCACCGGTAGACAAGGCGGTGCCACCGCCCGTGCCCTGCTCGCCGCGGGGGTTCCCGTTCGCGCTCTGGTCCGCGATCCGGACGCCGGACCGGCCCGGGCGGTAGCCGCGCTGGGCGCCGAACTGGTGGTGGGCGACCTGCGTGATCCGGATTCGCTGGTGCGGGCCGCGACGGGTGCCCGTACGGTTTTCTCCATCCAGCAGGCCCCGCTGACGGCGACCGGTTTCGATTTCGCCGCGGAATTCGATCAGGCGGTGAACCTGCTCGACGGTGCCCGGGCGGCCGGCGTTGTCCAGTTCGTCCATACGTCGGTGTCCGGTGCGGGCGGGCACACCCGTATCCCCGGTTTCGCCGAAGGCCGCTGGGCCTCGGTGGCGCCATCGCTGAACACCAAGTTCGCCGTCGAGGAGCGGGTGCGGGCGGCCGGGTTCGACCGCTGGACGATACTGAAGCCGGGCTTTTTCATGGAGAATTTCCTTCCCGGCATGGCTTTCCTGTTCCCCCGGGGAATCGCGGGTGGCCTGGTGAGCGTCCTGAAACCGGAAACGCGGTTGTCGCTGGTGGCGGTGGCCGATATCGGCCGGGCGGCGACCGCTGCCATCACCGAACCGGAGCGATTCGACCGGGTGGAACTGGAATTGGCGAGCGACTATCTGTCGATGGCCGAAATAGCCGCGGTGCTCTCGTCTGCGCTCGGTGTGCCGCTGACCCCGCCGGATATGACGGAGGAGCAGGCGCTGGCGGCCGGTATGCCGGCGATGGGTGCCACCCACGCCTTCATGAACGTGGAAGGACAACCGGCTCGCCCGGAATACGCGCGGGCTCTGGGAATTCCGCTCACCAGCTTCGAGGCCTGGGCGCGGGAGCACATGCGGAGTTCGTAGACCACGCCGGGCGGCACGGGCAGAGACCGGTGGGACGGCGATCCGGTACCGGCTCCGCGGCATACGGGTTGACGGCCCGCTTCTCCGCGGATAGTGTCGTCGTTCTCATGGGTACTTTGTTGTTCTTCCTGTAATCACAGCCGACGCGTCGAGCGCCGCTCCTCCGGTGAGCGTGCCCCGCGTTCCCTTCCCACCACGTCCTCCGGTTCGTACCGGTATGTCGGCGTGTGGGTTCCCGTGATCACGGCCTTCGGCCGGGAACAGGAGGACTTTCATGCCTACTGCTGCTGCTCAACTCACCCTCTCCGAAACCACGAAACGCTACGGTGACCGCACCGTTCTGGACCGGGTTTCGCTGTCGATCCGGCCCGGCGAAACCGTCGGTGTCGTCGGTGACAACGGGTCGGGGAAGTCCACGGTGCTGCGGTTGCTCGCCGGGCGGGAACGGCCCGACAACGGTGCGGTCGTGGTCGTGGCGCCCGGCGGGATCGGCTACGTTCCGCAGACGCTGGAACTGCCGGGCACCGCGACCGTCGCCGACGCGATCGATCTGGCGCTGGCCGATATCCGCGAGCTGGAGTCGCGGTTACGCGCTGCAGAAAGCGAATTGGATACCGGCGAGGCGCTGGACCGGTACGGGCAACTGCTGGCGCAGTTCGAGACCCGGGGCGGTTATCAGGCCGATCGTCGCGTCGATATCGCCCTGGCCGGGCTCGGGCTGCCGGGGCTAGCGCGTGACCGCCTGCTCGGGACGCTCTCCGGTGGGGAGCGGTCCAGACTCGTCCTGGCGGCCACGCTGGCGGCGGCGCCGGAACTGCTCCTGCTCGACGAACCCACCAACGATCTCGACGATGCCGCGGTGGCGTGGCTGGAGAGGTATCTGCGCGGCTACCGCGGGACCGTCGTAGCGGTCACCCACGACCGGGTGTTCCTGGAGCGGATCACCGATGTCGTGCTCGAGGTCGCCGACGGGCGGATCGCCCGGTTCGGTGACGGATACGACGGTTATCTGCGCGCCAAGGCGGCGCAACGGCGCCGGATGGCCGAGGAACATCAGCGCTGGAAGGAGGAACTGGCCCGCAGTCGCCGGCTGGCGGAATCGAATGTGACACGGCTGGAGGCGATTCCGCGCAAACTGCCGCTGGCCGTGTTCGCCGCCGGGCCGTTCCGGGCGCGGGGGGGCGGGGGGCGGCCCCCCCGCCGGGCGCGGCGCGGGGCCGCGCCGCCCGTGGGGTTGCGGCCGGGGGGGGGGGGCGCGTTCCCCCCCCCCCCGCGCCCGGAACGGCCCGGCGGCGAACACGGCCAGCGGCAGTTTGC
>NZ_JARWPM010000453.1 GCF_029869215.1 Nocardia carnea
CACTGAACCGGGGCCCGGCCCACCCCGGACAGCTCAGGCGGGTGGGGGCGGGAAGGTAGCGGGTGCAGCCTTTAGAGGTAACCCACGGGCAATTTCAAACCCCAACCCCACCCCCCCCCCCCAAAAAAAAATGTCCCCCCCCAAACCCCCCCCCACAAACCCCCCCCCCGGGCCCGGGGTGCCCCCGGCCACGGTTCAGTGTGTCGAGAACCAGCAACCCGGCCCGCAACAGCCGCAGTGGGCGGACCGGCGGGAGCAGCACGATCAGCAGCTCGGCGAGATGGGTGCGCAGGAAATGCAGGCGGCGGGTGGCGAGCACGAGGCGCACGAGATAGTCGCCCGCGAACAGGGCCCAAATGGTGATATCGGCGGCGGTGAGCCACCGATCGAGGACCGGCGAGGCGGCGGTATCGAGTACCTGCCAGGCGTAGGTGCCGAGGAAGACCAGGGCGAGAACGGCCATGGGCACGTTCGTCGCCCGTTCCCAGGCGCGGCGGCGACTCTCCGGATCTGCGGTTCCGGTGGCTTCGCGGGCCGGCCCGGCCGCGCCGAATCGGGACATGAACACTCCTGAACGACCTGGCCGGACCTCGGCGCGGCCACCGTGCTGTCCGCACGCTACCGGATCGGGGCGATGGCCGGGGCCGCTCGGAGATGCGATTACGAGTTCGCCTGCCCGGCGGCCGCCGGAATCGGGGTGCCGACGATCCATTCGTGGCCGAACGGGTCGCGTACCCGGCCCTGCCGGGCGCCGTAGGACCGATCCGCGACTTCGAACACGATCTCACCGCCGGATTCGGCCATGCGCCGGGCAAGCGCGTCGGGGTCACCGGCCACCACGGTGAGGAGCAGGCCGCGGCCGCCGAGACGCAGTGGGTCGCGGTCGAATTCGTCGGCGTCCTTCAGTTCGAAGACGGCGCCGCAGGGCAGGCCGAGGGCGGCGAAAACGACCCGGCCGTCCGCCTCGTCCCGCCGCCGGAGCACGGCGCCGAATACCTCGCCGTAGTACCGGATCGCCGCGTCGGCGCCCTCGACGACCAGTTTCGGGGTGATCTGCTCGATGTCCATACCGGTGAGTATGTGTCGCCGCGGAATCCGCCGGCTTGGAACTTTGTCGCCTGGTGGCGGGTCAGCCGACGGCGACCTTGCCGCGGAAATCGCTCGGGCGCACACCCCGGTGCCGTTTGAACGCGGCACTGAATCCGAACGCGTCCGCGTAGCCGACGGCCTTCGCCACCTGCGCGACGGTGAGGTCACGATCGGCCAGTAGTTCCTCGGCCTCGTCCATCCGGCATTCGGTGAGGTAGGCGAGCGGGGTACGCCCCATGACCTCGGTGAAGCGTTTGGCGAACAAGGCCCGCGACACCCCGGCGACCGCGGCCAGCGAAGCCACCGTCCAGCCCGCGTCGGGGCGGCTGTGCATGGCGTCCAGCGCCGGTCCGACCACGGGGTCCGCGGGGCCGCGATACCACCCCGGGGCGGCGGTGTCCTGCCCGTCGAACCAGTCGCGCAAGGTGCACACCAGGCCCCAGTCGAGCAGACGGTCCATCAGGGCCTGGGCCCCGGCGGGCCGGGCGGTCGCGTCGGCGGCGACACCGGCCATCCAGGCGCACACCTCGGGATCGTCGGACACCACCAGCACCGGCGGCAGCGCGCGCAGCAGCCGCTCGTGGCGGCGGCCGGAGGCGCGGTAGGCGCCGACGATCAGCGCCGTCTCCCCGGCGGGGTCGTTGCCCCACCGCCCGCCGTCCAAACCGGCGTCGCATTCCGGTTCGCCGGTGAAGCAGGCGATCTCGTATTCCGTATGCGGCTTGCGGACCGAATCGGCGTGATCGGCGAGCAGGAACGGTTCGGTGCCGCGGACCACGGCGGTATCGCCGGCCGTGATCCGGCGCTCGATACCGCCGGGCAGCAGCAGCGTGCCGCCGCCGCGCAGCACGGTGATCATGGTCAGCGGCGCGCGATCGGCGAAGCGGATGGTCCACGGCGCCTCGAGTACCGCCTGGGTGAGGACGGCCCCTTCGGCCCGTATGCCATTCAGCAGCCTGCTCAGCGGATCCACACCGCCAGCGTAGACGAATTCCTATCGAATGTGGATTGTCACCCATAGATCGTCCACGAAATCCGGTGTGGAATCAGATCACGCCACACAACTGAACCTTTGGAGGAACTGTGCAGAACACCCCGGACGCGACCACCCGCACCGCGCTGGTCGTCATCGCCCACCACCGCACCGATTCGCTGACCGCCCATATGGCCGAACTCGCCGCCCGCCGGCTGACCGCGGCCGGCTACCGGATCGACCGGCTCGATCTGCACGCCGAGGGATTCGACCCGCGGATGACCGTCGCCGACCAACCCGACTGGAACGACCGCGAGAAGATCTACTCACCGGAGGTCGAAGCCCATATGCGGCGCATCCTCGCCGCCGACCTGATCGTCGCCGTGTTCCCGGTGTACTGGGTTCAGGTACCGGCGCTGCTCAAGGGCTGGATCGACCGCGTCTGGAACTACGGGTTCGCCTACGGCCGCAGCAAGCCACGGCTGGCCGGAAAACAGATGCTGTGGCTGGGGCTGGCCGGCGCGGCGGACGACGACGGCTACGTCGAACTGATGCAGCAATCGCTGAGCGCCCAGCTCAACGACGGACTCGCCTACTATTGCGGGCTCTCCCATTCGATGGTCGGGCTACTGCCCGGCGCGGAGGAGAAACCACAGCGTCTCGATGCCGACGGCAACCTGCTGCTCGACCCGGCCCTCACCGGCGGCGCCCGCGCGGCCCATTACGAGGCGCTGGAGCGCCGCGCACTGGGCTTCGTCGACGAACTGCTGGCGACCGCGCAGGTAGCGGCCTGAGAGCGGCCGACGGGCCCGTGTTTCAGGGCTCCCCCCGATCGCCCGCGCCGTAACGGTTGTCACAAATGCCACGGAAATAGGCGTGCGCTCCCTGTGGTTGAACATCCCTGTCGGCGTCCGAACAGCCCCGGGCCGCACCCCTTAGTCGCTACGAGCGACCACTCGCCGAGAGGCGCTTGTGGGACGTCGACCCCCAACGGACGCCGCCGAGCCCAGCCGCTCGGCGGCGTTTCGCATATCCGGCTCCACCGGCGGATGCGACACCCCGCACTTCCGACTCCGGCGCCGGAAGTGCGGGGTCACCGCGAATGAGGGGTAGCCCACTTTCCCGCCGCCGAGCTTGCGACCCTACCCTCCCGTAAGGGTAGAGTTCGGTTCGCCGAGTGGTTGCCGATCATCGATGCCCGGCAGCACGGCCGATTCCGGCCCACAGTCCTATCCACTCGGCCCCTTCCGACAGATTCCGCGCGGCGACATTGTTCGCCCGCGTTCGCGTGCGTCCAGTGAACGGAGTCAGCGACAGTGCCGACGACACAACGGTCCGACAGTCCCGTCACCTCGGTGGCGGCGGCTCTGCGCAGCCCGAAGCGGTTGCGGACAGAGGTTCTCGCGGGCCTCGTCGTCGCCTTGGCGCTGATCCCGGAGGCGATCTCGTTCTCGATCATCGCGGGTGTGGACCCGCGGGTCGGTTTGTTCGCCTCGTTCACCATGGCGGTCACCATCGCGATCACCGGCGGCCGGCCCGCCATGATCTCGGCGGCGACCGGTGCGGTCGCGTTGGTCGTCGCGCCGGTGGTGCGGGACCACGGACTCGATTATCTGATCGCGACGGTGATCCTCGGCGGTGTCATCCAGGTCGCGCTCAGTGTCGCGGGCGTGGCGAAGCTTATGCGGTTCATCCCGCGCAGCGTGATGGTCGGGTTCGTGAACTCGCTGGCCATCCTGATCTTCCTCGCGCAGCTACCGCATCTGTTCGGTGTGCCGTGGCTGGTGTATCCGATGATCGCGGTGGGCCTGGCGATCATCGTGGGCCTGCCGAAACTCACCACCGCCGTCCCGGCACCGCTGGTCGCGATCGTGGTGCTCACCACGGTCACGCTGGTGTTCGCACTGCACGTGCCGAATGTCGGCGACGAAGGCGAACTGCCGTCGAGCCTGCCGATCCCGCTGCTGCCCGACGTACCGCTCACGCTGGAAACCCTGCGGATCATCGCGCCCTATGCGCTGGCGATGGCGCTGGTGGGCCTGCTGGAATCGCTGCTGACGGCCAAGCTGGTCGACGACATCACCGATACCCACTCCGACAAGACCCGCGAGGGCTGGGGGCAGGGCATCGCCAATATCGTCACCGGCTTCTTCGGCGGTATGGGCGGTTGCGCGATGATCGGCCAGACCATGATCAATGTGAAGGTCTCCGGTGCGCGCACCCGGATCTCGACGTTCCTGGCCGGGGCGTTCCTGCTGATCCTGGTGGTCGGCCTGGGCGGGCTGGTCGCACAGATCCCGATGGCGGCACTGGTCGCGGTGATGATCATGGTGTCGGTGGGCACCATGGACTGGCATTCCCTCGCCCCCGCGACGCTGCGGCGGATGCCCCTCGCGGAGACCACGGTGATGCTGGTGACGGTGGGGGTCACCGTCGCCACCCACAATCTCGCCTACGGGGTGATCGCCGGAGTACTCACCGCGATGGTGGCGTTCGCGCACCGGGTCGCACATTTCACCGAGGTCCACCCCGACCCGGACGCCGCGGAGAGCACCGATACCCGCGTCTACAAGGTGCGCGGCGAACTGTTCTTCGCATCCAGCAACGATCTGGTCTACCAATTCGACTACGCGGGCGACCCGCGCAATATCGTCATCGATATGTCCGAGACCCATATCTGGGACGCCTCCACCGTCGCCGCCCTCGACGCCATCACCACCAAATACGCGGCCAAAGGCAAGCGCGTGGAAATCCGCGGACTGAACGAGGCCTCGGTTGCCCGGCATCGACGTCTGTCCGGCCATCTGGCCGCCGCCCACTGAGATGAGCGACGGATACCTGCAGATCGGGCAGGTCGCGGAACGAACCGAGCTCTCGCTCAAAACCATCCGCCACTACGACGAGGTGGGGCTGGTGCAACCGTCCGCGCGCTCGAGCGGCGGGTTCCGGCTCTACACCGCGGCGGATATCGAGCGGTTACTGGTGATCCGGCGGATGAAACCACTCGGCTTCACGCTCGACGAGATGAAACGGCTGCTGGACAGCCTCGACGCGCTCGGCGATACCCGTGCTACCGGTGATCGCCGTGCCGCGGCGGCGGCCGAACTGCTGGCCTTCCAGGAGAAGGCGCGGGAGAGCGCCGAGCGGTTACGCAAACAACTCGCCTACGCGCAGGAGTTCACCGAATTGCTCGCCGATCGAGTGGGTCCGCCGCAATGCACGGAGGATCCGGCCGCCCCCGCCGGCGAGGACGGCGCCCTCACGCCTTAGCGCGTCACGGGCCCTCGGCACGCTCCGCGGCCCGCGCTATCCGCGCTTCGATACCCGCGACGACGGTGTCGGCGACCAGCCGCGCGTGCCGGCGCACCGCGGACTTCCCGAGCGGGTCCGACGGGGACATCCGGGTCGCCAGCGGTAGCGCGGCGAAGGCCGCCGTGCCGCCGTGGGCGATGAGGAAATGCAAGGAGCGCAGATCCTCGCGGGACAGGATGCGGCGCTGTAACAGCGGTTTCAGGGGTTCGGCGAGCAGTACCGACATCGGCTGGATGTGCCGGTCGTAGAGATAGGTCAGGCGGGGGCTCTCGATCGCGGCTTCCATGCTGATCAACCGCACCACATCGGGGTACTCGGCCTGGAGTTCGAGGAAGCGGACGATACCTTGCCGGAACTCCTCGAGCGGGGACAGATCGGTGCGCCCGGGCCGGATCTTCAGCAGGGTGACCGCATTGTCGAAGATCCAGTCCGCCACCGCGTACCAGAGCGCCTCCTTCGACCCGAACCGCTGATGGATCAGATTGTGGCTCACGCCCAGTTCCCGGTTCACGGCGGCGACCGAGGCACCGGCGAACCCGTCCCGCGCGAACACTCGCAATGCCGCCGCCAGGATCTCGTCCACGGAGGCGGGGGCCTCGCCCGCCGGGGGCCTCCCCCGTCCCTTGCGCGTCCCCCGCGGTTCCGGCGCGACCACAGCATCCATGGCCCGATTATATTGACTCCGATCAATTTATCTGCGACTGTGAGCCCAGCCACTTCGTTCCGCGATGCGACGGATCCCGGGCGGCCCGCGCTGCCCGCACCGACCTCCGGCGGAGCGCCCGACGAGGACTGGATACTGCGATGGAATCCTTTGTGCACCTGCGGAAAGGCATTACTCCCGACCGGCTGCACGCCGATCTCGACGGCCTCAAGGACGATGAACTGGGTCGCGGCGGTTTCACCGGGCGCACCGCACAGCTGTATCGGCGCAACGATCCGGTGAACTACACCGCGACCGGCCCGCTCGCCCCGGTGGATGTGCTCGCCGACGCACTGAAACCCACCGACTCCACCGCTGCCGCCGGTTCCCCGCTGCTGCTGTTCTCCAACGCCGACTGCCGGATCTCGCTGAGCCGGCGTGCCCAGGAGATGCCGTTCTTCGTCCGTCACGTCGACGGCGACCTGCTGTCGTTCGTGCACAAGGGTTCCGGACTACTGGAGACCGAATTCGGGCCCCTTCGTTACCGCGAAGGAGACTGGGTATATGTGCCGAAGGCGTGCACGTTCCGGCAGGCGCCCGAGAGCGAGACGACCCTGTTCATGGTCGAGGCGACCGAGGAGTTCCGCGTTCCGCCCGCGGGGCCACTGGGCCGCCATTTCCCGTTCGACCCGAATCGGATGACGATCCCCGAGCCCGCCGCCATGGACGACGACGGGCGCGAGGCATACGAGGTGCGGCTGGTCCATGAGGGTGGCCCGTCCTCGCTGTTCTACTCGCATCACCCGCTGGACGTGGTGGGCTGGCAGGGCGACAACTTCCCGTTCACCTTCAATATCGCCGACTACAACGTGATCCTCTCCGATACGGTGCACCTGCCCGCCACCGTGCACCTGTTCATGCAGGCCACGGGCGTCTACGTGATGAACTTCCTGCCGAAGCGCGCCGAATCGGCGCCGGGCACCGAAACCATCCCCTGGTATCACCGCAATGCCGACTACGACGAGATCGCGTTCTTCCACGGCGGTGATATGTACGGCGTGCCGATGCCACCGGGCCTGATCTCGCACGCCCCGCAGGGCGTGCACCACGGCGCCCCGGAGAAGATGCGGGAGCGGGCGCGGCGTAAGCGGGAGGAGATCAGCCGGATCGGCTGGACCACCATCGCCGTCGACACCCGCCGCCGGCTCGTCCCCTCCCCCGAGGTGCTGGCGAACAACCTCGGCACCCACTACTGATCACCCACCGGCATCCACGACCCGCTCCCGGCGACAGGCCGGCCGGGCCGATACGGCATGCCCCGAGCCGGCTCCCAATCTTCCGAAAGACCGAGGCAGGCAAGCAATGTCGCACCATGTCGAACGCATCCCGTATGTCATCGCCTACGCGAACACGTCCGGCACCCGGGACGCCTACGGGGGTCTCACCGAGATGGTCGCGCTCGATTCGATACTGGTGAAACCGGCCGATCTGGAGTCGGAAACGGTGCTGGTGCTCATGCACCCCGTCTCCAGCGGCACCTACCTGCCCATCGTCACCGCGCTCGCCAAGGCCGGGCACCACATCATCGTGTGCAACAGCCGTTACCGGGGCGCCGACGCCGCGCTGCTCATGGAAAAAGTGGTACAGGACCTCGGTGAATGTATCCGCGACGCGAAGAAACGCCTCGGCTACCGGAAGGTGGTACTGGCGGGCTGGAGCGGTGGCGGCTCCCTGTCGGTGTACTACCAGCAGCAGGCCCAGCATCCGACCGTGACCGCGAGCCCGTCCGGCGACGGACCCGACCTCACCGAACTCGACCTGCCGCCCGTCGACGCGATCCTGCTGATGGCCGCCCATATCAGCCGCCACCACACGCTCACCGAATGCCTCGACCCGTCGATCCTCGACGAATCCGATCCGAGCCGCCGTGATCCGGAACTCGACCTCTACCACCCGGACAACCCCAACCAGCCGCCCTACAGTCCCGAATTCGTGTCCCGCTACCGGCAGGCGCAGCTCGACCGGAACCGGCGGATCACCGCCTGGGTCAAGGAGAAACTGGCCGCCATTCAGGCCTCCGGCCGACCGCAGGACGAATTCTGTTTCGTCGTACACGGCACCATGGCCGACCCCACCGTGCTCGATCCGGCCCTGGATCCCAACGACCGCGAACCCGGCGAGTCCTATCTCGGTGAGCCGCAGGAGGTGAACATGGGCGCGTTCGGCCTGGCCCGGTTCACCACTCTGCGCAGCTGGCTGTCGCAGTGGAGTATCGACGACGCCCGCGGCGACGCGGTGGCCTGCGGCCCGGATATCGCGGTGCCCACGCTGGTGCTCTACAACGCAGCTGACAATGTCTGCACGCCCTCGCACGCCCACCGCATCTACGCGGCGCTGGGCTGCGCGGACAAGGAACTGCACGAGATCCCCGGCGCCAACCACTACTACCTGGGCCCGGATCAGCGCGAACCGCTCGCGAAAGCCATCGTCACGGTCGACGACTGGCTGCGGGCCCGCGGGCTCGGCCCGGCGGATTGAACCGGCCGACCGGCCCGCAGCAGGGGGCCGGCGGTGACAATGCCCCCTACGGCTCGGCGAGGCGAGCGCTCGCCGTAGACCGGCCCTGTTCAGGACACCTCTTCCGGAGCCCGATCAGCCGGGAACATCCGTATCGCCGGACCGGTCATCGGTCGCCGGCACGGCCTCTCCGACACCGTGTTCTACCGAGATGGGCAGCTCGATGCCGGGCGGGCGCCGGAAGCCGGCGAACCCGCCCAGCTCACCTGCCCCGTCCGCCATTACCTCCGCGATCGGCGTCAGCTCGCCCGCGATGATGACATCCACTGTGCCGCCGTCCGGATGACCCGCCGTCTTCTGTACCCGTACCAGGGCTGTTCCGTTGTCGAATGTGATGATGTCCCCGCTCATCAGATCGTTGGGGTCGACTCGTGCCAGCGCCTTCTCGTCGGCCCACGCGGCTTCGGTACCGGCGTAGGCGGCCTGCGCATCGGTAGCGCTCTTGTTCTCGTAGGCACGGTCGTACGCAGCGGCTACGCTCGCCGACACTGTTTCCGTCACGTTGTCTCCGGCGTGGGTGTACACAACACCCTTTCCCTCGTCACGCGTCCCCGCAGGTGAGGATGGCACAACCGACCGCGGCGGGGTCTGCGCGGGCCGTCCCGGTGGTTCCGTGGCCGGTGCCTGATCCGCCGGTGGCCGGTGGGACCACGGCGTCGGACCAGGCTGTTGCGGGGCGGGTGACACGGAGGGCGCCTGCGCTCCCGGCCCCGGACCGGTACCGTGTTCGCCGCCTTCCTCAAGATCGGGTTCGGGATCGGCCGACCCGGTGTCCGGCATATTCGACAGCAGCAACGGAAGCATCAACTCGGCCGGGTCGAACTGCTGTCCTCCGCCGGCCGGAACTCCCGTGGCGGGCTGGTCCGACCCGGTACTTCCCTGGGACGGCCGGTCGTCCAGGGCACCGGTGTTCTCGTCCGAGCGGCCGGTCGACGAGTCACCGCCGACGCCGGCGCCGGCAGCAGATCCGGAATCGAGGGCCGAACCCTGCTCGCTCCCAGCGGAGACCGCACCGACGCTGCCCGCATTGCCTGAATCGGCACCAGCGCTACCCACCGCGCCCCGAGCACCGGCATCATCCTCTGCGCTGTAATCACCGGCATCATCTTCTGCATCGGAATCACCGGCACCGTTCTCTGCGCCGGAACCACCGGCATCACCCTCCGTGCCGGAATCACCGGCACCGTCCTCCGTGCCCGGATCACCGGCAACTTTTTCGGGGGCCGGCGCATCGGCAGCATCCTTCGCTGCCCGATCACCGGAATCCTCCGCACCCGAATCGATAGCAGCGCTGACACCGAAAGCAGCTGCGGCACCGGCCACTATGCCGACACCGGCACGACCGTCGAATCGCAGATGTTCTGCCCTCTTCTCCTTCGCTTCTGCTCGCTCCTTCTCCTTGCGCTCCTTCTTGTCTGCTTTCTCCTGTTGCTTCTCTTGCTTTTTACGATCCTTCTCCTCGGCTCTATCCGCCGCCGCCTTGTCCTTCTCATCTATTTTCAGCTGTTCCTCTGCGAGATAGCTTTCGTGCTCGAAGACCCGAGCCGCATCCCTCCCCGCGCCCGAGAATTTGTGAAACACCCGCGCGCTGCCTTGCGCTGCTTTGTCCGTCGCATCTTTGAGCTGCGCGACGATCTGCAGAGCGAGACCACCGAGTTTTCCCTCAGCTGGCATTCTCGACTCCCCGAATCCCCGGTACGACCAGGCCGGCGGCGCAGGCGGCACTTAACCCGAACCGGCCACCCCGGCATTTCATCGAATACGCGTAGTAACACTCTCGAGGAAATCAACGCTAGCCAGGTAGCAGCGATGGAATCAACTATGGAGATTGTAAAATCGACGTTCTCCACCTGCCACACCGTAACTCAGTCGGTCCGCCCACACTTTCGTCATGAATCGAATCAAAATTTACATTCTTCGAACATGAACCAGTAGAAATTGATTGCCCGATGAATTCGTCGCGCCCACTCCGGGTTCCGAACTGTCACGCTCCACACCGCGGCGGACATGTGCAGCTGCGTCATCGATAGCCGCGGTATCCGATGCCGGCGCCCGAAGACAGCTCCTCCTGGCCGGATAGCGGAGCGCGCGCATGGGGGCGAGCGGTGGTTACGGCTCCGGACACGGCGATAGGATCGCGCATATGCCCTCCCCTCATACGTCCGCGACAACCGGCGCGCTGGACGGTATCCGCGTTCTCGAGATCGGCACCCTGATCTCCGGCCCCTTCGCCGGGCGGCTGTTGGGTGATATGGGCGCCGAGGTGATCAAACTCGAACCGCCGGACGCCCCCGACCCGCTGCGCACGTGGGGCCAGGCCGAACTCGACGGCCACCATTTCTTCTGGACCGTGCACGCCCGCAACAAGAAGGCCGTCACCCTGAACCTGCGCGAGGACGCAGGGCGCGACGTGTTCCTGGAACTGGCCGAGAAATCCGACATCATCGTGGAGAACCTGCGTCCGGGCACTCTGGAACGGTGGGGGCTCGGGTACGACGTACTGCGCGAACGCAACCGCGGCATCATCCTGGTGCGGGTGTCCGGCTATGGGCAGACGGGTCCGGACGCCCAGAAAGCCGGCTACGCCTCGGTCGCCGAAGCTGCGAGCGGACTGCGCCATATGAACGGCTTCCCCGGCGGCCCGCCCCCGCGGCTGGCACTGTCGCTCGGCGACAGTCTCGCCGGAATGTTCGCCGCCCAGGGCGCATTGGCGGCGTTGTACCGCCGGACGGTCACCGGAGAGGGCCAAATCGTCGACGCCGCCCTCACCGAAGCCTGTCTGGCCGTTCAGGAGTCCACCATCCCCGACTTCGATATCGGCGGTGTGGTCCGCGGCCCGTCCGGTACCCGGCTGGAAGGGATCGCGCCGTCGAATATCTACCGCACCGCCGACGGCAGCTGGGTGGTGATCGCCGCGAACCAGGACACGGTGTTCCGCCGATTGTGCACGGCTATGGGCCGGGCGGAACTGGCCACCGACGAACGGTTCGCGAACCATCTCGCCCGGGGTCGTAACCAGGACGAACTCGATAAGATCATCGGGGACTGGGCGGCGCAACGGCAGCCCGCCGAGATCATCGGCCTGCTGAACGAGGCGGGAGTGATCAGTGGCCCGATCAATACGGTCGCCGAAGTGGTCACCGACCCCCAGCTCAACGCACGGGGTATGATCGCCGATCATTACGACGAGCGGATTCAGCGAAATGTGAAGGGACCGGGTGTGATTCCCGTGCTTTCGGAGACACCCGGCGCCATTCGCAACGCGGGATCGGCACGACCGGGGCAGCACAACGACGACGTGTACACCGGCCTCCTGGGTAAGTCCGCCGCCGAACTGGAAGCGTTGCGCACGCGGGGAATCATCTGACCGCGTCATGATTCGCGGACCGAATCCGCGGGCAGCCACACCAGCCGGGCACTCTGCTCCCACAGCCGGTCACAGCGGGCGGCATCGGTGGTGTGCGCGGCGGTGGGAACCGCTGCGCGTTCGACGAAGAACTTGCCGGTGGCACCGGCAACCTCCGGCGCTGCCGCCAGCCATACCGGCGTATCCGTCCGATGATCTGCCGGCCCACCTGCGCCCCGAGCGATGGCGCCGCCGGCCCGCCCCGGGTATCTCCCGAGCGGCCTCGCCGGATCGAACGGCGGCGCATCGCCGATGCGTTCTGCCGAATCCCGTGCGCTGAGCCATACTGGCGACCGGACCATGGATGCCGGTCGCACGACGACGTAGAGGGGATTGATATGTCGATCGGAGTTGCCGGTGTTCGTCTCGGGCACTGGTCGGATAGCGAAGGTGCGACCGGTTGTACCGTTCTAATCCTCCCGGAGGGAACGGTCGCCGCGGCCGAGGTACGCGGTGGTGCGCCCGCCAGCCGGGAACTGGATGCCCTCTCCCCGGACAAAACCGTGGCGTCGATCGATGCTGTTCTACTCACCGGAGGATCGGCTTTCGGTCTCGCGGCGGCCGACGGTGTGATGCGCTATCTCGAGGAAGCCGGCCGCGGCGTACCGACCCCGGGCGGGCGGGTACCCATCGTTCCCGCATTGGCACTGTTCGACCTCGGGGCCGGTGACAGCAGCGCTCGCCCCACCGCCGAACACGGCTACGCGGCCGCCCGGGCGAGCACGGGCGAACAGGTGACCGCCGGCCGGATCGGCGCCGGAACAGGCGCCTACACCTCGCATTGGCGCGGTCCTCACCTACGTCGTCCCGGCGGAATCGCCTATGCTCAACGGGAACTCGGCGAACTGGCGGTCGGCGCGTTGTGCGTCGTGAACGCATTCGGCGATATCGACGACGGAACCTCCGATATCGCCTTGGACTCCGTGGCGACGCTCGCTCAACCCTTCGAATTCGCCGAAGCCCGTACGCACACCACCATCGGCGTGGTCGTAACCAACGCCCGCCTGGACAAGATGGGCTGCTATATCGCCGCCCAGGGCGCCCACGACGGCTTGGCCCGCGCGCTGACACCTCCGCATACCCGGTTCGACGGGGACGGATTCATCGCCGCGGCCACCGGCAAGGTCGCAGCCGATATCGACACCGTCCGGCTGATGGCGCTCGCCTCGGTGACCGCGGCCATCCGGTCCGTGTCGCCGTGACGACGCCCGCGTACCACACAGTCTCGTCGCTGCCTCCGGCCTGCGGGCCGCGCCGCGCGAACCGGTGGCGGTGGCCACTCCGCACTGCCCGATCAGAGCAGGGCGGTACGGGGTGGTTTCAGGCCGATGGCGGTGGCGCCGGCGAGTTCGCGCGTGGTGTCGTAGTCGAAGATCACGTGGCCGCTCAACACGTCCACGTCGCGTTTCAGGCGTTGTAGTGGATGGTCGGTGAAGTGGACACTCGCGCCGGATGCGTGCAGGAGGTCGGCGATGATCGCGCGGGATTCGCGCACGATGTGGGCGGCGGCGAGGCGGGCCTGCGCGCGGACCGGGATCTGGACGGGGAGGCCGGCATCGAGGAGTGTTTCGATCTCGGCGACGGCGTCGTCGCGCAGGGCGCGCAGCGCGCGTAACCGCACCTGTGCTTGACCCAGATGCGCCTGGGCCATGGGTTTGTCCTGCTGGCGGCCGCCGCCTTCGTAGAGGATGCGGCCTTCGAGACGGTCGGCGTACAGGTCGGTGGCCCGTTCGGCGGCCCCGAGGGCGGGCATGGCAGCGGCCAGGGCGAGGGCGGGGACCAAGGGCCAGCGATAGGTGGTGGCCTCGTGCAGGGTGGCGCCGGGGGCCGTGCCGCTGGTGATATCGGCGGAGCGGACCAACCGGTGGCCCGGAACTCGCGCGTCACGGATCACCACATCGTTGGAGCCGGTGGCGCGCATCCCTTCGGTGTGCCAGACGTCGTCGACGGTGATATCGGTGGCGGGCAGCAGGGCCAGCGCCGGGTAGAGGCCGTCGTCGGGTCCGCACAGGGCACCGACCATGATCCAGTTCGCGCCCATCACGCCGGTGGCCCAGGACCAGCGGCCGGACAGAGTGATACCGCCGCCTTCGGCGGGGAGCCCCCGGCCGGTGGGCGCGAGCGGGGCGGGGCACAGGAACGGGCCGCCGCCGTAGGCCTCGGCCTGCGCTTGTTCGGGGAACAGGGCGAGCAGCCAATTGTGCAGGGTGTAGAAGCCCAGGGTCCATGCGCTGGAGACGCAGCCGTGGGCCATGCGGCGGATGGGGTCGAGGATTTCGGGGAATTTCTCTTCCCGGCCGCCGAAGCGTTTCGGCACCAGATATCCGAGGAATCCCGAGGCGATCGCCTCGGTGCGGGTCTCGTCCGGTAGCCGGCGCAATTCTTCTGCGGCCTGGGCCCTTTCGGCCAGGGCGTCGATGAAGTTCTGGGTGATTCCGGGAGTGCTGTCCGGCTCGGCCGCAACCATGAGCGCGACCGTAACATACCCAAAAGTATGGAGGAGGCCGCTTTCCGAATCCGGTAATCCGGGCGACATACCGCGGCAAATACTGGCATTTACTGGACTTCCCTGGAATTGCGTCCTAGATTCTCCCCCATGCCCACCGCCGAGGCGCTGGAACAGCGCATAGCCGAGCTGCGTACGCAGGTGCGCCGGGCCGCGGGCTCCGGTGACCGGACCGCGGCCGGGCGGCTGCGCGCGGAATTGCGGGCAGCCGAAGCGGAATGGGACGCGGCCGTTCTCGGCGGCCCCGAACCGGCCGAACCGGCCCGCCAGCTTTCGGGGGCGGTACCGGTTCGCGAACACGTGCACCGGGCGCTCACCCTGCTGTCGGTGCCCGCCGCCCCGAAACTCGTTCTCGCGGTGCACGAGGCGTTCTTCTCCGGGGAACTCGTGGCGGCCCGGCTCACCAGTTTGCGCCGGGACGAGGAGCGATCGTTCCGCGCGGCGCCGTACGCCCGCCCGTACTACGTCTGCGCGGCCCTGACCACCGATCTGCTGGCCCCGGCGCGCGGGTTGCTGGCGGTGAGCACGTGGCCGCTCGCGCAGCGTATGGTCGGGCCGTTGAGCCCGCGGGTGGACCTGCTCACCGCCGCGACCCGGCTGGCCCGGTACCTGGCCGACCACGGCAGTACGCCGGCGGGGCAGCGGGTGCTGTGGCAGCTGGCGGTCTCCATCCCGGGCGCGACCGACGGGCCGTCGATCGACCCGGCGGTGGTGCTCGCGGCGGCGGAACGCGAGCTCGAGGTGCACAAAGACGACGACACACAGCAGCGGGCCGACGCCGCGCGGCGGGCGGAGCGGCAACTGGCGGAGCCCGCGGCGCAATTGTTCGGTACGCGGCTCACCGTGGCCGAACGGCGAAGGAACGAGGCCTGAGATGACGCTGGCACAGAAATCCCTCACCACCCGCCTGGACGAGTTGCGCGGCGCCGCACCCACCAGCCGGCACAATGCGCGCACCATCGCGGCACTCACCGCCAACCCCGGCTGCGCGCGGCGGGCGTTACTGGACGCGGCGGCCGTGGACAAAACCGTGATCGCGCGGGAACTCGGCTTCCCGCCGCAGTTCGGTCAGTCCCCGTTCGCGATCACCCGCGGCAACTCCTTCGAGGCGATGGTGAAGGCGCACGGCTGCGCCGAACTGCTGCGATTGCTACGCGAGGAACTCGGGCTGAGCATTCCCGAAGTCGGCTACCACGATCTGGCGACCGTCGGCGACAACGCCACCAATTCGGTTCGCTACCAGCGCACCAAACAGCTCCTCGGGCAGGCGCTGAGCACCGGGCAGGGTACCCTGTTCGACCATCCGATGCTGCGCCTGGAAATCGCCGGTGCCACCGCCTATCTGGAACCCGATGTGGTGGCGTTGCAGATCGGCGGCAAATTCTACGTCGTGGAGATCAAATCGTTCGCCATCGTCGACGGCCAGGCCGATCCCGCGCAGGTGGCCTCGGCGGCGCGGCAGTCGGCCGTGTATGTGCTGGCGATGCGGGAGCTGTTGCGCGAACTCGGACACGGGCCCGGCGAGGTGGCGCACGAGTCGATTCTGGTGGCCGCGCGAGATTTCACGAACCGGCCGGTCGCGGCGAAACTGGATCTGCGCAAACAGCTCGCGGTGATCGGCCGGCAGTTGTCGCGGCTCACCTCCATCGATGCGCTGCTGGACCTCATCCCCCCGGGCGCTTCGTTCACCCCGGGCGAGGGGTTGGCGGACACCATCGCGGCGATTCCCTCGCGGTACGCGCCGGAATGTATGTCCAGCTGCGAGCTGGCGTTCGCCTGCCGTGCGGAGGCGCGGGCGCAGGGGTCGGTGGATACGCTGGGGCGCGGGGTCTGTGACGATCTCGGCGGTATCGACAACCTCGACACCGTGCTCGCACTCGCCGAGGGCACCCTGGAACCCGGCCCGGAGCATGCCGATATCGCCGAAATGCTGCGCCGCGCACAAACCCTGCGACTCGAGGTCGCGGGATGAGCGGGTCAGGCCCGGAGGCGGTAGCGCAGCGTCACCACGCAGGGCCCCCGCTCGTCCCCATAGGACACAGCATGAGCGGGTCAGGCCCGGAGGCGGCAGCGCAGCGTCACCACGCAGGGCCCCCGGTCATCCCCATAGGACACAGCATGAGCGGGTCAGGCCCGGAGGCGGCAGCGCAGCGTCACCACGCAAGCCCCACGGTCATCCCCCAGAGACGCAGTGTCAGTGGATCGAGATCGGTGGTGGTAGCCCGGCGGACTTACGCAGGAGCCCCGCTCATCGCCCCGGGGCACAGCATCAGCGGGTCGGGCCGGGCAGCGGTCGCGCAGCGAAACCACGCAGGAGCCCCGCTCATGCATGTTGGGCACAGCCTGAGCGGATCAGGGCCGGTGGCGGTATGAGCGTGCTCAGCGCGCTGGCGAAGGCTACCGCGGCGCGGACAGGCCGCGCCGAACCCATTGCCGCCCGGCGGCATTACCATCTCGCCGACCGTCCGCTGGTGCTGGTTCCGCTGCGGCTGGCCGGGGAGGCAGCCGCTCCGCTGGCGGTGATGCTGGGGTCGGCGCCGGAGGATTCGACGGTGCTGATCGTGGCCCAGCCCCGCGACCGGGTCCTGCGCCTGCGTTTCATCGAACAACTGGCCGACCGGGTGCTGCCCTATGTTTCGTCGTTCTGCGAAGACGCCGAGGAACTCACCGTCAAATCGACCGGCGAAACCTATCTGCGCTACCTGGACGCCCCGCAACTGTTGTTACCCAATCTCGGCGGCATCCAATTCCTGCGGCTGCTGGGCCGTTCGGTGCGGTTCCATCGCACCGAGGGCGAGAACGCCGTCCCGGAATCGCTGCCGCTGCTGGGGCGCTGGCTCACCTGGTTCGGTGACCGCTCGGATTTCCCGGGTTCCAGTGTGTGCCTGGCGATGACCTCGGTACTCACCGCGCATTGGGCGTCGGGCCAATCCGCGCTTGAGGACGCGAATCTGGCGGCCCTGCTCGGCTGGATCGATCCGCCGCCCGGGCTCACGGGCGCGCAGGCCGCCGCCCTCGCCGAGGACCCCCTCGCCTCGCCGCCCGCCGGCCCGGCCACCGACCCAGGTTTCGACAACGAGGAGCTCGCCCCGCTCATCGCCGCTTACGACAGCGCCGCGCACGAATGGGCGAAAGTCATTGCCGCGGAACGCCTCGAGCAGGCGCTGCGCGGCCAGCTGGAACCCACCTGGCGGTTGATGTGGCGGGCGGTGGAACTGCTGCGGGAGCTGCCCGAAGGCGCGAGTGTGGAGAAACGCTGGACCGACGACCGCTCGGCATTCTCCTGGTTCGTCGCCGATATCCCCGAGGGCTATCCGCAGGCCCGTCGCGATTCCGCGGTCTCGGCGACCCGGCGGCTGCTCAAACAAGAGCAGGCGCTCGACACCTTCCAGGCACAACGCGCGTTCGACGATCCGCGTGTCCTGATCGAATACCGGCTCGTCGGTGAGGCGTTCCAGGGCACGATCACCGACTGCGAACCCGAGCGGCGGGCGAAACCGAAATCCCGCGAGGTCCCGCGGCCCTATATCTGGGTACATACCACCGACCCGTTCCGCGGCCGTGTCGGCGAAACCCTGTTCCGGATCGACCGGCCCGCGCAGAAAGCCGAAGTGGTCGCCGTCGACGACGATGTCGTGCAGCTGGAACTGGTGAGCGGGATGGGCCAGGGGAAGAACCCGGCACCGGGCAGTGTGCCCGAGGAGGGCGACGCGATCGGTTTCGCCCGGTTCTCTCCCAGCGGGTTCGGCGGCCCGCCCGCGAAACTCCCGCCGCGCGAGGAGACACCGTGGACGCACGGCGGTCCCCCGCCCGATCCGGCGGCCGAACACCAGGAGGAATGGTCGTGAGCGAGCGGCAGCGAGTGAACCATCAATACAGCGCACCAGTGCGTACGACGGAGCCGAGCGCCGGCGAGGCGCAGTCGTGAGCACTGCCGACGCGGTGATCGGCGCGATCCTCACCGATCTCGACAACACCGCGCACCGGGCCCTGGTGGTGGATTCCCCGCCGGGCGCCGGGAAGTCGACGCTGGTGGTGCGCGCGGCCCGGCAGCTGGCGGCCGCCGACGACGAACAGCGGATGATCGTCGCGCAGACCAACGAACAGGTCGACGATCTCATCGACCGGCTCGCCACAGCGGACCCGGAACTGCGCATCGGGCGCCTCTCCGCCGGCGACTACCGCCCCAGCGCCCGCATCGACCGGGAGAACGTGGATGTCGCCAACCGGCCCGCGGATCTGGAACGCTGCGCGATCGTGATCGGTACGGCCGCGAAATGGGCCACCCTGGACGAAGGCCGCTGGTCGTACGCGATCGTCGACGAGGCGTATCAGATGCGTTCGGATATGTTGCTGCGCATCGCGAATCGTTTCGAACGCGGCCTCTTCGTCGGCGACCCCGGCCAGCTCGATCCCTTCGCCACCGTCGATTCCGACCGCTGGGCCGGCCTCTCCTGGGATCCGACGATGAGCGCGGTCGCGGTGATGCTCAACCACAACGACGGTATCCCCGTGCACACCCTGCCCGTATCCTGGCGGCTCCCGCCCTCGGCGGCCTCGGTGGTGTCGGCCGCGTTCTACCCGTTCGCGCCGTTCGAAGCGGGGACCAGGCCCGAGCAGCGGCGGCTGGAATTCGCCACCCGCGGCCTACGCGGTCCGGTCGACGATGTTCTCGACGAGGCCGCGGCGCACGGCTGGGCCTACTACGAACTCCCCGCCCGGCATACCCTGCGCACCGACGGTGAAGCGGTAGCCGCTATCGCCGATCTCACCTGCCGGCTGCTGGAACGCGGCGGGGTCGCCCATTCCGAACAGGGCACCCGCACCATCGACGCCACCCGCATCGCCGTCGGCACCGCGCACCGCGATCAGGCCCAGGCCGTACGCGACGCACTGGCCGGCACACTCGCCGCGGAGGTCACCGTCGATACGGCCAACCGGCTGCAGGGCCGCGAATACGACGTCACGGTCATCCTGCATCCGCTCTCGGGCCGCCGCGACGCCGGCGCGTTCCACCTGGAGGCCGGGCGCCTGTGCGTGCTGGCGTCCCGGCACCGCCACGCCTGTATCGTCGTCGGCCGCCGCGGAATCGACGAACTTCTCGACGCCCACCCTTCCGCGGAACCGGTCTATCTGGGTGTGCCGGTGAAATTCCCGGACGGCTGGGAAGCAAATCAGGCCGTACTCAGCCGCCTCGCCGAACACCGCGTCACCGCCCCGGCGCACGGGTGACAGAGTTCTTCCGCGCGTGACGTCGGTATGTCCACTGCGAACACCCGAACGGTAGGCCGGGCCGATTCGCGCAGCGATTGCCGGGTTCTCCGATCCGGGGCAGGATGGCGGGCATGCGAGTCGTCATCGAGCTTCGCCCTTCGCCCGAACTGCTCTCCGCCGCAACCGGTTCGGCGGGTGATATCTCCGCCGCCGAACTCACCGGCGAGCTGCCCGGCTTCCGCCTCGATTCCGGTTACTCCCCGGTCGCTCTGCCGCCCGGCGCTCGCGAGGTCAGCGATACTTCCCAGCAGGGCAGCGCGTCCTATCTCGTGCGCGGCGAGATTCCCGACGGCGATCAGGGCGCCCGGCAGGCGCTGTCCGCCGCGCCCGGAGTGACCGGTGTTTTCGCGGATCCGGTGATCGAACCGGTACTCACCTGCGGTGACGACGGCGCGGTGGGTGACTGGAAGAAGGTTGCCGAACTGCTGGGCCGCGAGCAGCTCACCGCCGAGGGGCTGACCGGTGCGGGTGTGGCGGTGGCCGTTCTCGATACCGGTATCAACGCGGCGAAGGTGCGGGAGGTCAGTGGCACCGCGATCACCATCGATACCGCGCGGAGCTGGAATCCGGCCGGGGTCGGCGGGAAAGCCGGCGAATTCACCGTCGATCACGGCACCATGTGCGCCTTCGACGCGCTCATCGCGGCACCCGAAGCGACCTACCTCGATATTCCGTTGCTGCAGAGTTCCCGGTCCGGTGGCAGCCGCATGGAAGGACTACTCTCCGACGCCCTGGCCGCCTTCGCGCATCTGCGCACCGTGCTCACCCAGCAGCCCGCGGACCGCCGCTCGCTGGTGATCAGCAACAGCTGGGGCGCGTTCTCCCCGGAGTGGGATTTCCCGGTCGGCGATCCCGGCAACTATTCGGACAACCCCGATCACCCGTTCAACGTCATCGTCGGCTCCCTGGACGCGGCGGGCGCGGATATCCTGTTCGCCGCCGGTAACTGCGGGCGCGACTGCCCGGACGGCCGTTGCGCCTACCCCGACCGGCCCATCACCGGCGCCAATTCCCATCCGAACGCGCTGTCGGTGGCCGGGGTCGATACCGGTGGGCAGCGGGTCGGCTACTCGTCGCAAGGTCCCGGGCGCCTGGCCGAGCGTAAACCCGATATCAGCTCCTACACCCATTTCCTGGGTTCCACGGCGTTCGGCGCCGACGCGCCCGATACCGGCACATCGGCAGCCTGCCCGGTACTGGCCGGGGTGATCGCGGCGTTCCGCACCCGGTGGCCGGCCGCGCAGGTACCACCCGCCCGGTTGCGCGAACTGCTGCTGAGCAGCGCCACCGACCGGGCCGGCGCGGGATTCGACCACGATTACGGGCACGGCGTCGTCGCACCGCAGGCGTTGCTCGCGAAACTGCGCGAGGTGGCCGTCCGCGCGTAGCCTGGAAGGCGTGCCGTTACTGACCGTCGAACTGCCCCCGGGCTCGGTGCTGGCCGACGCGCTGAACGCACTGGGCCTCACCGAGGACGAGATCGACCGCGATTTCGGGATGGTCGCGGTCGACCCGGACGCCGGCCGTTTCGCGTTACGGGTCGGCGCCGAGACCGCGGCCCGCCTCGGCGATTCGTCCGCCCGGGTCTTCGCCGATCCACCGATCGAATCCCTCGGCACCGACGAGCCGCCCGATTAGCCGAAACCTATTGTGTCCAGCACTTTCCGGTGTTCCGCAAGGCAAACCCGGTAGTTATCGGGTGCTGTGAACGGTCACAGGATGTGGTATCCGTTGCTCGTGGAAGGAACACCGTTCGGCCGCTACCGGCTACTCGAGTTACTCGGGGCCGGGGCCATGGGGGAAGTGCACCGCGCCTACGACACCGGCACCGACCGGCTGGTGGCGGTGAAGGTCCTCGCACCGGAGTTCGCCCACAACGCCACCTACCGCAAACGCTTCCAGCGCGAAGCCCAGGTCGCGGCCCGGCTCGCGGAACCGCATATCGTGCCGATCCACGATTTCGGCGAGATCGACGGCCGCCTCTTCCTGGATATGCGCCTGGTGCAGGGCCCCAACCTGGCGACGCTCCTCGCCGAGCGCGACCGTCTGGAACCGGCGGAAGCGGTCGAGGTGATCGCCCAGATCGCCGCGGCCCTGGACGCGGCGCATGCCGAAGGGCTCGTGCACCGGGATGTGAAACCGTCGAACATCCTGGTCACCCCAGCGGGTTTCGCGTATCTGATCGATTTCGGGATCGCCCGCAGCGACGAGGACACCACCGTCACCACCACCGGTGCCGTAATCGGCACCTTCGCCTATATGGCCCCGGAACGGCTGGCCGACGACGATTCGGGCCCGCCCTCGGATGTGTATTCCCTGGCGTGCGTGCTCTACGAATGCCTGGTCGGCGCGAAACCGTATCGGGGCGAGAGTATGCAACGCCAGATCGCCGCGCACCTCAACGAGGAACCGCCGGCACCGTCGACCGCCGGGTTGCCGAGGCAGTTCGACGCGGTGATCGCCAAAGGTATGGCCAAGGACCCCGGGCAGCGCTACGAAACCGCCGGCGCACTGGTCGCCGCCGCGCGGGCCGCGCTGCGGGAACCGGCGACGGCGCCGTCCCCGGTTCCGGGAGACCGGGCGCAGCCCTCGGACCCGGCTACCCCGGCTACCGCGGCCCCGGCTATCGCCGTGGATTCGCATATTCCGGCTACGTCGGCACCGGCTTCGAGCCCGGACCCGGCCACTCCGGGAGCACCGGAACCGGGCCGGCATCCGGGCGCTCCGGCCGCGGCGCCGAGCCCGCAACCGGCTATCGGGGCGGCGACTCCCGGTCCGGGTCGCGCGGCCTCCACCACTCCGGAATCCGGCCCGGCTGCCCCGGTGCCCGTTGCCGCAGCATCTATTCCGGCGACCGCGGCTCGGGGGACGTCCGGCGCGGCCTTCGTACCACCGCAGCCCGCCCCGGGGGCAGGGGCCGCACCGCCCGCGCCGCGTTTCCCCCGGCGAGCGGCTGTCGTACTGTCGGTCTTGGCCCTCGCCGTCGCCGGCACCTCGGCGCTCGCACTCACCCGGGAGAACAGCACGCTCGTCACGGAGACCCCCGGAACCTCCCCCTCCACCACCTATTCGGTCGTCACCGAGCCGGCGGTGCCGGTGCGCCCGACGAGTCCGCCACGTGCTCCCGCACCACCGGTCTCGGTCACCGAAGCGGTGCCGGTGGCGCCGGTGGTACCCGGTGGCCCGGCCGTGGATCCCGGCCCACCCCCGGCCTGGATCGAACCGGAACCGCAGCCCAGTGCCCCTCCTCCCCCGCCGCCGCCCCCCACCACGACCACGCCGCCTCCGGTCACCACCACCGTCGAACCGACCGCATCCGAAACAACCACTCCGCAAACAACCACCCCGGAGCCGACGACCTCCGAGACCACGGTGACGACAACCACCACCAGCGAGACCACCGGCGAGAACGAGGAAGCTGCGGGCGACGGCGACACAGACGCGACGGGCAGCGCCATCGCGACCTCCTCCACCACCGGAAGCACGGGCACCAAATCGGCCCCGGCCACCGGGACCACCGCTATCCCGTCCGCCGCCGGCGGTACAACCGGAACCTCCGGCACCCCCACGCCGTCCGCTTCCGCGACAGGCTGACCCCGCCCCGGCATCCCGCCGTGCGGAGCAGGTGGCGCGGCGGTCCGGACGCACACCCGCGAGTCGAATCGCACACCGTCCGGGGGAACCGCCCAGCCGCGGCCGCGACATAATCGAGGGCGGAACGGCGACGGTGCCCGAGACGGAGGTGGGGATGATGGCCGGCGGACCGACCGGACAGCAACGCCGGGCCCTGGTTGTCGGCGCGGGTATCGCGGGTCTCACCGCGGCGATTGCCCTGCGACAGCGCGGCTGGGAGGTCGAGGTCCTCGAGCGGGCTACGGAGGTGGGCCCGGCGGGGTCGGGACTGAGTCTGTGGCCCAACGGTTTACGCGGTCTCGATGCTCTCGGCATCGGCGCGGAGGTCCGGGAACAGGCACTCGCGGCCACCGAGGCGGGTATGCGCGACCCGTCCGGCCGGTGGCTCGCGCGCACGGATATCGCTCGTTTCCGCGAACGCTACGGCGATTTGGTGATCATCCACCGCACCGACCTCTTCGACATCTTGCGCCGCGCAGTCGGCGACAGCCGCCTCCAGCTGGGCGCGACAGTACATTCGGTGGAAATCACCGGCGATCGCGTCCGGGTGGGGCACAGCCGCGGAACTTCCGAGGCGGACGTCGTGCTCGGTGCCGACGGGATCAACAGCACCGTCCGGTCGTTGCACTGGCCCGCTGCCGCACCACCGGCCTACGCGGGTTACACCGCCTGGCGCGCCATCGTGACACCGCGCGGGCACGTGACGTCGGGCGGCGAAACCATCGGGCGCGGCGAACGATTCGGGATCGCTCCGCTGCGCGACGGCCGGGTGTACTTCTACGGCGCCGCCACCCTGCCCCCTGGAGAGAGCAGTCCGGACAGCGAACTCGCCGAACTGCGCCGCCGTTTCGGTGAGTGGCACGATCCGATCCCGGCTCTGCTGGACTCGATCGATCCGCCGACCCTGCTCCGGCACGACATCTACGAGTTACCGCCTATCGGCAGCTACACGCGGGGACCGATAGCTCTGCTCGGCGATGCCGCCCACGCGATGACACCCAACCTGGGCCAAGGCGCGAACCTCGCCATCGAGGACGCGGTCACCGCGGCCGCACTGCTCGACCGGCATCGGGATATCGCTGCGGCGCTCACCGAGTACGACCGGCTCCGTCGTGCCCGGGCCGAACCGCTGCAACGATTGTCCCGGCGGGCCGGTGCCGTACTGCAATGGTCCTGGGCACCGGCTGCGCTTCTCCGCGACGCGGTCATGCGGATGACGCCCACCGGTCCCGCCCTGCGGAGCCTGCGCCCCGTCCTCACGTGGGAACCACCCGATCCGGCCCCGCACCGATAACTGCGCGGACCTGATCCGGTCGACCCGGTGCCACCGCTACCCGAGCCACCAGGAAGACCAGGAATTTTCCGTACCGGGTAGGCGGATGAATTGGCGAATGCCGGGGGAGCGAGCAATATGAACGGTCGCCGGCCGCAGCCGATGTCGGAGGGCACGCCGTGGACGACAGCACGCAGACAGTAACCATGAAATTCCAGGACCGGGAAACGACCGGGCAATCCGGCGACCGGGATGTGACCCGGGCCGATGCGTCCGCGCCCGTCGACCTGGTGGCACTGCGCCGCGAGTACGAGCACGGGACAGAACTCTCCGCGGACCCCCCGCTCTGGCTTTTCGACGATATCGCCGCCCCGGACGAAATGGCAGCGCTCATCGAACCGGCCCGCGAGATCTTGAAACCCGCGAAGGTCAGCGGGGATACGGGAGGCCGCGTCAGCCCCGGCCGCACGGGAAAGAACTGCTGGATACCCCACAACCACAGCGAGCTCACGATGCGGCTTGCCACGCGCATCAGCGATATCGCCGCGATTCCCTTGACCCACGCCGAGTCGTTCCAGGTCGTGCACTATGGACCCGGTGAGCAGTACCGCCCGCACTACGATGCGTGGAAGGCAGACACGGGCAGAGGCGAGCGCTGCCTCGCCCGTCGCGGCCAGCGCCTGATCACAGCCCTTCTCTACTTGAACGAGGTGGAGGCGGGCGGTTCCACGAGCTTCCCGAAGCTACGCCTCGCAGTCCGGGCGGCTCCCGGCACGTTGGTACTCTTCCACAATTGCCGCCCGGGAACGAATCTCGTCGATGAGCGCAGCTTGCACGGCGGCATGCCCGTCGAACGTGGCGAGAAGTGGGCAGCGAACCTCTGGTTCCGCGAGCGAACGTCGCGTTGAGCGGTCCGGCAGCCGGCCGCGCTCGCGGGCTACACCCATTCCATGCGCGCCAGGTCGAGGATTACCGGGTGCATCAGGGTAGAAGGTTCCTCCCCGGTATCGCGGCGGTCCGGCGCGAAAACGGTTGCGGCTTGCAGGCTTGTCTCATCGATCGAGCGCAGCGGGCCGGGTGGGTCGAGGCGCAGTTCCGGATCGGGGTCGCGGGTGGCGAGCAGGAAACCCCAATCGCCGAAGCTCGGCACATCCACGTGGTACGGCAGCACATGCAGCCCCGACGTGCGGACCGTCGCCGCGATACACCAGTAGGAATGCGGGGCGAAGAAGGGCGAGCCCGCCTGCACCACCATCGTGGCGTCCGGGGCAAGTACCCGGGCGGCCATGGCGTAGAACTCGGTGGAGTAGAGCTTGGCTATAGAGGTCTGGTCCGGGTCGGGCAGGTCGATGATCACCGCGTCGTAATCGGATCCGGCGGTGCGCAGCCAGGTGAACGCGTCGGCGGTGACCACCCGGACCCTGGGGTCGGCGAAGGAGTTGCCGTTCAGCCCGGTGAGCCGGCTGTCGGTACGGGCGAGTTCGATCATCACCGGATCGAGTTCGACGAGGGTGACCGTGCGCACGTCGGGATACTTCAGGATTTCGCGGAGCGCGAGACCGTCACCGCCACCGATGACCAGCACGTTCTGCCTGTTCCCGGCGAGCGCCGGATGGACCATGGCCTCGTGGTAGCGGTATTCGTCCACCGAGGAGAACTGCAGGTCGCCGTTGAGGAAGAGCCGGGTGTCCTGCGTCCCGAACGGGGAGATCGATTCGGTGAGCACGATCTTCTGGTACTCGGTCTGGCGCTGCCAGACGATCGGGGCCGCGAACAGCGCCTGCTGGGCGGTGGCCTCGAAGCGGTCGGCGTAGAGGTAGCTGCACACCAGAGTTCCCGCGACGAGCAAGGTGATCATGGCGAAGGTCGCTTTGACCAAGTGCGCGAGGTCGGCCCGGAACCAGATGAACACCAGCGCCAGCCCGGCCAGCGCGTTCACCACCCCCACGATGAGACTGCCGCGGATCTGCCCGAACACCGGCAGCAGCAGGAACGGGAACGCCAGCCCACCCAGCAGGGCGCCCACGTAGTCGGCCGCGAACAGATCCGCGACCGCGCTCCCCGCTTCCTGTTTGCGAATGCGCTGCAGCAGTTCCATCAGCAGCGGGATCTCGGCGCCGACCAGGGCGCCGATCACGCAGGAAGCCAGCACCAGCGCGGCGGTGTAGAGGTTGAGCCAGGCGTAGGCGGCATAGAGCCCCAGCACCGACAGCCCGCCCACCAGCGCGAGCGCGAGTTCGACGGCGAGGAACGCCGGCGCGGCCAGATGCCGCAACGGTTTCGCGGCCAGCGCGCCCACCCCCATCGCACACACCATCACACTCAGCGTGATGGAGGCTTGGGTGGCGGTATCGCCGATCAGGTAACTACCGAGTGTCACCAAGGACAGTTCGTACACCAGCCCGCAAGCCGCGCAGACGAATACCGTGAGCAGCAGAGCGATCCGAGCGAACCGCCCGGGGACCTCGGGCGCCGCCGCGGAACCGGGCCCTGCCGCGACTGCGGGATCGGATACGGCCGCGGCACCGGGTTCCGCCGCCGCTGCACCGGCCGTGAGCGTGCTCGGCGAGGGGTTCGCCTGCACCCTAAGTCAGTGCGGAGGCGACCACGGCGGCGACCGCGATATGCACCGCGGCGCTCACCCACACCCCGGGATGCAGTTCGTGCTCCTGCACCACGCCCCGGAATTCGCCGGGCGTGGTGAATTCGAGGATCAGGAACGCCAGCCCCATCGCGACGAGGCCGATGATGCCGTAGACGGCGCTGGAGATCAGCGCCCGCCCGATCGCCCCCTCCGAGGTCCAGATCGCGGTGGCGACGATGATCCCCACCCCCAGCATGTTCGCGGCCACCAGCAGTGCGGCGTTGCGGTTGCGCTCGATCCAGATCTGATGGCGCAGGTTACCCGGGGTGAGCACGTCGACCAGGACGAACCCGAGCACCATCAGAACGATTCCGAGGCCGGAGTAGGCGGCCGCGGCACCGGCGTCCGCGGGCAGGTCTTCGAGCATGTGTTTCCTCCTGGGAAGGGGTGGATGGGTCGGGGCGGCCTATTTTCCTTCGCCGGAACCGCCGCCGCGGAAGCTGCTGTTATCGCTGGGCCAGCCGTAGGCGCTGACGTAGGTGTGGTGGCGACGGTGCCCGGTGCGGTAGTCGTCGACGAGGATCTTGGTCCCGGATCCGTTCGGGGAGATCGCGATGATGTCGTCGCGGTATTGCAGGAATGTCATCGGGCCGGTCGAGCGCCGGTCCAGCGGGCGCGCCGCCTTCGCGATCTCGTCGGCGACCGAGTTCGGCTGCTTGTTCGCGGTATAAGCCATCCCGTTGTTGGCTTCGTCGAGATTCGTCGCACGCGTGTAGTGCGACCCGACATAGGACCGCGCCCCGCTCCCGTCGTCGTCATCGGACCCGCACCCGGACAGCAGCATCGCGAGGATCGCGCAGACGGCAGCGATCACCCAGGACTTACGACTCACAGAAAACCTTCCCCCGTCTGGCACCCAGCCCGTCCGGTGATACAGCAGCTCAAGACGACGACTGCGGATAGATCATAATCGCGCTGCGGTAGACGACCTGCCCGATTGCCGCTTCCTTCTTCCCCGACTCCCCGAAATCCTCGAACGACAGGCGTGTTCCGTCCTCGGCCACATAGTCGTGATACGCGACCGTACCGGTGGGGGTGAGCCCGGTGGTCGCCTCACCGATGTAGCGAGCCGTCCCCGACTCCTCCAGCCGGAACCGCTTCCCGTCGTGTTCCAGCTCGTCATCACCGGGCGCCGGAATTCCCGGCGTCTCCGTCCACAGCACCAGCTCGAGCTCCGGATCTTCCTCCACCGACAGCCATTTGCGGGTGCCCTTGGCGTTGTCCAGCAGATGCTCACTCCACTGGTAGCCGCCCTCTTTCAACCGCAGCGAACCGCGCACGGTGAAGGTCTCGTTGAAGATATCGACGATATCCCCGGCCTTCAGGCCCCGCGGGTCACCGCGCAGGGCATCGGTGTCCTTATCGGCGAAGGGGTCGACCGGGGCCTGCGGTGTGGTTTGCGGCTTGTTCCGCTGTACGACGAGCAGATACGCGACGATACCCAGCAGGACGAGCACGACGATCACGACGACGATCCACAGTGCGGTGATGGCAGCCTCCCTCCGGCGATCTCAGCGGAGACTAGCATCCACGCCCCCGGCCCGCCGCTCACCGCGTCCACCTGACTCGCGGTGAGTGGGCACCCGTCTACGCCTCCGCGGGCCCTTGGATCGGTGGCGGCTCGGGCGGCTGCGATTCGGTGATCTTCGGCTCCGGCAATTTCGCGGGTACCGCGGGAACCTGCATATTCGTGCCACCAGCGGAGTCCAGGCCCGTCGGATGGAAATAGTTCTGGAACTTGCCGTACTGGGGGTGGTCCAAATTGCTCTGGTTCAGCGGCACCAGCTGTCCGTTCTCCAGATAGTGCGGCCCGTTGCCGTTGTCGACGATCACCGCACTGTGGTTCTCCCACGCGATCACATCGCCCGTACGCAGCGCCGCCACATCGACCTGCTGCCAGGGATTCTCCACGGATTGCTCGCCCGCAGTCCCGGCGTAAGCGGTTCCGGCATCCATTGCCGGATTGCCCAGCTGCCGGGTGAGCGCGTCGCCGGCTGCCTGCGGCATCGGGATGTCGTCCTTGCCGGGGACACCGCCCGGTGGTGTCCACCCCGTCGGGGCGCCGGGGGTGCTGACAACAGGTGGGGCTCCGGTATCGGCGGGCGCGGTGACCACCGGCTGAGTGGTGGGTGCCGTACCAGGATCTGCGTTGACAGGCACGCCGGGAGACTGCTGCGGCGGACCGGGAACCGGCCGATTCTCGTCGCGGCCCGGCTCGTCCTCGTCCTTGCCCTTGTCCTCGTTCTTCTCGCCACCGCCCAGCGGACCCTGTCCACCCATGGCGTTGGCCAGCAGCGGCAGGGCCATCATCATGGATGGGTCCATGCTGGGCTGCTGTGTCTGCGCCGGCGCCTGCGCCTGGGTAGCAGCGCCACCCGCACTGCCGGTGTCGCCGTTGATGTACTCCATCAACCGGTCCTGAAGGCTCGACGACTCGCCGTCCTCCTCGCCACCGCCGAGTACATCCTCGGTCGTGGCACCGTCCTGGGTGGGACCGCCCAGGATATCCGCGAATTCGTTACCGATGTCCTCGAGATCACCGCTGGGGTCACCAGCCGGATCTTCGCCCGTATCCGCGGGGGGATCGAAGGCACTGTCCCCGTCGTTGTTGCCGCCGCCGTTGTTGTCCCCGTCCCCGTTGTTGTCCCCGTCCCCGTTGTTGTCGCCGTTGTTGTCGCCGTCTCCGTCGTTGTCGCCGTTGTTGTCGCCGTCCCCGTCGTTGTCGCCGTCCCCGTCATTGTTTTCCGGTTTTTCGGATTCGGGATCATTTCCCTTGTGCCATTGGCCGTCGTCGATGAGTTGATCTACCTCCGAATGTTGCTGGGAGAGAGCCTCCATGTCCTCGACGTATTTGTTGACCCGTGCCGTGCAGTCGCTCACGCCGCGACCGATGATGTACGCGAGTTCCAGTTCCTCGGCAATGTGCTGGATACCGATATCTTTCAGATCAATATCCCGGCCGTCTTCCGCAAACTGCTCGTTCGCGGCATTTTCCGTACCGGTCAGAGTATTCTTGAAAGATCCGGCCAGGGTCGTCTCGTCGTCGAATTCGTAGCTCCCGGTGAGACTGAGAGCCATCGCCCCATTGATCTCCTGGACCATGTCGAACACTTCTTTGTACGCCGCGTGATTGTGACGATCGATGGCGAGAACCACATCTCCGAACGACTGATCGATCGCCTCCCAGTCGTCTCGCAGTTCCCCGAATCGGTACGACGTCTCCAGTTCTTCCTCGGACGTTCGGCCCTGCGCGTAGAGTTCGTCGATGAATGCCTTGTCGAGGTTATCGTCCAAGTGCGCCTTGTCACCGTCCGGGTCCATGAGATAACTCGGCTTGTTGATATCCCCCGTGCCCATCTGGCGACTAAGCCATTTGAGCTCATCATTGGCACACTCGATCAGACCGATCAAAGTTGGGGACGGCCCTATCCCCAGCTCACTACTGGGTGTTTCTATACGCAGTGGAAAGTCTGCGTAGGCAGCATACAGAAACTCTGTCTTATTTCCGTCCCCATCCTTGTCTTCTGTATCCTGGTAATAAATCCGATCGGAATCCGGTACTACATAATCCTCACCGTAGGTATCGGTGATGGAATCCAGCTTGTCAGTCCGATCGGCGTCGTCGTCCTCTCGCCTGTCATCACCGGGTTCGAAAGTCTCCCCCGATCCACTTCCATCCTGGTCGACTTTGTTGTACGCCGTACCATCCTTGGTAACCAAGTACTCCGGCTCGCCCGCTTTGAGTTCACGGACTACTATGCGCTGGCCGGTCCAAGGGTCGATTTGACAAAGCAGAACGTCGTCACTGCCCTCGACCTGTTCGTAGTAGTATCCCGATTCAGGTCGTGTTTCCGGTGTTTCGCGGCCACCGTCTTCGTCATATACGTAGTAATTGGGTTCGGCGTCGGAATCAGGATCGGGCTCAGGGGTTGGACCCGTTTCGGGACTAGGAGTTGGGCCCGGTTCGTCCGTGGGCTCGGGTTCGTCGCTCGGCTCCGGAGAAGGAGTCGGCGTAGGCGTAGGCGTAACCCCGTCTTCAGGCCCGGCCATTACCCGAGTTCCTCACCATCGGGACCCATGCCGTTCATATCACCATCTCCCGCCCGGAGCCGTAGCCCCGCTTCACCGAAACCGAAGGTTACCCACCACCCGACGTACAGCTAGGACTCCCCCACAGCCCGGGTCACTGCAGACCCGCCATCGATATCATCGTTCTCGAACCTCGTAGCTCCGTGATCGGTGACGTCCGCCGTGTCCTCGGCTCCGTCCCTGAGACCCATCCAGCGCTGCGTTCGCCGCTCGTCCATGCCCGGGTACTTCACACCGATGGGATGTACCCCCAAGCCCGCCCCTTCGTACAAACTGGCCAGAAAGTCGCGGTCACCCCGAGCGTGATTCTCGAGACCGGGAACAACAGCTCTTTTCTTGTCCGCACGGCCACGCAGATCATCCGGCACCTGTTCGAACTTCGGCCCCATGCCATCGAATCCTTCCTGTTGCGTCCGCAGACCAATTGTCTAATATCCCCACGAACGGGGAGGCCAATACGATGGAGGGTCAGCGCCGAGGCAGCACGGCCTCAGAGCTGGTCGCCGAACTCGGCCGCCTCGGCCCGACGGTAGTCTGCTTCACTCGGCAGCCCGCGGGCTTCCACTGCGTGCGGCAACATCCCGTTGCCGATCAGTATCTGGCGCCGCCCCACCTCGGACTTCATTCGCGCCAGCCGAGCGAGCCGGAGTATCTCGGCGGCAAGCCAGGCGTCAGTATGCTCGGCGATCTCATCGCCGAGATGCAACCCGACGATCACACCCGCGATATCGCACGCCACCCCGACCGAATAGTCCGGATTGAATACCTCGTAGAGTTGCCGGCGCAACCGGGCTGCCGACGATCCGGCATGCTCAATGGAGCTCACCGTCGACACCACCCGGATCCCGAGTCACACCACCAGAACACGACTATCGCCGCCGTGGCACCCATGGCGCCTTGGGCATGTCGGGCCACTCGGTCTCGGCGACCTCCTGCTTGTGCTTCCGCGCGGCATCGAGGGTGCTTTCGGTGATGGCAGCCATGATGTCCGCGGCCAAATCCCGATAGTCGGTGGAGTGCGCGATCGTACCAGGCGCGATGTACATATCGGTCAGCCGGAGCGTCCCGTCCACCTCGGGAATCACCCGGCCACTCGGGGACGGCCTCCGGACACGGATGCGCTGGATCCGTTCCAGCATATCGGCGACCGCATGGGCCAAAGCACGCCCTCGAGCAAGTACCTCGACGGTTTCCGGATGTCTCACTCCACCACCTCGAAAGGCTGCGGAACTCGCCACTCGATAGTCCGGGCCGAACTCTCCAGCGCTGCCATTGTTACCACCGAGGCTCGGACCCTGCCAGCACACGACAACATCTGCGACAACGCTCCTCCTCCGGCCTACCGCGCTCATAAAATCTTCCACAACAAAACGGGGTTATCACTGCTGGGAAGCTTGGGAGTCCTCCGCGGCGCTCGGCTTCATACCGTTGAAACCCGGAACTCCCGATCGTGCTCGGCCGGTCCGACCCGAACACCGGTCGCGACCTCGGTCTGTCTGCGGAACAGCACTATCGGCCGTTCGGCACGGCCGGACGGCTGCGCACCACGACAAGGTATTTTCGCGTTATGAGCACTGCCCACGACCGCGGACCGGTGTTCGACGGGGTGCAGATCGGCCGACCCGCAACGGGTGCGCTCCTCGACGCCGGATACCGGACGCTGGCCGATCTGCCGGAAAACCTGGACGATCTGCTGCCGCTGCACGGTGTCGGCCCGCGGGCGGTGCGGCTGCTGGAAGCCGAGCGGCGAGGCCGGCCCGGCTGAACCTCGGCCGGGTCAGTCGCACACGCGGCGGCCGAGGTCGGGCCAGGGTGGGCGGCGGAGGATCGCGAGGCTGGTGATCACGGCCGCGAGCAGGCCGATCAGTTCGCCCAGGAGGGCGATCCGGTTGACATCCACCGTGGGCACCCAGGTCGCGGCGCCGTCGCGTACGACGAAAATTCCGGTCGGCCGCATGGCCGGACCGAGGACGCCGCGGCGGGCGACGGTGATGACTATCGCTCCATCGGACGTCTCGAAGGGTTCGCCGTAGACCGGCCCGGACTCGGCCGTTGTGAGTCCCAGTCGATCCCGAATCGCCATGCGATGCCCCAATCCTCGGCGCTTGTGCCGCCACGATCGTGCCGGTGCTGCGAAGCCTACGGCGGAAGTCCGTCGCGGCACAGCATTTCGCCGGCGGACCCGGCAGCGGCAGCGGGCCCTGTGTTCACTGTGGCGGTCGACCTCATTCGGGCCCGAAACCGGGAGAGCCCTGCGGGGTAACAGGTAGGCCGAAAGCAGATGCGGTTTGCTCCGCAGCACCCCTCGTGCGCCTCGGCCGAGCTACTCCCACGGGCTCGGGACCACCGTCAGGCGGCCCATTTCTCGGGATGCAGATAATGCTGGACGATCGCGGTCGCATGACCGTGTCCGAAGCCGTGCCCGGTTTTGAGGAGTTCGACGAGTTCCTTGTGCGACGACAGGCCGGAGTCGCGCAGGGCGGCTTTCCACTCCTCGATACTGCGGCCGTATTTCGCCTCGATGGCCGGGAAATACGACGCGGGGCCCTTCGACTGTGCCGCCATGTTCGGTCTCCTTGTTCGGTACTACGTTCCACCCATTGGACGGCGTTGCGTGCCGAAACTCGTCGGCAACAGTGTTGTGTCCCGCATCACACGACGGCGGACCCTCACTCGTATTGCCGCACGATAGCCGTCGCCAGCTCACGAATCCGATCGCGCGCCGCGGGCGGGCCGGTCACGACGAAATCGTCCGCGAACTGCAACAGCTGCCGTACATCCTCGAGCACCCGGCAGGCCACACCGATCCGCACCCGGCCGCCCCGCGCCGCCGACAGCACCGTCAACCGGGTGCCGAGGATGCGGTGCGCCCGTTCCAGCTGGCCGGCGGTCAACTCACCCTCGACCTGGAGAGCGCCCGCGGTTTCCCACTTGGCGGACAGTTCCGCGGCCACCGCATGCAGGGTGGCGCCGGGCCGCAGCCGCCGGGGCGTCCGCACCGGGCGCCACCCGGCAACGCGTTCCAGCGAATACAGCCGCGGCCGGCCCAGATGGTCGGCCACGAGATACCAGCGACCCCCTTTGGCCAGCAATCCGTAGGGGTCGACGAGCTGCCAGGCCGGCTCGGTCTCGTCCGACCGGCGGTAGTTGAGGCGCAACCGGACACCACGCCGCAGGTCGCCCACGAGTTCCGCGGGACCGATTCCCGCACCGGGCGGCCCGAACCAGGGCCGGTTGTCCGTGGTGACCACCGCATGCACCGGCAGCAGATTCTCCGGCCGCACGCGCCCCGGCGCCACCTTGCTTCTGGCCCGGCGCCCCTCGCTCGCAGCACCGAGTTGCTCCCGCTGCGCATCGTCGAGCCCGGTCAAGGCGAGATGGTCGCGTTCGGCCGGAGTGAGCCGGGCCAGGTCCAGTGCGCCGCCGGGCAGCAGCGTCACCCCGCCCCCTCTGCCGCGCCGGATCAGGACCGGAAATCCGGCCTCCTGTAGCCACTGCAGGTCCCGGAACACCGTCCGCACCGATATCCCCAGTTCCTCGGCCAGTTCGGTGGTGGTGACGGTGGCGCGGGATTGCAGGGCGATCAGCAGCGAGAAGAAACGGTCGGGCGTCATATCGGAAGATTCTTCCGAAAACCTGCCGGGATCTGTCAGGTTTGGCAGGCAACCTCACGATCGTCCGATCCGACGACATGAGGAGAACCGACCCGCATGACCCCGAATATGTTCATCGTCTACGTCAGCGACGCGGCCGCCGCCGCCCGTTTCTACGGCGATCTGTTCGAGATGACGCCCGTCTTCGAATCGCCGCGCTTCATCGCGTTCGAACTCGGCGGCGGAATCCAGTTCGCCGTCTGGAGCGGTGTACAGGAGAACTTCTCATTCGCGGGCCCGCGCACCAGCGAACTCTGCCTGGCGCTCCCCGGCGGCCCCGAGGAGATCGACGGCTGCTACCGGAAGTGGGTCGACAAGGGTGTGAAGGTCGTCGCCGAACCGTACGACGAAGTCTTCGGCCGCACCTTCCTGGTGGCCGACCCGGATGGCAACCTGATCCGCGTCGCGCCCGTCGACTGAGACACGCCCTTCGCTGCGGTCCGCCGTGGACGAGCATTGCCGAGCGAACCCGTTCGGGCAATGCGAGTCCGGCGGCGGCACCGCGCGGGCGGCCGCACCCGGTAGGTGATCAGGCAGCCCGCGATGCCCTCGGCTGTGCAGCCCTCATCCGAGTACCACGGTGCCGTCCGCTTCGATCCGCCACGCCGGGTTGTGCGCGACCTCCCAGACCACACCGTTCGGGTCGGCAACATGGGCGTTGAAAATCCCACCGAATTCGCTGTCCCGCGGTGACTTCAGTACCGTGCCACCCGCGGCGGCCATCGCGTCCACCGTGCGGACGACCTCATCGCGGCTGCCGACATTGTGCGACAGCGTCATCCCCGATACCGCCGCGCGGTCGGCGCCGTCGGCGATATCGGCGTTGAACTTCTCGGCCAGGAAGAACCCGAGCACCATGCCGGGCGCGATTTGGAAGAAGACGATCTCACCCGGCACGTCCATCAGCGGTTCCCAGCCGAGTCCCGCGACGTAGAACCGCCGCACCGCATCCAGATCGGGTGTTGCGATCGTGAGGAAATGCGCCTGCTGCTGCACGAAGTCTCCCGTCGAACGGTGTTGTCGGCCGCCGCCAGGTTACCGCTGCCACCACCGGAACAGCGGTGCCGCCCGCACACCGCCGGCCGGTCTGCCCGTTCGGGCTGTGATCAGTTCGGCTTGGAAGCTGTCGAGATACCCGTCATCGAGCCGATCTCGCGATATTCGGCTCCGGTGAATCCGGCTGCCCGCAGCGCGGGCAGATAGCGCCGGACATCGATCTGCTCAAACGGGTTGTTGTCACCGTGCCGGTGGGTCGAGCGACCGAAGAGAAAGCGCATCCACGGAGTCGACCGGGCGTCGGCGAGCAGCACCCGACCCCCCGGGCGCAGCACGCGCCACATCTCGGCGATCGCCGGATCACGCTGGTCCTCGGGAATGTGATGCATGACGAAAGTACACGTGACCACGTCGATGGAGGCATCGGCGAGCGGCAGTTCCTGCGCCGGGGCCCGCTCGTAGCGATGGTGGGGATGCCTGTCGCGGCGGCGGTTGTACTCGACGGCCGCGGCAGCGGGATCGATACCGCATACGCTGCCCTGCGGTCCGACCTGCGCCCCGAGCGCTCGCACGAGTTTTCCCGGGCCGCAGCCGATATCGACGGCGTCGTCGCCCGGCCGGGCTCCACTGGCCCGGACGAGTTCGGTGAGCAACCGGCGATGCCGGCCGAGAAACCAGACGGTGGTGAACAGGTTGTAGCGACGCATGCCCTCGATGACCAGCCCGGTACCGGGTGCGTCGACGAACATGGGGTTGCGGGTGCGTTGAGCCGATGTCATGGGTCGATCGTCGCCGTAGCGACCGCTGCCGACCAGAATCAGATATACAGGATTCGTCCGTTTCCGGACAGGTCCGGCCGAACTGTCCATCGAGGGAAGACCATGAGCACTTCCGACCGCCGGGTCCGGCGGACCCGCCACGCCATGCACCGAGCCCTGATCGAACTGATGATGGAACGGCCCTACGACCGCATCACGGTGAGCGATGTGATCGCGCGGGCGGACGTCGGGCGTTCCACGTTCTATGCCCACTACCGGGACAAGGACGATCTGCTCGTGGTGAGTTGCGGCGAGCATCTGCGAGAGGAGATCGCCCGTTCCCCCGACCGGGGACGCTGGGCCCCGGTCCGGGTACTGATCGGCCTCGGGGCCCGGTATCCGGACGTGTACGAACCGCTGATCGGGCCCAAGGGATCGGCGACCGCATTACGCGGATACCGCAGCAGTGTGGCAGCCATCCTGCGCGAACATCTCGACAAGCAACCGGGCCGGCCTGTCGACGATCTCACCGTCACCATGCTGTCCTGGGCGCTCGTCGGCTTGCTGACGGCGGTCACCGACCGCGCGAATCCCGTCGGCCCCGAGTCTGCGTGGCAGCAATTCGCCGCCCTCTGCGGCGAATTGCTCCCGGCACAGCACGAGCGACCGCCGCACCACCCATGACACCGTCGCCGTGAACGGTGTCACCGCGTGGAGGCGGGCCGGTTCCCGTCTTCGCGGGCGCCGGCCGGTGCGGATCAGGCGTCCGTGGTCACTCGCTGTGCGAACCCGGCCAGCCGGTCCGGGTGTTCCAGCATGAACGACACATCCCGGAACACCTGCGCAATTTCCTGGTCGGTGACCGTGGCCGCGACGATCCGGGCCAGGATTTCCCGCTGCTGCCGCACCGGCTCCGGTACCTCCGCGCCGGTGCGCGCATCGAGCCGTGCGGCGTCGCTACCGGCCGAAACCTGCCATGCCGCGTCCACCACGACCTGTTGCAGGGCGAAGAAATCACCGGCGGGGACGCCGAGATCCGGCGCGCCGCCGAGATACTCGGCCAGGCAGGCGCTGTGCAGAGCGGCCGACGTTATGCCCTGTCCGAAGGCCGGGTTGAACGACGCCACCGCGTCACCCACACTCACCAGCCGGGCCGGCATCCCGGCGGCCGAGTAGTCGCGGCGACGGCTGTCGCCCTGATGGTAGGTGACGATATCGCGGACCACCGCACCCTTCACCGCCTCCGGGAACGGTGCCGGCATACCGGCGCACAGCTCACGGAAGGTCTCGATATCCCGTGGCGGTTTCACCTCGTCGTGCCCCATCAGCATGACGATCCACCGGCCGTCCTCGACCGCGCCGGTCACCGACAACGCGAGGCCCTGGGGGCCGCGCCCCGGCGAGTACTGCACCATGGTCGTGCCCTCGACGAGGTCGCCGTCGGCGCGCTCGCGCTCGAAAAGCGCCGTCGCGTAGTTGATCCCTGTGTGCAGGCGCAGGAGTTCCGGCCGCTCGAACCCACCGGCCTCGAGCCAGTCGGCGAGCTTGCTGCTGCGCCCCATGGCGTCGACTACGAAATCAGCGGCGAGCACGGAGTCGGCACCGCCGGCGTGCAGGCGAACAGCGGCGACCGCACCGTCCGCGAACTCGACCCCGGTCACCCGGGCATGCTCCACCCGCACATTCGGCAGTTCCAGCACCTTCGCGCGGATCCGCGCTTCCAGGAACGGGCGGGTCGCCAGGCACAGCGGTTCGTGCTCAGTACGCAGCGTGGGGTGTTCGTCCAAATACAGCGCGGTAGCGGACGAGTCGGACGCGATGGCCCCCAGCGCATACGCCTCCGCGGTGAAACCCGGAAGCAGCCGCTCGATCACCGCCAGCCCGCCGGGCAGCAGCACGTGCACCTGCTGCTCCTGCGGTACCCCGGTCCGCGACGGCACCTCCGTAGCGATATCGTCCCGCTCGACGACCACGACCTGTTCCGAGTGGGCGGCCAGAACCCGCGCCGCCAGCAACCCGGCAACACTGCCCCCGAGCACACACGCGGTACCCAGCAGCACGGGAGAATCAGCGGGAATCTCGGCCCGCAAGAGGCGCTCGAACACGGCGCCGGAAGTTTCGATCACCCGCCCAATAAACCGCACGACCAGGCCGCCCGCAATTCGTCCGACGATTATCGGCCGATACGAAACCTCCACGCCGCCGATAGTTCATCGAAGATCACTCAGCTCCGAGTCGCAGGCACCATAGCCTTCCTCTGTGCAGACAATCCGGATCGCCCCGGCCGATCCATACAACGCCGACGTAGCCGAACTGCTGTTCACCGCCATCGGCGGCGACCGGTCTCGCCTCACAGCGGCTACCCGGCACTACCGCACCGACACGGCGACTGCTCTGATCACCGCGTCGATCGGCGAGACACTTGTGGGCGTGGCCGGTTACGAAACCCGGGCCGACCACATCGTGCTACGACACCTCGCGACAGCCGCTTCCCGACGCCGGCGCGGCATCGCCCGCCGGCTCCTGGCGGAGTTGCGCGCCCGCCATCCCGGCCTCGCGGTGATCGCCGAGACCGCCGACACCGCACTCGGCTTCTATCTCGCCACCGGTTTCACCGCGACATCCCTCGGCGAGAAGTACCCCGGCGTAGAACGCTTCCGCTTGGTGCTCGCCGACGCAGTCGGGGTTTCCACCAGTTGACGTCGCCCATGAGTTTCACGAGCGCGGGAACGAGGAGCATCCGCACGACAGTGGAGTCGATGAGGATGGCCGGCGCCATACCGGTCCCGCCAATCTTTATGCCGCTGGACCCTCCCCATCCTCCCCGACCTCCCCGACGACACCGCCCTATTCACCGAACTCTTCCGCCTCCACATCTCCCTCGTCCTCCCTGGCACCACCCTCGCCCTCCCATCGCCTACCGACCGCTGTGCACACTTCCGCCGCTGGATCCATCTCCCCCACACTCCGTTCCGCCCTCCGGCCACACCATCCTCGACTCCCTCCGCACCTGCACCGCCCGCACCGGCTGGCTGCACACCCCGCCCCCGGACCACGCCCATGACCTCACCCCGCCCCCACGAACCCGACCTCCACCTCAGCATCCACCTCCACGACTACGCCGCCTGCCACACCGCCGCGCACCACTTCCTCCACGAATGGCGCACCCACCACCGCCCCGACGCCGCCACCGTCGTCCCCGGCCCGCCCACCGGCCTCTCGCGCCTCCCAAACGAACACCTCTACCTTCACCGCTGAGCCGACCCTCCTGTGCCGGCACGATCGTCGAGCTCGTTGTCGATGGACCGGATGCGAGCGGTTCCGCCGATAACGGTTGCGAGAACTCGATCTCCCGGCTGATCACCGGTCACAAACCACCGGTCGCCTTCCGATTTGTTTCCGCTGACTTTCCGATTGGATTCGCTTTTGATTCGCTTTCGGACGTATAGTTGCCTAGCAATAAGGAAAGCCCCGGCCACTGGAAGTGACCGGGGCTGTATCTGACCTTGGTCTGCCAAAGAACGTTAGGTCAGAACCGCCTGGCAACCGTCGACTCGGAGACCCGGGTCGACGGGCTGCTGGTCGTTATGGCATGGAGCCAGCACGACCATCAGCGGTACCAGCAGATTCCCGAGTACGGACACCCCCGTGGTCACCGCGACCGTAACGGCTGCCGATGCTGCGGCAGTAATAACCGCCGTCACGAGATCCCGCCTTACCCGTCCACCGTTTTCGCGGTCGCCGGGTTTCTTCTCGCTCATACCTGGCATTTCCTTTCCGATCTGTCCAGTGCACTCTGGTAGTGCGTCGTTTGGCTACAGATCGGGGAGGACTCGGCGCTGAGCTTCCACAGCCTACGCAACCATCCTCGAATCACCCAACCCAGGAATCGAATTCGTGGTACGCCGGTCCAGATATGGCGCGAGAAAGTCGGCTCATCGGCCGCCACCTACCGGCCGCGCCGATCCGGCAGCATCCCGCGGAGCGATCGGTCATCGTCGACGACGTAAAACCAAATAGGGGATTCCGGCCGCAACCACGAAGGGCGCGACGACGGGGACGGTAACCAACAGGGCCGCGAGAATCGGATATACCGAGTACGGCACTGCAACCGCCGACATTGCCACAACCAGCGCCACTCCGATCTGCCGAACGACAACCAACTGCCAGACGTCACCTTGTGATCGATCGACCGCCTCATGCCACACCCCGGAGATAAGGTCATGGACGGGACAGTCGGGCGAATCGACTCGGACCGATCCGTCCTCGTTCTGCCACGCAGTCGTGGTCGATACCCGCGCCGAAAGCGGTCGCTATCCGATCCAACGTCCTGAACGGAGAGCGGCTACGGATTCCAGCATTCCCGCTCGATCGAGTGCATCGAGCACATCCTCGGCCGTTTCCGGTGGGTGGCGCCGCGAGTCCGCGATCTGCTGGACACACGCCCACACCCGCCGATCGTCGATGCTGATCTGCTCGAGAAGGAAGTCGTCGGGACTCTTGGCTTCCACGTTCCACGGATTCAGGCTTTCCGGTGGAAAGTCGGAGAGGTTCCACGTGACAATCGTCGACGCGTGGCATTTGATCGCGGCAGCCAATACATGCCGATCATCTGGATCCGGGAGCTTCAGCCCTTCGATCAGCGGTTCGTAGCCTGTGACAAGGCTGTCGGGAACGGCCGCATTCATCAGCACCCGTAGCCGGTCGAGCTTCGCTCGCTGAATATCCGGGCGGCGCGCAGCCAGATTCTCAAGCGCCTCATCGAGGATTCGTTCGGACCACTTCGCCTGCACCAAGCGGGAGCGGGCGATCCGTATCAACATGTCCCGCAAGGTGTTCCCATAAAGGACATTCGCATCGTAAACGACCACACAGGCCATATCAGATACCCAGTTCCTGCCCCAGCTCGGAGAGCTCGTCGGCCGCAGCGCGACCGGATTCTTCGAGCCGGCGCTGGTAGGCGCGAAGATCATCGAACCTAACGCGTCGATGGGTGCCCACCAGGCGGAACGGAACCTCACCCGATTCCAGGAGACCGACCAGATAGGGCCGCGAAACGTTCAGCATGTCCGCGGCCTGTTGCGTGGTCAGTTCCGCGTCGGAAGGCACAATGGTGACGCCCCGGCCACTCGCCGCTTCCGCCAGCACGAAAGCGAGCAGATCGACCACGGCGCGGGGCACCACCAAGGCGTCATCGCTGCCGACCTCCCGGCCGACCGAAATGACGTCCTCATCGGGATGCCGGGCAAGGTAGTCGCGGATGCGGCGCATAGCCCGTGCGGCGACCTCGGCATCTATCGCACCCGGCTCGATCCGTTTCGCAGTATGTACACCTGTCATGACGCACCTCCATGACGAGCATAGCAACAAACGAAATAAACGAAACACTTGCTGTCGCGACCGTCAACGTTGGTCCGGCAATCGCGGAGGCCATGCAGTGGTTGGTCCCGAGGTCGAGTTACCACGCGTACGGAATCGCACGCACCGCCCTTCCGCTCCTGCTCCAAGAACCGTCCGCGTGCGTAATCGTCTAGAACAAATCGGGTGTCGCCGGTGGCAGATCGTCGAGGAACGCACTCACCATCGGTACCAGGACCGCCGACTCCCCGCTGATACCGATATGCGATGTCGCGGGCAGAATCACCAAGCGCGCGGCCGGTGCCTTGTGCAGCATCCCCGAGGCCGCTGCTTCCTCGTCACCGCCGCCGCGCAGCATGAACATCTGCACTGCGTGTTCCGGTTTCACGCCGTCCGCGTCACCGACTATCACCATCGTCTTCGCCGAAATCGAACGCATCTCGGCATCACTGATGTTCTGGTCTTCGATATTCAGCACCTTCATCTTCTCGAGGTAGGTGGCGAATGCCGTGGGGTCCGGGGTGTGCTCCAGGAATGCCTTCTCGACAGGCGAACCGGCGAACATTGTCGCGTCGAGACCCGCGATGCCCTCCAGCACCGACGGATACCAGCCGTCCTTGCGGAAGGTGGCCGACAGCGAGACCAGTTTGCCCACGAGCGCCGGGTGACGGAGGGCGAGTTGCAGCGCGACACCGCCGCCCTGCGAGTAGCCCATGACGTCCGCGCGCTCGATATTCAAGGCGCGCAGCAATTCCGCCGCGTCGTCGCCGAATTGTTCGTACGACATCGCCCGCGAAGTGTCCGGGGTGCGGCCGTGCCCTTGCTGATCGAAGACGATCACCGCTCGCTCGCCCGCGAAACCGGCTATCCACGATGTCATCGAGTCGGTGGCCATGAAGGCGCCGGGGATGAGCAGCAGCGGGGGCGTTGCCGAACTGCCGAGTTCACCGTGCACTTCGTAGTACAGGCTCAGACCGTTGATCGGCAGGTGACCACTGCGCGCAGGCTTCGTTACCGTCATTTCGACTATCCCGTCGCGTCCTGGGAACGAGCGGCGGTCGCGGTAGCGTCTGCCTCCGGACCGTACAGCCGGGCAACGTCGGGAGAGTCGAGCCATTTGGAGTAGGTGGGCGATTTCGGCCACCCCTCGGGTGAATCCTGCCATTCCTCCTGGCGGCCCCACGGCAGGATATCGACCAACGCGAACGTGTAGCTGAGCTGCTCGGTACCGCGGCCGTTGGTGTGCCAGGTGCGGTAGACCTTGTCACCGTCGCGGAGGAACACGTTCACCGCGAAACCGCCTCCGGGCGGCGCGTCCACATCGGCGCCGAACGAACTCTCCGACGACGAATACCAGTCCATCGTGTTGCCGACCTTCCTCTTGTAGGCCAGTGCTTCGTCGATGGGCCCGTTGGTGACGATGACGAAGCGGGCATCGTAGTTGTCGAGCCAGTTCAACCGGACATACTGCGAGGTGAGGCTGGTGCATCCGCCGCACTGCCACTCCGCGCCGTCGGACCACATGTGGTGGTAGACGATGAGCTGCGAACGCCCGTCGAAGACGTCGGCCAGCCGGACCGGGCCGTCCGGGCCGATCAGCGTGTAGTCCGGCAGTTCGACCATCGGCAGCCGGCGGCGCTGCGCGGCGATCGCGTCCAGTTCACGAGTGGCGGCCTTCTCCCGCTTCCGCAGGTCGTCCAGCGCGGTCTGCCAGGTCTGCCGGTCGACGATCGGCGGCAGGGCGGTGTCCCCGGTCATGATTCCTCCCAGAGTCGGTGGGATCTGCTCTGGATGTGTTGACCGGAACCGGAGACAAAAGTCATCGCCCTTCGGGACATCCACAAGAATTTTCTGCCTCGGCACCTGCCGCACGTGGCACCTCGTCGACGCCTTATCGACCCTGCTGCGATCTCGCCGATCGAAGAGAAGGTCCCGAGCAACTGTGGCCGGATACAGACGAGGGGGGCCGCCCCCCCCGCACACAACGGCGGAAGCAAGCAGTCGAGGAGCTGGGCGACCACACGCAACCACCACAGC
>NZ_JARWPM010000454.1 GCF_029869215.1 Nocardia carnea
GGGCCCCCTCCCCCGCCGCCCCGGGGGGGGGGGGGGTGCCCGGCCCCCCCCCCCCCCCCCCCGGGGGGGCCCCCCCCCCCGGGGGCCCCCCCCGGCGCCGATGCTCAATTCTGGGTGACGGTGGTCGAGCGGTCGGAGGAATTCCAGGTGATCGTGCCGCCCTCGAATTCGCTCTTCTTGCCCTCCGGAGTGTCTTCCTCGTCGGAGGTCGGGAAGCCCAGTTCACCTTCGGCGCCGCCGTTGGCCTCCCACGCTTCCCGGATATCACCCCACACGATGTGGGCACCGGTCTCCTCGCTGAAGAAAATCGTGCCGCCGACGAAGTTCTGGTAGCGGCCGCCGTCACCGGCCACCTGCTCCTCGCCCTCGGGCATACCGAGCGTGCCGGCCGGACCGCCCGCTTCGGTGTACTTCTGATAAATGCTGCCGGATACCGTGACCTCCGTACCGTCCGGCGTCTGCACCGTGGTTTCGCCGGCATCGGCGTTGGGGTCCTCGTCGGGGGTCGGGGACCCCTCGGCGCCGGTGGTTTCGGTGGGCGAACCCTCCGCTCCCGGCGAGCCGGTCGGCGATTCGCCGGTGCCGGTATTGTCGCCCGGCATCACCGCCGAGGTCAGCGAGCCGACGTTATCCGAAACCGAGGTGTCGTCGTCGCCGCAACCTGCCACGAGCAGGCCCGCGGCCGCGAGCGCAAGGGTGAATCCAGCCGAACGTCGAGCGAAGTGATGCATATCCATCCTCTCGCGACAGGCCGGCGTGTGACGCGGTCGTGCCGCGCAACTCATCACCCCGGCTCGGTGAGGTGGCAACGCAACGGCTATCCGATGTGATAACCCGCGGCGCTACCACTTCGGTGGTCAGAGGGATCGTACCCGCTCGAGATCGACCCATAACAGTACGCCGGAAATTAGCTGCCCTGAATATGGCGCCGCACCCGCACAGCAACTGCCGGTTCAGCGGCAACTCGGCGATCCGGCCATGTTCGAACCGAGACATCCAGCCGACACCAGGACCAACCAGCGGTTCGAACACGGCCGTCCCTTACGCGCCCAGCGGCGGCGCCGAGTCTTACGAGGCCCTTGGACGGTTCGGCCCGTGCCCCGGGGGGGCGCGGGGGGGGGGTGGGGGGGCGCCCCGGGGGGGGGGGGGGGGGCCCGGGGGGCCAAGGGGGGGGGCCCCCCGGGGGGCGGCGGGGGGGGGGAAAAAAGACCCGCGGCC
>NZ_JARWPM010000455.1 GCF_029869215.1 Nocardia carnea
CCCGTACAGCGCTGCTTCGCGCGCCTCCTTTTTCTGGGCCGCCCCGGCAACCTGGGCTTAAATTTCCGCGCTAATACTCTTTGTCTCCTAGTACCCCGCCCCGAGCCGCTGCGGTGCCGGCGCGCGCCGGCCGGCGCGCGGTTCATACCGGCCGCATCCAGCTCGTCGGGCCGGTATCGGCGTCGTCCATCCGGTCCAGTTCGTCGACGGCCTGCTGCCGGGTCGGCAGTCCCAGCTGGTCCAGGATCTCGGCGGGCATTCCGTTCTCGGCCAGTACTTCTCGCCGTTTCGCCTTGGCGGCGATGGTCGAGCGTTTGGTCAGGCGCAGGATCTCGTCGGCCAGCGCCTGTGCGCCGTAGCGGTATTCGCTGCGTTCGAATTTGATCTCCACCGGCATACCCTGATCGGTGGCGCGTACCGACAGGGTGCCGGCCCGATTCCGGCTTCCCGCCACGGTGACGTTCGGTACCTCGGGAACCTGTTGCTCACTCATACTTCTGTCCACTCGTCATGGTCGGATACCCACCCGTCGCGGGCAGGGTGGTGTGCGGCCGGCTCATTCCGTCGGCCGGTAGAACCCGTAGAACTCCATACCGCTGTTCTCGGTGCGGATCGAACCGACCTGCACCGGATCACCGGCCTCGACCATCTGCCCGTTGCCGATCACCATGGCCACATGGCCGTCCCAGATCGCCAGATCGCCGGGCGCGAGATCGCCCGGGGAGACCGGGGTGGCGCCGTTGGCCTGTTCGTGGGCGAGGCGCGGAATCTCCACCCCGGCTTCGCCGTACGCGTATTTCGTCAGGCCACTGCAGTCCAGGCCGGCGCCCGGGGTGTTACCGCCCCAGACGTATGGGGTGCCGACGCAGCCGAGGGCCGATTTCACCGCGGTGGCCGCTTTCTCGTTGGGTGCCTCCACCACGCTGCCGTCGGGCAGGGTGATCTCGACGCCCTCGCCGGCCGTCGTACCGGCCGAGGTGGTGGTCTTACCCGGCGTTCCCGCGCTGGTAGTGGTCGTGGTGCCGCCGGTGCTCGACATCGCGGTGCTCATCATCGTGCCGGCCACACCGGCGACACTGCTGAGCCCGGAGGTGACCGTGGACAGCGCCTGGGTGCCCACCGGCGCGGTGTTCGCGGCCGCCGGGGTGGGCGGCGGTGGGGCGAGCTCGTTCATCGACGCGGTATGGGTCTGCAGTTCGTTCTGCACGCGGCCCACCACGCCCAGCGCCTGGCCCAGATGGTCGATCGCGGTGCCCACCAGGAGCGACAACCCGGCCGGGGTGCCCAGTGTGGGCGCCATGGCGGAGGCGTTGTTCACGAAGGATTGCGCGATGGCGGTCAGATCTTTGTTGCCGGTTTCGACATGCGCCGCGGCCTGGCCCATCACCGTGGCCATCTCGTTGCCGCGGTCGGAAATGGTGGCGGCCGAGGTCTGGACGCGCAGCGCCTTGGACGTCGCGGCGTCGGCACCGGTACCGTCCCACGCGGTGTTCATCAGATTGATGCCGTTGCGGCCCAGGGCATGCACCTGATCGATCGCGGTGGACGCCGCGCGAAGTGAATCGCCGGGGCCGCCGGTGGCCAGCACACCGGTGCCGAAACTGGCGAGCAGATCGAAGATCGGCTTGGCCAGTGCGCTGATATCGATCACCGGTTCACTCCCCGGCGGCACCGCGCAGGGCGGCGGCATTGCTGGTATCGGCCTCGGCGTAACTGACAGCGGCCACACCCGCCGCCCCGCTCATCGTGCCCAGCACTGCGGACAGCTGACCGATCGTCGCTACATGCCCCGCGTGCGCGGCGGCGTAGGCGGCCAGGAAATCGCCACCGATCAGGCCGAAGATCGGGCCGAGGATCGTGGGCGCGGCACCCGACGCGCCGGCCCCTGCCGCCGCGAGCTCGGAGGCCATCACCCCGGCGGTGCTGCCGTAGGCCGCGATGCCCTCGGCATCGGCTGAGATGTTCACCATCAGTGGTTCCCCCATCGACTTCGTTAACGGGCAGAGTATGTCATCTACCGGTTTCGACGCACCGGCTTCCCGCACGGTTCCATCGAATCGGCTCCCCGGAAATTCCCGGCGCGACAGCGGCGCACCCGGGTTCGACCTTATCGTTCCCTCATGCGCACGCACACCCTGGACCATCCGCTCGTGGCGATCCTGCTGACCACGCTGCGTGACGAACGCACCCCCGATTCCGGCTTCCGGGCGGCGTTGCGGGATCTGTCGCGGCTGCTGGTGTACGAGGCGCTGCGCGATGCGCCGGTGCAACACCACGACATCGCCACCCCGGTGGCCACCACCCGGGGCACGCGCCTGGCGCGCCCGCCGCTGCTGGTGCCCGTATTGCGTGCCGGATTGGGGATGGTCGATGCCGCCACCAACCTGATTCCGGAATCGAAGGTCGGTTTCGTCGGTGTCGCCCGGGACGAGCGCACCCATCGTCCGGTGCCCTATCTGGAGTCGTTGCCCGACGATCTGTCCGCGACACCGGTGATGGTGCTGGACCCCATGCTGGCGACCGGCGGGTCCATGCTGCACACCCTGGATCTGCTGACCGGCCGCGGTGCCACCGATATCACCGCGGTCTGCGTCGTCTCGGCGCCGGAGGGGATCGCCGCGCTGGCGAATTCGGGTCATCCGGTGCGGCTGGTGACCGCGGTGATCGACGATCGGCTCAACGACGATGCGTTCATCGTGCCCGGGCTCGGCGATGCCGGTGACCGGCAGTTCGGGCCGCGCTGAGCCCGGTCAGCCGGCCAGTGCCCGGCAGTAGTCGCCGAGATCCGAAAGGCGTTGCCGGGCAGTCTCTCTCGCGGCCGGTAGCCCGTCCGGACCGGAAACCGGCTGCACCACTTCCAGATAGCATTTGAGCTTCGGTTCGGTACCCGAGGGCCGCACCACCAAGCGCAGGCCGTCGCCGGTGAACAGCAGCGCGTCGGTGCGCAGCGCCCCGCGCAACGCCGCCATATCGGTGTAATCGACGGCGGTTCCGGCGAGTTCGCGCGGTGGTGCCGAGCGCAGTGTGTCCACCACCGCGGCGGCGGCCGGCTGATCCGGTAGGCGCAACGCCACCTGGTCGCCGGCGTGCACACCGAAGCGGACGGCGTAATCGTCGAGTTCATCGGTCAGCGTGCGCTTCCGGGCCCGCAGCCGCGACACCAGATCGGCGGCCAGTACGGCGGCCGAGATACCGTCCTTGTCGCGGACGGCGGCCGGGTCCACACAATGGCCGATGGCCTCCTCGTATGCGTACACCAGACCGTCACCCGCCCGCGCCAGCCATTTGAACCCGGTCAGGGTTTCGGCGTAGCGGGCGCCGCGTTCGGCGGCCAGCCGGGAAAGCAATCGCGACGAGACGATCGTGGTGGCGACCAGCGCATCCGGTGGGGCGGTGCGCAGGACGTGATCGGCGAGCAGGACGCCGGTTTCGTCGCCGCGCAGCATGCGCCAGCCCGCGGGGGTGGGCACGCCGAGCGCGCAGCGGTCCGCGTCGGGATCGAGGGCGATCGCCAGATCGGCGTCCACCCGTTCGGCCAGCCGCAGCAGCAGATCGGCGGCGCCGGGTTCCTCGGGATTCGGGAAGGCAACCGTGGGGAAGTCGGGGTCGGGGGTGAACTGTTCGGCCACCGCGTGGATATCGGTGAACCCGGCGGCGGTGAGCGCCTCGACCGCGGTCGCGCCCCCGACTCCGTGCAGTGGGGTGAACGCGATCCGGATATCGGCGCGTTCGCCCGGCCCGCCGATGAGCTGTGGCAGCTGCGCGACCCGGGCCAGGTAACGGGAGTGCAGGCCGGAATCGGTGACCTCCACCGGGGTGCGCGGGATCGGTTCGGTGACCGCCGCGATCTGCCGTTCGATTTCGGTATCGGCCGGTGCGAGCAGTTGAGCGCCACCGTCCACGTACACCTTGTAGCCGTTGTCGGTGGGCGGATTGTGCGAGGCGGTGATCTGCACCCCGGCCACCGCGCCGAGCGCTCGCACCGCGAACGCGGTCACGGGGGTGGGCCACGGCTGCGGTAACCGGACCACCGCGAATCCGGCCGCCGCCAGTACCTCGGCGGTGACCTCGGCGAATTCCGCCGATCCGTGCCGGGCGTCGCGCCCGACCACCACCTGCCCGCCGCCCAGGCAGCGATCCCGCAGCCACGCGGCGAGACCGGCGGTCGCGTGGGCGACGGTGGTCTCGTTCATCCGGTCCGGGCCCGGTCCGAGCGGGCCGCGCAGTCCCGCGGTGCCGAACGTCAGCATCTACAACTGCTCCACGAGCCCGCGCAGCAGTTTGCCCAGCCGGGGCGCGGCGGCCCGGCCCTCGGCGAGCACCTCGGCATGCGCCAGCGGCGCCCCGGTGACCCCGGCCGCCAGATTGGTGACCAGCGAGATCCCGAGCAACCGCGCCCCCAGCGCGCGCGCCGCGATCGCCTCCAGCACCGTGGACATCCCCACCAGATCGGCGCCGATGGTGGCCAGCATGCGGATCTCGGCGGGTGTCTCGTACTGGGGTCCGGTGAGCCCCGCGTACACCCCGTCGGTGAGGTCGGGATCCACCCGGCGGGCGAGCTGCCGCAGCTCCGGATCCCAGGCATCCACCAGATCGACGAACGTGGGCCCGGCCAGCGGGGTGGCGCCGGTGAGGTTGACATGATCGCGGATCAGTACCGCCTCGCCGACCCGCAGGCCCGGCCGGATACCACCGGCGGCGTTGGTCAGAATCACCGTGTCCGCACCCGCCGCGACCGCGGTGCGCACCGGGTGCACGACCTCGGCGGGGGAGTACCCCTCGTAGAGGTGCTGGCGTCCCATCAAGACGAGGGCGTCGGTATCGCCGACCTTGACCGACAGCACGCGGCCGGCATGCCCCTGGGCGGTGGGGGCGGCGAATCCGGGGAGCTCCGGCATGGGGATATCGGCGTTCGGGGCGCCGAGTTCGGCGGCGGCGTCCTGCCACCCCGAACCCAGCACCACCGCGACCCGATGCCGGGCCACGGATGTCCGGGCGGCGATCTCCTGGGCAGCCTCTTCGGCAAGCATGGCGGTCAGTGTATGGCCTCACCGGCCGGGCAGCCGCCCATCCGGCGCGCCCGGCCCCCTCGGCCGGCCGTTGTCGAGGACCTGGGCTCCTGGCTATACGCTGCACATATGCCGTACCTGGAACGCGATGGGAACGTTTTCGTATTGTCGCTGGGCAACGAGGGCCAGACCGATAACGAGAACCGCTTCAGCCACGAATGGATCGACGAGGTCAACGCCCTGCTCGATACCGTGGAAGCGAGTGAGGGCCCGGCCGCCCTGGTCACCACGGCCACCGGGAAATTCTTCAGCAACGGCCTCGATACCGACTGGCTGTTCGCCAACCTCGACCGGATGCACGGCTACCTCGACCTCGTGCACGGCATCTTCAGCCGGATCCTGGCCTTCCCGCTGCCCACCGTCGCCGCGGTGAACGGGCATGCCTTCGGCGCCGGCGCCATGCTCGCCAGTTCGCACGATTTCCGGGTGATGCGCGCGGATCGCGGGTTCTGGTGCCTGCCCGAGGTGCACCTCGGCATGCCGTTCACGATCGGGATGAACGCGCTGGTCACCGGCCGCCTGACCAACCAGGTCGCGCTCACCGCCATGACCACCGGCCACCGCTACGGCGGCCCGGAGGCGCTGGCCGCGGGAATCGTCGACGAAACCGCCGAGGCCGATTCCCTGCGCACTGCCGCGGTCACCCGCGCGGCCGCATTGGCCGCCAACCGGACGCCCAGCCTGCCGGCGATCAAACGTGCGCTGCACGCGGCGGCGCTGGCCGGGCTGGCGGTCCCGAATACCGCGGACAACCTGGAATTCGCCAAGAGTTAGCATCCGGGTATCCGATCCGTTGCCGGTGTTCCGCCGGTCACAGCGGGGACGTCGCCGGGCGCGGATCCGGCGGCGGTGGGAAACTGGAGGTGACGGCCGTTCCTCGGGGGACGAGTGGAACCGCCGCCGGTGTACCGCGACCCAGGTCGCGGGCGATATGTGTTACGGGTCGTTCCCGGCACGCGGAGAAGTGGTTCGCAACTGCTCGTTCAACGACAGGAGGACATTCGGTGAGCACAACCGGCCGTTCGGTGCGCGACGGACAGGACGCGGTGACGGCGTGGCTGGCCGAGCACACGGTCGATCTGGTGCAGTGGCGCCGGCACCTGCACGCCAACCCCGAGCTGTCCCGCACCGAATTCGCCACCACCGAATTCGTCGGTACCTGGCTCACCAAGGCCGGCCTGTCGTTCCGGGTACTGCCCGGCGGAACGGGGCTGATCTGCGATATCGGTCCCGAGGATGCTCCCCGCATCGCGCTGCGCGCCGATATGGACGCGCTGCCGCTGCAGGAGTTCACCGGCCGCGATTTCGCCTCGACCGTGCCCGGCGTATCCCATGCCTGCGGTCATGACGCGCATACTGCCGTTCTCCTCGGCACCGCCTTGGCGCTGGCCGACGCGGAACTGCCGGTGGGGGTCCGGCTGATCTTCCAGCACGCCGAGGAAGTGATGCCCGGTGGCGCGCTGGATATGGTCGCCGAAGGCGCGGTGGACGGGGTGGACCGCATCTTCGCGCTGCACTGCGACCCCCGGCTCGAGGTGGGTCGCGTGGGGATCCGGGTGGGCGCCATCACGTCGGCCGCCGATACGGTGGAACTGGTCCTGGATTCGCCCGGCGGCCATACCTCCCGGCCGCATCTCACCAGTGACCTCGTCTACGCCATCGGCACCGTCATCACCGGACTGCCGGGGCTGCTCACCCGCCGGATCGACCCGCGCACCAGCACGGTGATGGTCTGGGGCGCGGTGAGCGCGGGGAAGGCCCCCAATGCCATCCCGCAGACCGGAATGCTCACCGGCACCGTCCGCACCGGCGACCACGAAACCTGGTCGCTGCTCGAACCGATGGTGCGCGAAATCGTGAACAGCCTGCTCGCGCCGACCGGCGTGCGCTACCAGCTCGACTACCGGCGCGGCGTTCCGCCGGTGGTGAACGACGAGCATTCGGTGCGCATGGTCGGCGACGCGGTGCGCGCCATCGGCCCGGACGCCCTCGCCGATACCCCGCAGTCCGGCGGCGGCGAGGATTTCTCCTGGTACCTGGAAGAAGTCCCCGGCGCGATGGCGCGCCTCGGCGTCTGGTCCGGCGAGGGCCCGCAGCTGGACCTGCACCAGTCGACCTTCGACATCGACGAACGCGCCCTCCCCATCGGCGTCCGCACATTCACCAACATCGTCCTCCAGGCCGGCCGCGAACTCACCACCTGACCGGCAATGGTCCACAAGGCTTAACGTGCCCAGCGCCGGCGCCGAGCCCAACCGGCCCCAGCCTTCCGAACCCGAGCGCGACCACGGCAGCGCTCGGCCCAGCTGGATACCCACAGCGCCCATGAGCCCCGCAACCGAACGGGACTACGGTGCCGCCGAGTCCAGCGAGGCATTTGAAGTGCTCATAGCCCCGACAACCGAACGCAACCACGGCGGCGCCGAGCCCAGCGAGACACTTGGAGGGCGCATAACCCGGGACCCGAACGCAACCACGGCGGCGCCGAGTCTTACGAGGCCCTCGGAGGGTTTGACCGAGGGGGCCGAACCCCGCGGCGCCGCAGGCGCCGCAAAAAGACTCAGCTGAAGTTGTTGCCGGGGCCCACGTTGCGGCTGTTGCGGGTGCGCAGGGCGTGCACGTAGTCGGCTGGGGCCCCGGCCTTTTCGGCGGCGTCGGCCATCACGCCGAGATAGCGGGCGGAGGGCAGCCCGCCTTCGTAGGCGTCCAGGACGTACAGCCAGGCGAGGATCGGTTCGGTGCCGCTGCCGGGGCTGGGGGTCACGCGGAGGCGGATCTTGCGGTGGATCCCGAAATCCGAGCCTTCCCAGCGGTCCAGCCGCTGCTCGTCTTCCGGGGAGACGTCGTAGAGCACCACGAAGACCCGCGAACCCGGTTCTTCGACGACCGTGGCGAGCGGACCCTCCCAGCCGATATCGTCCCCGCTGAAGGTGAGGCGCCAGCCCTCCAGCCAGCCCGTCCCGAACATGGGGGAATGCGGACAGCGCTCGAGCATCTGGGTCGAATCCATATTGGACCCGTAGGCAGCGTAGATCGGCACACCGGCAGCTTAGTTGTGTGATGGGTCGCACCGGTACGGGGCGTCGTAAATCGTGCTCCGGGATGTGCTTCGGCGGCGGCGACGCGCGGTCCGGCCGGGCGTGGGCGGGGATGCGGCACGCACTAGGCTGGGTCCGGCGAGTGAGGGCCGCGACGCTGCCGCGCGCCGGGCGCGGGTGATCAGGACAGGGGAAATATATGACCCGCATAGCAATCATCGGTGGCGGACCCGCGGGCTACGAGGCGGCGCTGGTCGCGGCCCAGCACGGTGCCCAGGTCGAGCTGATCGATTCCGACGGTATCGGCGGCGCGTGTGTGCTCTGGGACTGTGTCCCGTCCAAAACGTTCATCGCCTCCACCGGTATCCGCACCGATCTGCGGCGGGCCCGCAACCTGGGGGTGATCCTCGACCCGAGCCAGGCCGAGGTGCGGTTGCCGGAGGTCAACGAGCGGGTGAAGGCGCTGGCGCTGGCGCAATCGTCCGATATCCGGTCCAAACTGCAGGCCGCCGGGGTGCGGGTACTGCCCGGCCGGGGCCGGCTGGCGGGGCCGGGGTCGGGACGGGCTACGCACCGGGTCACCGTGGACTACCCGGACGGTGCCGGGGAAACCGTCGAAGCCGAGGTGGTGCTCATCGCGACCGGGGCCTCGCCGCGGGTACTGCCCGGTGCCGAACCCGACGGCGACCGGATCCTGAACTGGCGCCAGCTCTACGACCTGGACGTGCTGCCGGAGACCTTGGTGGTGGTCGGTTCGGGTGTCACCGGTGCCGAATTCGTCTCCGCCTATACCGAGATGGGCGTGCGCGTGGTCCTGGTCTCCAGCCGGGACCGCGTCCTGCCGGGCGAAGACGCCGACGCCGCACTGGTTCTCGAGGACGCATTCGCCGAGCGCGGGGTGGAACTGGTCAAACACGCCCGCGCGGACAAGGTCGAACGCACGGCCGACGGAGTGCTGGTCACCCTCTCCGACGGCCGGACGGTCGCCGGATCGCACGCCCTCATGACCGTCGGCTCCACCCCCAACACCGGCGACCTCGGGCTCGAGCAGGCCGGTGTCGAACTCGACCGCGGCGGCTACCTGCGGGTCGACCGGGTGTCGCGCACCCCGGTCCCCGGTATCTACGCCGCCGGCGACTGCACGGGCCTGCTGCCGCTGGCCTCGGTGGCCGCCATGCAGGGCCGGATCGCGATGTACCACGCGCTCGGCGAGGGAGTGAGCCCGATCCGCCTGAAAACGGTGGCCTCGGCGGTGTTCACCCGCCCGGAGATCGCGACGGTGGGGGTCAGCCAGACCGATATCGACAACGGCGAGGTGCCGGCCCGGACGGTGATGCTGCCGCTGAACACCAACCCCCGGGCCAAGATGTCGGGGCTGCGGCGCGGTTTCGTCAAGATCTTCTGCCGCCCGGCGACGGGCGTGGTGATCGGCGGCGTCGTGGTCGCCCCCATCGCCTCCGAACTGATCCTGCCGATCGCCCTCGCGGTCCAGAACAACCTCACGGTCAACGATCTGGCGCAGACTTTCTCGGTCTACCCGTCGCTCACCGGCTCGGTCATGGAAGCCGCCCGCCAGCTCATGCGCCACGACGACCTGGGGTGAATCTTTTGGCGCCGACTCCGTGGGTGGGGGTTGAACGAGCGGGTGGTGGCGGGCAGGTGAACACCGAGTCTTCCTGCCAATGGTGAGGTTTCGCCGGATTGCCGGAGAAGCTCTGTTGTGGTTGACTGCCGGAACAGAGATTGCGATCGGCGGGCGGTCGCGAGGTTTGGTGCCGGGGGGTTTGCCCTTTCGGACTCGGACAGCGAACGGCCCACCCGGGCCACCGCTGACCTCGGGTCTCGGATGAGGCAGAACTGGTTGCGGTCCCAGCTGGACCGTAGCCGGGAAAGGGATTGGGCGAATAGTGAAACATCGTAAGCCGAACCGGGCGGGCCGGGCGGTGGCGAGCACTTCGCTGCCGCTTGCGACCGCAGCGGCAATGGCCATCTTCGCGTCGCCGGCGGGGGCCGCTCCTGGCGATCAGCCGACCACACCCACCACGCCGGCCACCCCGGCGCCCGCGCAGCCGGGTACCACTCCGGAACAACAGCAGCAGAGTCCGGAGACCACGCCGAGCCAGCCGGGTGTGCAGAACGAGGGGGAACAGCCGGAGAGCGCCCCTACCCCGAGTCAGCCGGGTGTCACCACGCCGAAACCGGGTGAAGAAGGCGAGCAGGGCCTGACGGGCCCGACCCAGCCGGGTGTCACCACCCCGCGGGTGGCGCCGCTGCCCGTGCCGGGTCAGGACGAGCCGGTGCAACCGGCGATCGCGCCGGAGAAGCCGGAGGGGGAGCAGCCGCCGGCTCCGGGGCAGCCGGGCGAGCAGCCCGCTCCGCAGGCCGGACCGGAGGGCGACGCGCAGCCCGCGGATCCGGGGACCGAAACCCTGGTCCAGCCGCAGGCTCCGCAGTGGCAGGCGCCCAGCCTCGAATCGGCGCCGGTGGCGCCGGTGGTCGAGATGCAGGGCCCGCATATGGAGGTCGGTGCCGCGATCGACGGTGGTGCGCTGGCTCCCGGGCATTTCGCCAACACCCATCACTTCACCAACCAGTCCGGCTATGTCGGTACGGCCGGATTCCGTACCCCGACGGGCACCGGGGAAGCCGGTATCTCGGTGGAGTTCGTTGACGAGAACACCGTCAATGTCTCCACTTTCACCGGCGGGAACGGTCTGCCGGACAACCGGCTCGATCATGTGATCGATACCACGCCGGTGAATACGGCGAAGGCGGCTGTCGAGCACTGGATCGCCATGCAGCCGGGCGGCGCGGCCGCCCTGAAGGCCGCGGCCGAGATTCCGCCGCCCCCGCCGCTGCTGCCGCCGGGCAACTACCCGGAACAGTCGATCAATGTCGCTGGCGTCAACACCCAGTGGGGTGGTTCACTCCAGTACTGACACGAGTGAAATCTTGCCGGGTGGGGGGGGCGAGTACGGCCGCCCCACCCGCGTGTCTCGAAAGGGATGGGCCGTGACCGGCGAGGGCGAAGATAGAGGGCGCGAACGCGAACCCGAGCGGGCGGATTTCGGTCCGCCGACGGGTGATTTCGGGCCTCCGGTGTCGGAGTTCGGCCCGCCGGTATCGGAGTTCGGTCCGCCGACGGGTGAACTGCCGGTCGCGGGCTGGCAACCCGCGGGAGCGGGCAATTCGGAGCTGGCCTGGCGGCCGGCCGACGGATCGTCGGGCGCGCCTGCGGAGCCGCCACCGGTTCCGCCTCCACCGCCGCAGTATCGTGCACCCGACAGTTCGACCCCGGCGTACGTGCCCGGGCCCAGTGATTCCGTGCCGGTGACCCGTCCGGCGCCAGGCGATACCGACGCCACGGTCCGTCATTCGCTGCCGCCGGATCCGGCGGTCCGCCGGCCGAAGACCGACCGGGCGCCCGAGGCGGATCGGACGACCGTCCGGCACCACACCCCCGACCTGCGTTGGCCCGGTCCGGATCTGCCGGGCGACCAGGGCGCCGACCCGGCGGGCGGACCCGTGCGGCCCCGCGCCGGCGGCCTGTCCTGGGACAGTGATCCGATCGCGCAGCAACTCACACCGCAATCCGTTTCGCGGGCGCTGACCGAGAAGCCGCGCCGTCAGCTGCCGGTGGGCACGATCGTCGCCGTGGCGGCGGTGATCGTCGCGTTCATCGCCGTCGGGGTGGCGATCGTCGTGGTACGCGGCGGTGGGGGCGAACCCGGTACGGGGCCCACGGCGGAGGCGATCGAGGGATTGAACTGCCCGGCGACGCAGGACGGCGGAGTTACGGTCGGTAACGGGGAGGGCGATACGACCAGCGGTCCCGATGCCGTGCTCGGCTTCCAGTACGCTTTCTATACCGAGCGCAGCGGCGCCGGGGCGCGGGAATTCGTCGCCCCGGATTCGCCGGCGATTTCGTCGGCCGAAACCATCCAGCAGGCGATCGACCAGCAGATTCCCGCCGGTACCCAGCACTGTGTGCGGATCGCCGAGCGAGCGGCGAACTCCTTCGATGTGGACCTCACCGAACTCCGGCCGAACGGGAAGACCACGGTGTACAAGCAGACGGTCACCACGGTCGAACGCGACGGCAAAACGCTGCTGTGGGTGATCGCCGACCGGCAGTAGTCTCATATCGTGAGATCCTAGTTTCATATAATGGTTTTCATGGGATGATTGGGTATCTACCAGGTGATACCCGGAGGCCCCCATGTCCCACGATGCTGCGCCGCTGGCCGGAAAATTGGCCGGCCTCACCAGCTCCGCCATCCGCGACCTGCTGAAACTCACCGCGAACGCGGATGTCATCAGCCTGGCCGGCGGTCTACCCGATGCGGCGCTCATGCCCGGCCCGCGGATCGCGGCCGCCGCCGAAACGGCGCTGCGCAGCCCCGCGACGCTGCAATACACCGAATCGCCCGGCTGGGGGCCGCTCCGCGATGTACTCGCCGAACGCGAATCCGCGCGGATGCGCCGGGCGGTCGGGGCCGGGGAAGTGTTCGTCACGCACGGCTCGCAGCAGGCGCTCTCGCTGCTCGCGGAGGTGCTGCTCGATCCCGGCGCGCTGGTGGTGGTGGAGGACCCGGCCTATGTCGGCGCGCTCCAGGTGTTCCGCGCCGCGGGAGCCCGGATCGTGGCGGTGCCCTTGGACGAGGAAGGAATGCGGGTCGATCTGCTCGAGGACCTGATCGCCGGTGGGCTGCGACCCGCGGTCGTACACACGGTGAGCAACTTCCACAACCCGGGCGGCGTGACCATGAGCCCGCGGCGGCGGCGCGCGCTGGCCGAAGCAGCCGAGAAACACCGGTTCTGGGTGATCGAGGACGACCCGTACGGTGAGCTGTGGTTCGAGCGGCCCGCCCCCGAGCCGATCGCCACCTACTCCCCGGCGGTAATCCGGCTGTCGTCGGCGTCCAAGATCATCGCCCCGACGCTGCGGGTGGGCTGGATGATCGCTCCGGAACGGGTCTGCCGGGCGGTCGAACTGCTGAAACAGGGGGCCGACCTGTGCGGATCGGCGCTGACCCAGCAGATCGCCACCGAACTGCTCGCCGATACCGGCTGGCTCACCGGCCATATCGATACGGTGCGCGGCGTCTATGCCGACCGGGCCACCGCTCTGGTGCGCGCCATCGGGGAACGGTTCGGTGACCGGCTGCACTGCAGTCCGGCGGCCGGCGGAATGTTCGTCTGGGCGGAATTCACCGACGGCACCGATACCGCGGAATTGCTGCCCCGGGCGCTGGACGCCGGCGTCGCCTTCGTGCCCGGGCAGGCGTTCGCGGTGAGCACCCCGTATTCGCACGCCATGCGGATGTGCTTCACCACGGCGGCACCGGACGATCTCGCCGAGGCCGCGGCGCGACTGGCGCGGTCGGCGGAGCGGGCGGTCCCGGCCGGTCAGTCGGCCCAGTCGTAGGTGCGTTCCACGGCCTTGTTCCAGTCCCGTAGCCGGGCGTCGCGTTCGGCAGCGGGCATGGCCGGGTGCCAGGTCTTGTCGGCCGACCAATTGGCGCGGATATCGTCGGTACCGGACCAGTACCCGACCGCCAGGCCGGCGGCGTAAGCGGCGCCGAGCGCCGTGGTCTCGTTGACCAGCGGGCGCACCACCGGCAGATCGAGGATATCGGCCTGGAACTGCATGAGCAGATCGTTGGCGACCATGCCGCCGTCGACCTTGAGCGCGACCGATTCCAGGTTCAGCGAGCGGGCCGCGGCGTCCGCGCGCATGGCATCCATCACCTCGCGGGTCTGGAACGCGGTCGATTCGAGGATCGCGCGCGCCAGATGTGCCTTGGTGACGAACCGGGTGAGCCCGGCGATCACCCCGCGGGCATCGGGTCGCCAGCGGGGCGCGAACAGCCCGGAGAACGCGGGGACGATATAGGCGCCGCCGTTGTCGTCCACCGTGCGGGCCAGCTCCTCGATCTCCGGGGCCGAATCGATGATGCCGAGATTGTCGCGGAACCACTGCACCAGCGCACCGGTGACCGCGATCGAGCCCTCCAGCGCGTACACCGGCGGTTGCTCCCCGAGCCGGTAGCAGACGGTGGTGAGCAGGCCGTGCTCGCTGAACACCGGGGTGGTTCCGGTGTTGAGCAACATGAAATTGCCGGTGCCGTAGGTGTTCTTGGCTTCACCGGGCCGCAGGCATGCCTGTCCGAAGGTTGCCGCCTGCTGATCGCCGAGGATTCCCGCCACCGGTACGCCCGCCAGGGGGCCGGACGCGATCTCCGCATACACCTCCGAGGAACTGCGGATCTCCGGCAGCATCCGCACCGGCACGCCGATCTCCGCGCAGATCTCGCTGTCCCACTCCAGGGTGCGCAGGTCCATCAGCAGCGTGCGCGAGGCATTGGTGACATCGGTGAGGTGGCGGCCGGTGAGATTCCACAGCACCCAGCTGTCCACGGTACCGAAACACAGCTCGCCGGCCTCGCCGCGCTCCCGGGCGCCGGGCACGGTGTCCAGGATCCAGCGCAGTTTGGGCCCGGAGAAGTAGGTCGACAGCGGGAGTCCGGTGCGGTCGGCGTAGCGGTCGGCGCCGCGATCACCGGCCAGTTCGGTGCACAACCGGTCGGTGCGGGTGTCCTGCCAGACGATGGCGTTGTGGATCGGGCGGCCGGTCTCGCGTTCCCAGACGACCGTGGTCTCGCGTTGATTGGTGACCCCCACCGCCGCGATATCGCCGGCTCGCACCCCGGCCTCGTCCAGCGCCGCGCCGAGGACGAATTCGGTATTGCGCCACACGGTTTCCGGATCGTGCTCGACCCACCCCGGCTTGGGGAAGATCTGCTCGTGTTCCCGCTGGGCCAGGCCCGCGATCTGCCCCGAACGATCGAAGAGGATACATCTGCTCGAGGTCGTGCCCTGGTCGATGGCGGCCACATAGCGCATGGCAGGAGGCTAGCGCAATCGCGTATGTCGGTGACGGCTGTCTCGCTACCGACGATCCACGCCGGTTTACGCATAGTGTGTAGAGCGAACTCACGGAAACCACAGCCGACCTTGTCGAACGCGTACTCCAGGAGTGGATATGACTGTGCAGTCGGGAATGCAGTTTCTGGGGCCGGAGCAGCGGCGCACAGCCTGGGACCGGTTGGGTAAGGATCATTTCGATGTGATCGTGGTGGGTGGTGGTGTCGTCGGGGCGGGGATCGCGCTGGACGCGGCCACCCGCGGGTTACGGGTGGCGTTGGTGGAGGCGCGGGATCTGGCGTCGGGAACGTCGAGCCGCTCGTCGAAGATGTTCCACGGCGGCCTGCGCTACCTCGAACAGCTCGAATTCGGGCTGGTGCGGGAGGCGCTGAAGGAACGCGAACTGTCGATGGCCCGGCTCGCGCCGCATCTGGTGAAACCGCTGCGCTTCCTGTATCCGCTCACCCACCGGGTGTGGGAACGTCCGTACGTGGCGGCTGGGTTGTTCCTCTACGACACCATGGGCGGCGCGAAATCGGTTCCGGGGCAGCGCCATCTGTCCCGGCACGCGGCGCTGCGACTGGCGCCGGGGCTGCGCCGCACCTCGCTGATCGGCGGGATCAGCTATTACGACACCGTGGTCGACGACGCCCGCCACACCATGACCGTGGCCCGCACCGCCGCCCATTACGGCGCGGTGATCCGCACCTCGACCCAGGTCGTGGGGTTCCTGCGGGAAGCCGACCGGGTGGTCGGGGTCCGCGTGCGCGACAGCGAGGACGGCCGCAGCGCCGAAGTCCGCGGGCATGTGGTGATCAACGCGGCCGGAGTCTGGACCGATGAGGTGCAAGCGCTCTCGCAGCAGCGCGGCCGGTTCCATGTGCGGGCGTCGAAGGGGGTGCACATCGTGGTTCCGCGGGACCGGATCGTCAGCGACGCCGCGATCATCCTGCGCACCGCCACCTCGGTGCTGTTCGTGATCCCGTGGGGTGCGCACTGGATCGTCGGCACCACCGATACCGACTGGAACCTGGACCTGGCACATCCGGCGGCCACCAAGGCCGATATCGACTATCTGCTGGACCGGGTGAACCAGGTGCTGGTCACCCCGCTGACCCATGATGATATCGACGGTGTCTATGCCGGGCTGCGGCCGCTGCTGGCCGGGGAGAGCGACGAGACCTCGAAACTGTCGCGTGAGCACGCCGTTGCCCGCATCGCGCCCGGCCTGGTTGCCATCGCGGGCGGGAAATACACCACCTACCGGGTGATGGCCTACGACGCGGTGGACGAGGCCGCCCAGGACATCCCCGCTCGCGTTTCGCCGTCGATCACCGAGAAGGTGCCGCTGCTCGGTGCGGACGGATACTTCGCGCTGGTGAACCAGACCGTGCAACTCGCCGAGGAATACGGGCTGCATCCGTATCGGGTGAAGCATCTGCTGGACCGGTACGGTTCGCTGATCGACGAGGTCATGGCCTTGGCCGCGGATCGCCCGGAGCTGCGGCAGCCGATCACCGCGGCGCCGTCCTATTTGAAAGTGGAGGTCGTGTACGCGGCCGCCGCGGAGGGCGCACTGCACCTCGATGATGTGCTCGCCCGGCGTACCCGGATCTCCATCGAATACCCGCACCGCGGCGCCGACTGTGCCGAAGAAGTGGCCGGGCTGATGGCCGGGGTGCTCGGCTGGGACGCTGCCGAGACCGACCGGGAGATCCGCACCTACCTGGCCCGGGTGGAGGCCGAAATCTGCTCGCAGACCCAGCCCGATGACGCCTCGGCCGACGCGTTGCGGGTCGCCGCGCCGGAACCGCGGCCGGAGATCCTGGAACCGGTGCCGACCGAAAGGTGAGCCGTCCGTCGGCATCCGTGCCACCGGACCCGGGCGTGTGCTGAATCGGACCTTGTCGCGCGGTGTGGCCATGCCGTAGCGGGTGCGGGCTTCGGTTGTCCGTGCGGCTGTGCCGTTGTCGCCGGCGCCGTCAGGCCGTGGCGGCTGGGACATCCGCGCGAGTGTGCCGGTGTCAGTGCTGGGCGGGAGCGCTACCGGCGGGCGCGGTGGTGATAGCGGGACCGAGCTGGGCGGGGGCGGGACCCGGGGGGCCGGCGACCGGATGGAGCAGGAAGTAGCAGAACAACGCGGTGGCCACGACAGCCAGTACCGCCGACAGCAATTTGCCGGCGACGGCTGCCAAGTGGACGGTTCGGGTGTTCATGGGACCTGCTTCCGGTGCGGTACCCGTGTGTCGTCGTGCGGACGCAGATCATTACCGGACCCATGGCCGCCGTCACAGATGTGGCGGCGTCCGATATGCGACAGGTTACGCGCTCACTCCGGCGGGACCTGGCATTTCGGGCAGTAGTAGATACCGCGTTCCCGCCGGCTCACCCGGTCCGTACCCGGGGCCGTCTCGCCGAGGAGTTCCACCCGCACCGCGGTGCCACACCGCTGACACGGCCGGCGGGCCCGGCCGTAGACCAGTGGCCGCCAAGGCGGCTGATGCGCCGCCCGATGCAGGACCCGATGGGCCTCGTTGACCAGCGCGAGCAGATCGTCCACCGCGGCGACCGGCCGGGCGGGGTGGATGCGGCGCAGAAAACACACCTCACTGCGGTAGATATTGCCGATCCCGGCGAGATTGCGCTGGTCCAGCAGGGCCAGGCCGATCGGTAGCTCGGGTTCCCGGGCGAGCCGGGCCACGGCCTCGGCCGGGTCCCACTCCGGGCCCAGCAGATCGGGACCGAGATGCGCGATCGCGGCCGGTTCGTCGGCGCGGCGCAGGACCTCCACCAGCCCGCGGTCGAAGCCCACCGCGTCGACCGCGGCGGTACCGAGCACCAGCCGCGCGGTGACCCGGGGTTTGGTCCAGCGTTGCCCGCAGTGGAACACCCGCCAGCTGCCCTCCATCTTCAGATGGGTGTGGATACTGACCGTTTCGGTGCGGACGAAGAGGTGTTTGCCGTAGCTGGCGACGCTGTCCACCACCTGTCCGCGCAGATCGACGGTCGCGTAGCGCGGCACCCGGAAATCGCTGCGGGTGAGCGTTTCGCCCGCCAGCGCTGCCCGCAGCCGCCCGGCGGCCAGGAACACCACGTCACCTTCGGGCACGACTGCCTCGTTTCCGCGCGCGCAAGCCGGCGGACCGCCGGAACACCACGGTATGGGCTGCTCCGGTCGTCTTGTGCGTCCGGTGGCGGCCGGTGCGGGCGGCCGGCGGCAGGCGAGCCGGCTGCCGGGCGCTGCTCATCGGCGGCCGCGCAGTCGCAGGCCACGGGGTGTGGCGGTGAATCCGGCCGCGGTGAGGAAATCGGCCAGCGTGTTGCCGTGTACCGACTCACCGTCGACCCGATCGATCACCAGGGAATCCACCTGCCCGGAACGCACCACCTCCGCCAGCGCCGTGGCGGCGGCGTGCCGGGCATCCGGATCTTCGGTGCAGGTGAGCAGGGTCTTGCCGCCGCGCTCCAGGTACAGCACGAGTTCGCCGTCCACCAGTACCACCAGGGCGCCCGCCTTGCGGCCGGGGCGGTGACCGGCTTCGCCGGCGGTCTTGGGCCAGCCGAGCGCGGCGCCGTACGGGTTCGCCGGATCGCAGGCGGCGAGTACCAGCGCCGATCCGGCCGGTCGCCGGTCGCCGTCGAAGGTGCGCAGCCGGTCCACGACGTCGGTGGTGGAGAACTGGGCGCCGCCCAGCGAATCCACGAAACAGCCGCGGCGGCAGCGGCCGCGGTCCTCGAACTCGCTGAGCACCCGGTAGGCGAGGGCGAAGCCGCCGGGCATGCCTTCGTTCTGTACCGCGCCCTTGGTCACCACGCCGTAGCGTTCCAGCAGCAGGTCGGCGGTGGCATGGGCGCGCACGGTGTTGTCGAGGGCGCGGTCGGGCAGTAGCGACCACCGGCCGGCGACCGTGGGCGGGCCCGACCTGGTCGGCATGGCCGGGCGCGGTAGGTAGGCCCGTCCGCGGGGTGCGCGCCGCGGGGTACGGTGTGCGGCCGGTGCCCGCGTTGTGCCGGACAGGCGCGCGCGAACGGGGGCGAAGGTATCACCGGATACCAGCCCCGCCCAGACCAGATCCCACAGCGCCTCGGCGACCCGGGGATCGTCGAGGACACCGGTCGCGTCGGCGAGCTGGCGGAAGAAGTAGGCGCCACCACCACCGCGGAGCGCCTCCGCTCCGTACCCGGTCGGCACCCGTTCAGCCGGCACCGCGGTCGGCGCGGCAGAATTCGCGTTCGGCCCGGGAGACCGGGATCTCGAAGGGGAGCCGGCCGGCGGTTCGGGGGAATGTGCCACTGATCCCGTTGTCTGCCCGGCAGCCGGTTCGTTCGGACGTGGCGACCAGGCGGCTGGGTCGGCGCCCAGGACGGTGAGGAGGGTGAGGTGCAGCTCGTCCAGTTCGAACTCGTCCGGAGGTGGGAGGGTGAGGGGTGCCTGATCGGCGGGGTGCAGGGCGATCCAGCCGTCCTTGGCGTTGATGGCACCGTGCCCGGACCAGCGGACCTCACCGGTCGCCATGAGTTCGTCCAACAGGGCGGGGCTGTAATCGCGCACCCGCGCCGGCAACACCAGCGATTCCCACGCCGACGCGGGGATCGCGACACCGGCGAGTTGATCCACCACCGCGGCCACTCCGTCGATTCCGCGCAGCTCGCCGGTGCCCACGTGCTGCCAGTCGGGCAGGAACCGCGCCAGTGCGGCGGTGGCGACCGGTTCCACCTCGTGCCGGGCGGCGGCCAGGCTGCGGCGGCGCAATCGCCGCAACACCTGCGCGTCACACCATTCCGACCCCGCCGTCTCCGGCGTGAATTCGCCTTCCACCACCCGTTTCTCGGTGGACAGCTGATGTAGCGCGGAGGTGACGACGGCGGTGCCGAGCCCGAAGCGGTGTGCCACGGCTTCCGTGCCGAACGGACCGTGCGTGCGGGCGTACCGGGCCACCAGATCGCCCAGCGGATCGGGTACCGGTTCGATGAAGGCGGCCGGGGTGCCGATCGGCAGCGGCACACCCAGCGCGTCGCGCAGCCGGGCGGCGTCTTCGATCGCGGCCCACCACACCGTGCCCGCGTAGGACACCTCCAGCGCCCGCCGGGCACCGGCCAGTTCCGCGAACCAGTCCGCCGGATCGTCGCGGCAGCGCTGCCGTGCCTCCTCGGCGGTGAGCGGGCCCAGCAGCCGCAGCAGATCCGCCAGACCTTCCGCGTCCCGGGCCCGGCGCTCCGGGGTGAGCCGCTGTAGTTCCTGTTCGGTCTGTGCGATGACCTCGCCGTCCAGGAGTTCGCGCAGCTCGACCCGACCCAGCAGTTCGGCCAGCAGACCCGAATCCAGCGAGAGTGCCGCCGCGCGGCGTTCGGCGAGCGGGCTGTCGCCGTCGTACATGAACTGGCCGATGTAATCGAACAGCAGGGCGTTGGCGAACGGGGACGGAGTGGCGGTCTCCACCTCGACCAGCCGGATCTGCCGACGCGCCACGCGGCCGAGCAGATCGCGCAGCGCGGGCAGGTCGTACACATCGCGCAGGCATTCGCGCACCGTTTCCAGCAGGATCGGGAAATCCGGGAATTTGCGTGCCACATCGAGCAATTGCGCCGACCGCTGCCGCTGCTGCCACAGCGGCGCACGTTTCCCAGGGTCCCGGCGCGGCAGCAGCAGCGCCCGGGCCGCGCATTCGCGGAACCGGGAGGCGAACAGCGCCGATCCGCCCACCTGCTCGGTGACCAGATCGTCGATCTCGTCCGGTTCGAAAACGAACAGGTCCGCACCGGGCGGATCGTCGGTGGTGTCGGGGAGGCGGACGACTATCCCGTCGTCGGAGGCGTTGGGCGCCGCCTCCACCCCGAACCGCTCCCGCAGCCGGGAGCCCACGGCCAGGGCCCACGCCGCGTGGACCGGCAGGCCGTAGGGGGAGTGCAGGACCAGCCGCCAATCGCCGAGCTCGTCCCGGAACCGTTCCACGACCAGCGTTTTATCGGTGGGCAGCCGGCCGGTGGCGGTGCGCTGATCATCCAGCAGCGCCCGCAGGTTGGCCACGGCGTTCTCGTCGAGACCGGCGGCAGTAGTGTGCGCGGTGAACTCCCGTTCGGCGTTCTCCGCACCCGCCCGGCGTACGAATTCGCCCAGGGCGGCGCCCAATTCGGCCGGGCGGCCGAGCGAATCACCGTGCCAGAACGGTAACCGGCCGGGATGGCCGAAAGCCGGGGTCACCAGGACGCGGTCGTAGGTGATGTCCTCGATCCGCCAGCTGGTGGCGCCGAGCGCGAATACATCGCCGACCCGGGATTCGTAGACCATCTCCTCGTCGAGTTCGCCTACCCGCGACGCTTTTTCGCCCACCATGTACACGGCGAACATACCGCGATCGGGGATGGCGCCACCGGAGGTCACAGCCAGCCGCTGCGCGCCGGGACGGCCGGTGAGCGTACCGGCGTCGCGGTCCCAGACCAGCCGCGGACGGAGTTCGGCGAATTCATCGGAGGGGTAGCGCCCGGCCAGCAGGTCCAGCACCGCCTCGTACGACGAACGCGGCAGGGACGCGTAGCTTCCGGTGCCGCGAACGGTCTCGAACCAGGTGTCGATATCCAGCGGCTCCAGTGCGCAGGCCGCCACCGTCTGCTGCGCGAGGATATCCAGCGGATGCGCCGGGATCTTCAATTCCTCGATCTGCCCGGCCAGCATGCGCTGGGCCGTCACCGCGCAGTGCACGACATCGGTGCGGTGCTTGGGAAACAGCACACCACGCGATATCTCGCCCACCTGATGGCCCGCGCGGCCGATCCGCTGCAGGCCGCTGGCCACCGAGGGCGGCGCCTCGACCTGCACCACCAGATCCACGGCACCCATATCGATACCCAGTTCGAGACTGCTGGTGGCCACCACACAGCGCAGGCGGCCGCTTTTCAGATCGTCCTCGATCAGCGCCCGCTGCTCCTTGCTCACCGACCCGTGGTGTGCCCGGGCCAGTAGTGGTTCGGCGCCGTGGCTGACCTCGGTGGACGGGCCGAGCTGGGCGGGCGGGGCATGCGCCGTCACCACGCTCTCCCCGGCCTGTTCCGCATAGGTCTCGTTCAGGCGGGCGGTGAGCCGTTCGGCCAGCCGGCGGGAATTGGCGAACACGATGGAGGACCGGTGAGCGAGCACCAGATCGACGATCGCGGCGTCCACATGCGGCCACAGCGAACCGGGGTGGTCAAAATCGCCGGGTTCGGTCATATCCGCGACCGGCACCCGCACCGACAACTCGAACGTTTTGGGCGCGGGCGGCGAAACGATGGTGATCGGCTCCGATCCCACCAGGAACCGGCCCACCTCTTCCGGTGGCCGCACCGTCGCCGACAACCCGATCCGCTGCGCCGGCCGCTCGGTGAGCGCATCCAGCCGGGCCAGCGAGAGCGCCAGATGCGAACCGCGTTTGGATCCCGCGATCGCGTGCACCTCGTCGACGATCACCGTGCGCACCCCGCGCAGCGTCTCCCGGGCGGCGGAGGTGAGCATCAGGAACAGCGATTCCGGGGTGGTGATCAGGATATTCGGCGGTGTTCGCTGCAATCGCCGCCGCTCCTGGGCCGGCGTATCCCCGGACCGGACGCCCACACTGATCTCCGGCGCCGGTAGGCCGAGCCGCCGCGCCGTCTGCCGCACCCCTACCAGCGGGGCGCGCAGATTACGCTCCACATCCACGGCCAGGGCCTTCAGCGGCGAGATGTAGAGCACCGAGGTACCCGCCACCGGCGGATCGGCGCGGGCGAGTTCGTCGATGGCCCACAGGAACGCCGACAGCGTTTTCCCGGACCCGGTCGGCGCGATCACCAGGGTGTGCTCGCCGGCCGCGATCGCTCGCCACGCCCCCAGCTGTGCGTCCGTGGGCGCGGGGAAGGCACCCGCGAACCACTGCTGGGTGGCGGCGGAGAACTCGGACATGGATCCCAGTGTGCACCCGGCCACCGACAGCCGCCGGAGCCCGGGCGCATACTCAGGCGGGTTTGCCCTCGACCAGCTCCTGATCCCCGGGCTCGCCGTCGGTGAGCTCGGGTGTGCGGAGGTCGCGCAGGAGTTCGGCGAGGCGAACCAGATCGCCGGTGCTCACCCCGCCGACCGGCCGGAATTCCCGGTCGAGCCGGCGGCGCAGGAATTCGGTCCGGGATACCCCGAGTGCACTGGCTTGCCGGTCTATCTCGTCGATAACTGCGCCGGGCACGGCACGGATCAGAATATCGGTCATCCTCGATCACCTCCTGCTCGTGGGGGCACGACAGGCCGGAGCCGGCGGTGGATCCGAGCCGGCGACCGGTGACAGTCCGGTGTTCCTTTGCTGCGACGGTGCCAGGTGTTCGCAACTCGATCTGATCTCCCACGGCCTCACCGAGGCGCTGCGAGCGGCGCGATTCCCGGCCGACGAACCGCTCACCCCGGCGGGACGGGCGGCGCCGGCAGACCGGGCGTTCGAACCACCCGCGGACACACAGGTGCCGGCGGGCCCGGAGCGGCGAACCAGCGAGACTGCCCGACTGCTCGGCCTGGACGCCACACCGGACTCCAGATTACGCGATCTTGACGCCGGCGCCTGGCGCGGCGCGGAACTCGCGGCGCTCGGTCCGGCCCAGCTCCACGGCCGGCGCACCGACCCGGCTACCGCGCCTTCTACAGCCGCCGGCTAGCCCAGCGATACCGAGGTCCCGAGGGAGAACGGGAAATCGCGGAAGGTCATCCGCGCGGGCACCGATCCGGCCGGCACCTCGTACACCAGATGTGTGCCCAGGGATTCACCCGGCTGCAGGGTGCGCGGTGCGGCGGCGGTCGCGGCGCGCTGCGCGGTCGCCGTCACATCCGGGCCGAACTTGCCGCCGGCCGCATCGTGCAATTCCTGCCCCAGCGGCGTGTAGGTCTTCGGCTCCGGGGCGATATTGCGGACGGTGAAACTCACCACCACGAACATGCCCTGCGCCCGGTCGAAACCGATCGAGGCCACCTCGGATTCGACATTCCGCACGGTGAATTCGAAACTGCCGTCGCGCACCGCGGTACCAGCGGACGCGGTGGGCCGGTCTTCCGGGGAGAAGAAGTCGATGGATCCCACACCTTGCACCAGCGCGGCCGCACATCCGCCGATCAGCAGCAGTGGGACCACCACCAGCGCGATCAGCCAGAACACGACCCTGCGCAAGGGGCTCTTCCGCCGCCGGGGCGGAGCCGGCGGCCGCGCCCGCGGCCCGCGCCGGGCCGTGCGCCGGCCGGGCGGCGCGGGGTAGCGG
>NZ_JARWPM010000456.1 GCF_029869215.1 Nocardia carnea
CGGCGGCGACGGTGATCGCCGGGCCCGCCGGCACCGTGCTCACGGTGGTGGGTCTGGCCGTGGTGCGGTTCGTCCCGCGGTTGCCGCGGCGCGCGCCGGCCGCGGTGGCCGGGTTCGGTACCGCGCTGTCCGCCGCCGCGCTGTCGACCGGGCCGTGGCGGATGCCCGGCGGCTATATGGGCGACTCGCTGTGGGTGCAGCTGCCCGCGCTGATCGCGGTGATCGCGGTGGGCCTGGCGGCGCTGCCGCCGATCACGTGGCGGCGACCGCCGGACGCCGGGTCGCCGCCCGGATGACCAGTAGCGCCACGAGTGCGGTGGTGGTGCCGGCGACAGCGACGGCGGTCAGGATCAGACCGGTGACCGTGCTCGCCACCGTCACCATCAGCACCACTTCGACAGCCAGCCCCATCCACGCCAGGGTCGCCAGCGCGGTGCGGTTCACCGCGATCGCCGAGAGCAGCGCGCCCTGCAGCACCGCCAGAATCGCGCCGTGCAAAGCGAACAGCCACAGCAGCCCTTGGATCGGCGCGTAATCCTGTCCGGCGAACAACGGGGCCAGTGGTGCCGCCACCGCGGCGCCGAGCACCGCGACCACGCCGATTCCGGCGAGCACCGCCAGCGCCGAACGGACCGCCGAACTCGACGAGGCCGGCTGCGCCATCCGCGGATACAACACCACGCCCACGGCCTGCGGCAGCCAGAACGCGATCTTGGTGGCGATGGTGCCCAGCGCGTACCGGCTGGCATCGGGTTCCTCGAGCACCATCCGCACCACGATCAGATCCGCCGAGGACAACGCCATCAACGCCGCCTGCACCTGCGCGGCCCGCAGCACCGCCGCCACATCCGCGAGCCCCGGCCTCGTCCCGGCCGCCGCGAACCCGGGTGTCGTACCCGCATCGGATTCCGCCGAGCTCGGCCACCGGGAACCTCCTTCAGCGGTTCCGGGGCCTTCGGGTACCGATGACATGGAATCACCGGGGCCCGTTTTCTCGGTGGTCCGCGGAGCCGTCGGCGGTCCCGAAGCGCCCGGCCGCCGGGAACCATCGGAGCCCGGCACTCGGTGCCGCTCGCCCGCCCGATTTCCGGCCGGAACCGCACGTTGCGGCCCTGCAACCATCCGCCCGTACGCCGCCGCGGCGGCAATTCCGCCCGCCGCTGCCCACAACGCCGCCGCGGCACCGCCACCGCAGGCCAGCACCACCAGCGCCGGGACCACCTTGGCGATACCGGCGGCCCCCAGCACCACCGCGAGCCCCCGGAACCGTTTCTGCCCTTGCAGTACGCCTTGCTCACCCGACAGCACGACCAGCGCGGGCGCCGATCCGAGCGCCGCCGCGGCCGCCACGATGCCCACCTCCAGCAGCACGCTCACCACCGGCACCAGCACCACTACCGCGACCGCCACCAGGGCGGCACACCGCCACCGCAACGCCCGCAGTGCTGCGAGATCGGCCCCGTGCACGAGTTCGCGCGCCACCACGTTCTGCAGGGCCAGCGCCGGCACCGCGCACAGCAGCTGAACGGCCAGCAGACTGGCGAATTCGCTGTACCCGGCCACCCCCAGCCACCGGCCGGCCAGCAACTGCAGCAGATAGCTCGCGATATTCGCGGTCATCGCCCCCGCGGTGACCAGGGTCATGTCCGCCACGGCGGGGAGACGGCGAACGAACTGCACGCCGGCAAGTCTCCCACCCGGAGCCACCGGCAGACCGGTCCGCCCCGCCCGGGCCGGCGAACGTAGGGTGACTCGCCGTGGGTGCACAACGCGCGGGCCGGTGGACACGATGGCTCCCGGCCGGATACAGCCTGCTGCTCACCCTCCTGATCACCGCCCCGCTTCTGCGGCCCGGCTATCTCCTGCTCCGCGACGCCGTGAGCACCCCGCGCTCGTACCCCACCGATGCCGCGCTCGGCCTGGGCGACGCCGCACCCCGCGCGGTCCCGCAGGACGCTCTGCTGGCCGCCCTCTCGGTAATCGTCGACGGGGGTGTGGTCGTGAAAGCGATCCTGCTCGCCGCGCTCTGGGCGGCCGGCTACGGCGCTGCGGTCCTCGCCCGCGACCTGCTGCGCGCGCCGCTCGCCGCCCAACTGGTCGCCACCACCCTCGCGGTCTGGAATCCCTACGTCGCCGAACGCCTGTTGCAGGGTCACTGGAGCCTGCTCACCGGCTATGCCGCACTTCCTTGGACCGTCCTGGCTGCCCTCCGGCTTCGCGGCGCACGCCCCGGCCCCCGGACGATTCCGCCCGGCCGGCAGTCCGCGAGAACTCGTGAGCAGGAATCGCCGGCGAACGCCGAGACTCTCCCCGGGCGTGATCCGAACACCGCGCCGGGCACTCACGGTCGGCCTGCGCACCGCCCGGCACACGGTGGCGGTGCCGGGAACTGGGCAATGCTGGCGGGTTGCCTGGCAGCCGCCGGTCTGACCCCCACCGGTGCGCTGCTCGCGGGGGTCGTCGCGCTGGCGGTGGCCGGATGGCGGCGGTTCGCGGGCGTTCTCGGACTGCTCGTGCTGGCTTGTTCCCCGTGGTTGACGGCCACCGCGGTCTCGGGTGTCGCGGCCGAACCTTCGGATCCCGCGGGTGTCCCGGCCTTCGCCGCCCGCGCAGAGCCCGGTCTGGGCACCCTGGGCAGCCTCGCCGGACTGGGCGGTATCTGGAACGCCGACGCCGTACCCGGGTCCCGGACCACACCCCTCGCCGCCCTCGCGACCCTCCTCCTGCTGATCATCGTGGCATTCGGCATCCGCACGGTCGCGGCCACCGACGGCGATCCCGAACGCACCCGCGCCCGCCGCATCCTGCTGATCCTCGCCGCGGCCGCCGTGGCGCTGCCCGCATTCGCGGCGACCCCGGCCGGGCTCTCCGTGATGGAATGGCTGGTCACACACCTCCCCGGTGCAGGGCTATTGCGGGATACACAGAAGTTCGTCGCGCTCGCGGTTCCCGGCTACACCTTGTGCGCCGCAGCCGCCTGCTCGGTCCGGTTCGGCCGCCGGTCCGCGGAATCCGACAGCACAGCCGCAGCTCCGCCCGCTTCCGAGCCAGGTGGTTCCGACTCGGATACACCTGGTGCGGGCACGAGCTCGACCCTCGACAGCGGCTGCCCCTCCCGATCCGCGCCCGGGGCCGGACCCGCTCTGCCCGGGCCGGTGCCCGGCAGTACACGCGTCTCCCCCAGCCGCCGAACCGAAGCGACCCCGGGCAGCCCGCGCCTCCACGCAGCCGGCGGCGCACCGGATTCATCCGGCTCGCCGGCTGGTACCGCGCGCACGAATGCCGGCCCGTCAGGTCCGGCCGATGTTCGCGGGGGCGATCCCCGGTTTCCGGAACCTGCATCTGCCGATCAGGTGTCGAACAGCAGCCCGTCCGGCCGCGCGCCCATGCGATCCTCGGCCGCGCTCGTCGCGCTCTTCATCGGGTTGCTCATTCTGCCGTTGATCGACCTCGGTTGGGGCGTGAGCGGGCAGATGCGGGCCGTGCGTTACCCGGATTCGTGGGGTGCGGTCACGCAGCGCATCGACGGCCCCGGTGATATCGCGGTCCTGCCGGGCGGGATGTTCCGCCGGTTCCCGTACTCGGGTTCGGCACCCGTCCTGGACCCCGCCCCGCGGATGCTGCCGCGCGATGTCCTGCAAACCGGCGAGTTGCCGGTGCGCGGCGAGGTGGTCGCGGGTGAGGGCACGCGCGCGCGGACCGTCGAAGATCTACTGCTCGCCGGGGGCGAGCCGACCGAACTCGCGCGCCTCGGCGTGGGATGGGTCCTCGTCGAACGCGACACCCCCGGCCCGCTGGGCGAATCCGCTACCACCCTCGACCGGCTCGAACCCGTCCTCCGTACCGCCGAGCTCGACCTGTACCGGGTACCGGAGGTCGTGCCGCGCCCCGCGCCGGAACACCGGAACCCGGTGCTCGGCGCACACATCCTCTGGGCGTTACTGCTGGTAGCCCCACTGATCGCGGCCGTCATCACGCGCACATTGCACAGGATCCGGCTTACAGGCCGGCCTCGGTGAGAGCAGACCTCCGCCCCACGGCAAGGCCGCTCGCCGTACCGGAGACGAAGACGGTATCGATCGACGGACACCGAACCATGCCACCGGCATTACTGGACGCGAAGAGGTTGTAGACGGCTCGAGAGGGCAGTCGAGGACCGTTGCCGCCGTATGCCCGCCGAATACGCCGGCGGATAGCTCCATACTCGGTGAGACGCAGCTCTACGGCTCCGGCCAGGCCCCTGGGCGGAGCCGGCACCCGAGACGAGCGCCATGCAGGCCCTGCGCCGACGGCGCGGGCGCGAACGCCACCCAGCACGGCATCGCTGGGCCCTTCGACCGGCGAGATCGGTTCCGGTCGTCGGGTACCCCGCAACCTCGGCCGCCGTCGGGGCTCGCCCCGACCGGCTGCACAAGCCCGGTGTCAGGCACCCGCCGCGATGTCGGGATCCGCCACCGAGGTTTCCCCGGGCGAGATCAGGCCGCTGATCCGGCGGCCCGCGGCGGCGGCCGCGAGTACCTCGTGAACACCTGCGCCGGTGTGCTCCCAGGAGAACTCCCGGGCGCGGGCGCGGGCCTTCTCGCCCATGATCGTGCGGGCGGAGGCGTCGTCGAGCAGTTCGCCGACGATGGTGGCGAGCTGGTCGGCATCGTCGGCCAGCAGCCCGGTGACGCCGTCGATGATGGAATCGGTGAGCCCGCGCGACGAGCGGTAGCCGACGGTGGGCACCCCGTGCTGCGCGGCTTCGATCACCGCCAGGCCCCAGCCTTCCTTACGGGACGGCAGCACATGCACCCACGCGCGGGCGAGCAGTTCGTGTTTACGGCGTTCACCGACATGACCGTGGAAGGTGACCGCGTCCGCGATTCCGAGCGCCACCGCCTGATCTTGCAGTTTGTCGGCCCACCAACCGCCGCCGATCACATCGAGGTGCACGGCGGGGATCCGGGCGCGCAGCCGGGCAATCGCGGTGAGGGCGTCCTCGATCTGTTTGTGCGGAACGAGCCGCGACAACACCACCACCCGCGGTTCGGGAGTGCGCACCGCGGCGGTACCGGTGGGCGCCTCGGCGGGCACGGGTTCGGCGCCGTTGCGGACGACCGCGATTCTGGACCGGTCGACGCCCAGCGTCGCCAGTTCCTCGGCCGAGGGCAGTGACACCGTCAGATACTGGTCGCGGCGATGGACCCGCGGCGACAGCGACGATTCGATCCACCAGCCGATCCGGCCCACCAGCTTCCCGGCGACCGGCCACTGCTCGCGGTGCCCGTGATGCACCAGCACCACCGACGGCGCGCCCGAAACGAGCCGGGCGAAGAACGGGATGCCGTTCTGGGTATCGATCACCGCATCGGGCCGCACACCCTTGAGCGGCCCGAGACCGAGCCGCCCGAGCAGTATCGCGGCCAGGGCCCGCGGGTACACCGTGAACCGGCCCCCACCCCGGCTGATATCGATACCGTCCACCCGTTCCCGCCGCGCCGCGCCCGGATAGTGCGCGGTCCGCAGCGTCACCTTCACCCCGCGGGCGGCCAGCTGCGCGCCTACCTGCTCCAGATACCGCTCACTACCGCCGCCCTGCGGATGCCCGGTATCACGCCAGCAGAGTAGGAGTACTTCGCGCACGTGCGGCTTCTCCGGTCGGCTCGGGTCCCGCGACGGGACGGATCGTCAGCGTCCCGCGCGGCGGGACAGGTCATCGCGATCCTAGCTGTATATATTGCGTCGCCTCCGGCGGCGCATGCCAGCGTTCCGCGGAGGCCGGCGCGAAGGGGTGGCGTGCCCTCCCCCGGGGTGGCAGCGGCCGGGTGCTCGGCGGAGGGAACCGCTGCGACGCGGCCGCGGGAATCAGGGGCGCGCCTGATATGCGAAACTCGGCAGCGTGCTCGACGCTGAGGAATCACTCGTGACTCGGATACCGCCCGCCGGGGCGGATAGCGGCGGCGCCGTGGGCCACGGTCGCGGGTCTCGCTCCGCGGTTGCCGGTGCGCCGCGTCAGGTGCGCAAGCGGTTTCGGTTCGCGCGGCGGGCGACCTTGCGGCGCTCGGTGCGGCTGCTGCGCAGTTTCCGGTTCGAGCAGACCGAGCCGGCCCGGTTCTACGGCGGTATCGCCACCGACAGTGTGCATCTGCTCGGCGATTTCTTCGCCGATATCACCGGGCGCGACCTGTCGGGTACCACCGTGCTGGATGTGGGCGGCGGGCCCGGATATTTCGCCGACGAATTCGCCCGGGCCGGTGCCCGCTATATCCCGGTCGAGCCCGACCCCTCCGAAATGCACGCGGCGGGTATCTCGGTCCCGGCGGCCGTACGCGGTTCCGGTATGGCGCTGCCGTTCCGGGACGATGCCGTGGATATCTGCTTCTCGTCGAATGTGGCCGAGCACGTTCCGGATCCGTGGCGGATGGCCGACGAGATGGTACGGGTGACCAAACCCGGCGGGCTGGTCGTGCTGTCCTACACGGTGTGGCTGGGGCCGTTCGGCGGCCACGAAACCGGGCCCTGGCATTATTTCGGCGGCGAATACGCCGCGGGGCCGGGACGGGGGCACGAAGGGGGGGGGGACAAAGTGGGGGTGGGGGGGGGGCGGTGGGGCGTCATTTATGCGGGCTCGTTTTTTTTTTTGGGCGTCATACGCCCCGCGCGCCGGTACCGGCGCAAGAACGGGCGGGAACCCAAGAATCGTTTCGGGGTCTCGTTGTTCGCGGTTCCCGCCCGCGACGGATTGCGTTGGTCGAAGCGCACTTCCGCGACCGTGTACGCGGTGTTCCCGCGTTATCACCCACGCTGGGCGTGGTGGTTGGTACGGCTACCGGTGATTCGGGAGCTACTCGTCAGCAACCTGGTGGTGGTGGCGGGGAAACCCGGCGGGCCCGCGCCGGGCGACTAGGCATATCCCCCGAATTCCCCTCGGGCAAGCGCAGTTCGCCGAGGAGCTCCGCCGGGTTGTGGCCGTTACAGCGCCATCTGCGGACGGCCGCGACCGGCCCGGGAACGCCAGCGGCTGCGAACCACCGGTTCGGACCGCGTCCACGGTGATTCCTGAATGGCGAGACCGACGGTTTCGAGCGTCGTGAGACCGACCAGATCGGCCAACCCCCCGACCACCGCCACCGCCTCGGCCGCCTGCATCGCGGCCATCGCCTGTTCGGTGGTGAGTGTGCGTCCCGGTAGGAACGAGACGACCCAGCCGCCGCTGCCAACGCTTTTCGCTTGATGGTCGGTCTGGTCGCTGGTCATCAACGCCCGGCCGATCACTTGCACCGCCATGAACGCACTCCCGATTGTGGGTCTCAGGTTCGATGTATGGAGCGAGCTGATATCTGGCTAACATCATGCGCGATCCAGCAACAAAACGCAATAGTGCGTTCGATGAAATACGAACCGAGAGGTGGGAATTCGGCACCCACACCTCGCCCGCGACTGGGAGACAACTGCATAAAGTGGCATCTACCAGGAGAAATGAGCAAACGAGTTGGCGTGCCGCACAGCACAAACCTGCCATAACCGGACCCGGCGCGGCGGCGAAAACCTGAAATAGCCCCCGTGACAAATCATCCCGGAATCAACCGGGGAACCGTTCGGCGAGCAAACTAATCGGTAACCAGCAACGCCCGCAGTATCTGCCGACCGTCCGGCGAACCGTCCTCGGCGTCCACCACTTCGACCTGCCACCCCTCGGGTAGCGCCGACTGCAACCGCCCCGCGGCACGATGTAGCGGAGTGCTCACCGGAACATCGTCGGAGGACTGTGCGGCTAAATGCCCTTGGGCCATGTTCCAACCACCTCTCGCGGGGTGATCGGCACGGCCACGGATCGCGCGACAGGCGGGCCGATCAGGAGTAGGACAGTCCGGCGAATCGGGATTACGTGATCGTTTCCAGGATAAGGCACAGATCACATCACGGCCCGCTTCCGCACCGCCCGTTCCACGACCGAAATACAGTACGACCCCGGCCGTGTCCCACGAATCGAACACGGCCGGGGTCGTCCGGCGACAACTATCTGCGACCGGCCTCAGGCCCGTCATCGCCCCTCGGCAAATGCTCCACCTTCAAGGTCGGGGCCCGTCTCGTTCTGGAGCGACAGAGCGGGGGAGCGAAGCGGAGGAGCGGCGGAGTGAAGAACGAGACCAAGGGGGCCCCGACCCTCGCGCCCCCCGGGGGGGGGGCCCGTTTTTTGGTTGGGGGTTTTTGGGGCGCGCAAAAGGGGGGCCCCCCCGGGGGGGGGGGGGGTGTTCAACCCCCCCCCCATGGGGGCCCCCGACCCTCGCGCCGCCGGAGGCGGCGCCATGTTATTGGATGCGCTGTTTGAGGGCCTCGAACTCGTCGCGCACGCCGGAGGGCAGTTTGTCACCGACGAATTCGAACCATTCCTCGATGAGCGGGATTTCCGCCCGCCACTCGTCGAGATCCACTTCCAGCGCCGCGTCCACATCCGCGGGATCCACGTCCAGGCCCGCCAGATCCATCTGGGCGGCCGTGGGCACATTGCCGATCGCGGTCGGCTCGGCATCCGCCGAACCTTCGATACGGCCGACGATCCACTCCAGGACCCGCGAGTTCTCGCCGAAGCCCGGCCACAGGAACCGGCCGTCGTCTCCGCGGCGGAACCAGTTCACATAGAAGATCTTCGGCAGCTTGGTGGCATCGGCGTTCTTACCGACATTGATCCAGTGCGCCATGTAGTCGCCGACGTGGTAGCCCATGAACGGCAGCATGGCCATCGGGTCGCGGCGCACGGTGCCGACCTTGCCCTCGGCGGCCGCCGTCTGCTCCGAGGAGAGCGTGGCGCCCATGAACACGCCGTGCTGCCAGTCGAAGGATTCGGTGACCAGCGGGACCGTGGTCTTACGGCGCCCGCCGAACAGGATCGCCGAAATCGGCACGCCCTGCGGGTCGTCCCATTCGGCGGCCAGGGTCGGGCACTGCGACATCGGGGTGCAGTACCGCGAGTTCGGGTGCGCGGCCAGCGTTTCGGTCTCGCGCAGGTACCAGTCGTTGCCCTTCCAGTCGATCAGGTGATCGGGCTCGCCTTCCAGGCCCTCCCACCACACATCGTTGTCGTCGGTCTGGGCGACGTTGGTGTAGACGGTGTTACCGGCCTGCAGCGTCTCCATCGCGTTCGGGTTGGAGGACCAGTTGGTGCCGGGGGCCACACCGAAGAAGCCGAACTCGGGGTTCACCGCGTACAGCCGGCCGTCCTTGCCGAACCGCATCCAGGCGATATCGTCGCCCAGGGTTTCCGCGCGCCAGCCCGGAACCGTCGGCTGGATCATCGCGAGGTTGGTCTTACCGCAGGCGCTGGGGAACGCGGCGGCCACGTAGTACGCCTTGTCCTCCGGCGAGATCAGCTTGAGGATGAGCATATGCTCGGCCAGCCAGCCCTCGTCGTGGGCCATGGCCGAGGCGATGCGCAGCGAATAGCACTTCTTGCCGAGCAGCGCGTTACCGCCGTAACCGGAGCCGAAGCTCCAGATCTCGCGGTCCTCGGGGAAGTGGGTGATGTATTTGGTGTCGTTGCACGGCCACGGCACATCGGCCTGGCCCTCGGCCAGCGGCGCGCCCACCGAATGCAGTGCCTTCACGAACGGCCGATCCGTGCCCAGCAGATCGAGCGCCGCCCGGCCCATCCGGGTCATCACCCGCATGGAGACCACGACGTATTCCGAATCGGTGATCTCGACACCCAGCTTGGGGTCCTCGGCACCGAGCGGGCCCATGCAGAACGGCACCACGTACATGGTGCGGCCCTTCATCGAGCCGCGGTACAGCTCGGTCATGGTGGCGCGCATCTCGGTGGGGTCGACCCAGTTGTTGGTCGGACCGGCGTCGGCTTCGGATTTGGAACAGATGAAGGTGCGCGATTCGACCCGGGCCACATCGGAGGGGTCGGATAACGCGAGGAACGAGTTCGGTTTCTTCTTCTCGTCCAGCTTCTTGAACGTGCCCGCCTCGACGAGCTGGGTGGTGAGCCGGTCCCATTCGGCGTCGGAACCGTCCGCCCACACGACTCGCTGCGGCTGAGTCAGTTCGGCGACCTCCTGAACCCAGGCGAGCAGTTCGCTGTGTTCGGTCGGCGCGGTGCCGTCGGATCCACGAAGACCGGGAATGGTCGCTGAGGTCATGAAAACTCTCCTGAAATGGGCGGCGATGATGCCTCCGCCCTGGCCCTCGGGCCCGTGACCAGCGCGAAAACACCTAGCGCCACCATTGGCGGGTGAGGCGCCCGCTCCTGCCCGCGGTGTGCGCCCCCGGAGCTACCGGGGTACACCAGGGCAAAGCGGACGCCCAGGTTCCTGTCTAGAGGTTAACGCGGTATTGCCACCTCTATGGAAGCGGGTTGCCTATCAATAGGGGTGGACAAACTATTTTCCGGACTCCGCGACCCATTGCTCGAGTATCTGCCGGTCACGAGCACAGGCGGCGAGCCGGCCGGGTTGCCCGCTGCTCGCGCGGCGCAGCGCCGCCTCCAGTTCGGCGACCCGCCGATCCACCTCGAGCATCCGGTCGGCCGCGGCGCGCACCATCTCGTCGGACAGCTCGGTTTCCGTCTCCACCAGCGCGGTCACGGCGCGCTGTTCGAGCTGGGCCTTTATATTCGCGACCGCGTCCGCGACCCATTGCCGCAGGTGATCACGGTCGGCGAGGTGGCGGCGGGCACGCACCACCCAGGCCGCGGCGCCCGCGCCGAGCAGCAGAGTGACCGGGATGGTGGCCACATCGAGGGCGGGCACGAGGGCCAGCGGCGAGACGAGCAGCCGGCCCAGACCCACTCCCGCCGACGCGCCGACGACGATCATCAGGTGATCTTCGACACCCCGCCCGCGGGGTTGCGGATCCGGGCCCATTGTGGGAGCCGGATCATGCCGGAAGCCGGGTGTCTGATGCGGTAGCGCGGCGCCGGGGGTCGCGGCGGCCGCCCGCGCGCGCAGCTCGGTGAGCCGGGCGGCGATATCGCGGTCGACGGTATCGGTCAACGCGGCGACCGCCGACCGCAGCCGGTCCGGGAAGCCGGCGCGGCCCGCGCGATCGAGGCGGTCGAGTTCGGCCCGGGCCTCGGCGTGCAACGCCCGCACCCGGTGTCCGACCTGGGTCAGCAGGTCGACACGCGCCAGGTTCAGCTGGGCGCGCAGGGTGGCGACGGCCGCCGCCCGGCCGCCGTCGCGTTCGGCGATCAGGCGGGCCCGTTCGGCGCGCAGCAGTTCGGTTTCGCTGCCCGCGGCCAGTAGGGCTTCTTCCTGCCCGATCCGCTCGACCGTCTGCGCGACCACCTGCGCCGCCGCGGCGGCGCGGCGCGTGTCCACGGTGGTGGTGCCGGTGGTGAGCGCGGCGAGCCGGGCATGCAGCAGCACGATCCCGGAGCGGTCGAGGAGGGCGGAGTCTCCGGCCGTGCGGGCGGCGAGCGCGAGCCGGGCGGAGACGGGCACGATCTCGCAGTCCAGCCCGGCGGCGGCGAGGAGCTCGGCGCTGCGGTCGCGGACCAGCTGCCAATCGAGGTGCGCGTGCGTCCCGTTCAGCACGAGCAGTACCCGGCTGCCGTCGGCGCGCAGCCGGCGCACCAGGTCGAGTTCGGCGGCACCGATCACCACGCCGGCATCGAGGACCAGCACGGTCACCGCTCCGCCTGATACCGATGCCAATGCCTCACCGGGCACAGGCGGAACTGCCCCACCCGGCACAGAAGTAACTGCCCCGCCGGGTCCGGCGGTTACCGGCCCGCCGGGCGCGGAAGTCACCGTGCCCGGCGGAGCAGCGGCCGGATCGGCCGCCGGGGCGCTCAGTTCGATCCTCGGTTCCAAACGCGTCAGTTCGGTACGCAGCAGCGCGGTGTTGGCATCGTCCGGGCCGATGAACCGGACCACCGCAGGATGGTTCCCGGCGACCGTCATCGTGTTCAGCAGAGCCATCCCCTGCGGGTTCCAGCGGCCCACCACCGCCGCCACTGCCTCGGGAAAAGGGTCCGGGCGCGCGGCCGGGGCTTCGGACCGGGTACCGGGCGGGCCGGTCCCCGGGCTCGGGTCAGAGCCCGACACTGCTCATCCGTTCCCATACCCGGACGTACCCGTTGTGGACGCGCACCGCGGCCCGGCGCGCGGCCGGTGACATATCACTGGCGACCACCGCCCGCCACCGGATGGCCCGCGCCAGCGCGTCATCGGCGTTCTCCGGCTCCAGCCGGGGATAACCGGCCGCCAGATGTGACACCTCGGGATCGGCCAGGCCGCCGCACAGACCGAGCCATTTCGCCTCGTCGGTGTCGAGGTACTCGGTGATCAGCGTGCGCGCGCGGCTGGTGCCCTGGGGTACCGCCCGCGCCGCCAACCGGGTCAGCTCGTCGATGAAGACACCGGCCCGGCGCGAGATCGCCTGCTGATAGCGCAGGCCGAGCAGTTTGGCCACCGGCTCGATACCGCTGACGGTGTGCAGGATCTGCACCACCGTCTGCGGCGAGAGGTCCGGTTCGCGGGCCAGCGCGGCCAGCACGCACGCCAGCCCGTACAGGTCCCAGCGCTCGAGCAGTTGCGCCCGCTCCTCGGTATCCGGTCCGGCGGCGGGAGAGACGAAGGCCTCGGCCGATACCGCCGACAGCGAACCGCTGCGGGCATGCCGGCGCAGCAACTCCAGGTCGGGTTCGCGCAGCGCCCCGGCGATCGTGCGCGCGGCCAGCGTGCCGACGATCGGGAAGGCCGGCAGCCCGAAGGCCCGGGAGTACTGTTCCGCGGCCGCCACCGCGTCGGCCCAGCCGGTGCCGATCGCATCGGCTTTGTTCAGCACCACCAGCGTGCGTTCCGGCGGCAGCGACCCCAGGATCCGCCGATCACCCGGTGACGGTGTGCTGGCCAGCACATAGATGAGGATGTCGGCGTCGAGTACCGGGTCCGGGAAACCGGGCTCGTCCACCGGCGCCGTTTCGGCACCCTGCTGCAGGCCGAGTGCCTTGGCCACGGTCGTCCGCCCCGACCGGGCGCGGCCGGCCACCTGGGCGCGCGGCAGGCTCCGCCAGCGCTGGGCGGCCATTTCGATACCGTTCGCGATGCCGGCGTCGGTGCCGTCACCCATCCGCAGCGTCGAAATCATCCGCTCGAGCGGATCCGCCGCCCCCACTTCCCGCATGTACCTGTCCGATCCCTCGACTGTCACCGCCGCACACCCCCTGTCCCGGTGCGCATTCTGTCAGAAGAGCGCCCGCGGCGCGCCGGGCGCGGACCCCGCTCGGCCTACCAGCGGGTAGGTCCGGTGCGCCTCCGGTGCGGACCGGAATCGGGGATGCGGGACAATAGGCCTGTGAACGACGCCGTGCACCCTCGCCCCGAGTCCGTTCCGGTAACCCTGTCGGAAACCTCCGAAGGAGCCGGCGGGTCCCGGCGACGGCACAGCGGGTCGCGGTTGTACCCGCGGGTCACCAGTTTCCGCTCCCGGCGCGGTGCGCTCACCCCCAACCAGCAGAAATCCTGGGACCGCACCTGGCCGCTGATCGGTCGTGAGGTCGCCGACGAACCGTTGGACGCCGACGCCTGGTTCGGGCGCCGCGCCCCGCTGGTGATCGAGATCGGCTGCGGAACCGGTACCGCCACCGCGGAGATGGCGCAGGCCGAACCCCATCTGAACCTGATCGGGATCGAGGTCTACCAGCCCGGTCTGGCGCAGCTCGTCCAGCGGATCGAACGCGACGAGATCGGTAATATCCGGCTGCTGCGCGGCGATGCGGTGGATGTGCTGGAGAACATGATTGCTCCCGGATCGCTGACCGGGGTGCGGGTGTTCTTCCCGGACCCGTGGCCCAAGGCCCGCCACCACAAGCGCCGGCTGTTGCAGCCGGCCACCGTCGCGCTCATCGCCGACCGCCTGCGGCCGGGCGGAGTGCTGCACGTCGCCACCGACCATGCCGGATACGCCGAGCACATCGCGGAAGTCGGCGCGGCAGAACCCCTGCTCGCCGGTTTGAACGAGACCACCGGCGGGGTGAGCGCCGAACATCGCGAATCGGCGCCGATCGGTTTCGAACGCCCGGTCACCAAGTTCGAGAGCAAGGCACATCGGGCCGGTAGTGCGATCAACGAGTTCATATGGGGCAAGATCGAATGATGAGCGTCAGTGAGATGGCCCCGGCCGGCGACGAGGTTGCCGAAAGTCTGCACGAACCCGGCGGCGAGCCCGCCGGGCCCGAATCGGACCGCCTGCGGCGCGTTCTGCTGGTCTGGGACGCCCCCAACCTGGATATGGGTCTGGGCGCGATTCTCGGTGGCCGTCCCACTGCCGCCTATCGTCCCCGCTTCGACGCCCTCGGCCGCTGGCTGCTGGCCCGCACCTCCGAACTCTCCGTCGGCGAGAAACAGCGGGTGGAGCCGGAGGCCACGGTATTCACCAATATCGCCCCCGGCACCGCCGATGTGGTGCGGCCGTGGGTGGAGGCGTTACGCAATGTCGGTTACGCCGTCTTCGCCAAACCCAAGATCGACGAAGATTCCGATGTCGATTCCGACATGCTGGGCCATATAGAGTTACGCACCCGCGGCGCGGGCCTGGCCGGCATCATTGTGGCCTCGGCCGACGGCCAGGCCTTCCGCGAGCCGCTCGAGCAGCTGGCCGCCGACGGTATCCCGGTTCAGGTCCTCGGCTTCCGCGAGCACGCGAGTTGGGCGGTAACATCCGATACCCTCGAATTCGTCGACCTCGAGGACATCCCGGGAGTGTTCCGTGAACCGCTCCCCCGGGTGAGCCTCGACTCGTTGCCCGACGAGGGTGCCTGGCTGCAGCCGTTCCGGCCGCTGTCGGCGCTGCTCACCTCTCGCCCCGCACAAGGAGTCGCGTAAAGTGTTCACCCGCTGGGGCGATCTGGTCTACCGGCTGCGTTTCGCCGTTATCGGAGTCGTTGTCGCAGGGATGCTGGGCCTGGGTGCCTACGGTCTCGGGCTGGCGGATCATCTCAGCTCCAGCGGTTTGTTCGATCCGAACTCGGAATCGGTGAAGGCCGCCGAAATCTCCGACCAGGCGTTCGGCCGCGACCACAACGGTGACGTGCTGGTGCTCTACACCGCACCCGAGGGTCAGACGATAGATTCCGACCCCGCGTTCCGGGACAAGATCGTGGACAGCCTGAACCGGTTGCCGAAGGAGCACCCGGAACAGATCGCGAAGGTCAATCTCGCCTACTGGAAGACCGAGACCGGTGAGGCCCAGCCCTCGGTGGTCGGGTCGAAGGACAAGACGAAAACCTTCGCCTCCATCGCCATCGTCGGTAACAACGACGACGAGATGGTCCGCAACTACCGGGCCGTGAAGGACGTCTTCTACATCGACGGGGTCGATGTGCAGGTCGCCGGCCTGCAGCCGGTGGCGGGCACGCTGAACGACACCATGGCGCACGACCAGAAGCGGATGGAGATCCTGGCCATCCCGGCGGTCGGCGTTCTGCTGTTCTTCGTCTTCGGCGGTGTGGTGGCCGCCGGGCTCCCGTTGATCGTGGGCGGCCTCACCATCATCGCCGCGAACGGCATCATCATGATGCTGACGAAATTCACCGAGGTGAACACCTTCGTCGGCGCCGTGGTCTCGATGATCGGCCTGGGTCTGGCCATCGACTACGGGTTGTTCATCGTCAGCAGATTCCGGGAGGAACTGGCCGAGGGTTACGACACCCGAGCCGCCGTCCGGCGTTCGGTGATGACCGCCGGGCGGACCGTCGTGTTCTCCGCGACCATGATCATCGCCAGTCTCGGCGGCCTGCTGCTGTTCCCGCAGGGCTTCCTGAAGTCCATGGCCTACGGCACCATCGCAACCGTCGCCCTGGCCGCGCTCGCCTCGATCACCCTGCTCCCCGCCATGCTCGGCGTCCTGGGGCCGCGGGTGGACATGCTGAGCTTCAAGAAGATGCGCAAGACCAAATCCGCGGAGGAGGTCGAGGCCAGCCTGTGGGGCCGGGCCACCACCTGGGTCATGCAGCATCCGCTCAAGATCGCCATCCCGATCTGCATCCTGCTGCTGCTGCTGATCATCCCGGTGAAGAACCTGGCCTTCGGCGGTATGAGCGAGAAGTATCTGCCGCCGGACAATGCCACCCGGATCGCGCAGGAAGAGTTCGACAAGACCTTCCCGCTGCGCCAGTCGGACCCGATCCAGCTGATCTTCCTCGGCGAGAACACCTCGTCCATCGCGAAGGTGCTGAAGGAGGCGGACAAGGCGCCCGGCCTGGCCGACGCCGCCGGTTTCTCCGTACCGTCCGAATCGCCCACCCAGCCGAACGTCTTCCGCACCAGCGCGACGCTCCTCGATTCCGACAACTACCGGCCGACCGTGGAATATCTACGGGCGCTCGATGTCCCCGACGATGTGACGATGCTGGTCGGCGGGCAACCGACCCTGCAGGGCGACAGTATCGACGCCCTGCTCGACCGGATGCCCCTCATGATCGCCCTCGTGCTGCTCGTCACGACGGTGCTGATGTTCCTGACCTTCGGGTCGCTGGTGCTGCCGATCAAGGCGGCCCTGATGAGCGCGCTCGGCCTCGGCTCGACGCTCGGCATCCTGACCTGGATATTCGTCGACGGCAACGGTGCCGATCTGCTGAACTTCACCCCGCAGCCGATCATGTCGCCGGTGCTGGTGCTGATCATCGCGATCATCTACGGCCTGTCCACCGACTACGAGGTGTTCCTGCTCTCGCGGATGGTGGAGGCCCGCGCCATGGGCGCCTCCACCACCGAGGCGGTGCGGATCGGTACCGCGCACACCGGTCGCATCATCACCGCCGCCGCGCTCATCCTGCTGGTGGTGACCGGTGCGTTCGCGTTCTCCGATCTGGTGATGATGCAGTACATCGCCTACGGCATGATCGCCGCGCTGATCATCGACGCCACCATTCTGCGCATGCTGCTCGTCCCCGCGACCATGAAACTGCTCGGCGACGACTGCTGGTGGGCCCCGGCCTGGATGAAACGGATCCAGCAGAAGATCGGCCTGGGCGAACCCATCCTCGACGACGAACGGCCCGGCAGCGGCGATGTGGTGGACCTGGTCAAGACCACCCCGGTCACCGATCCGGTCACCATGCAGATGCCGGCCGTCGGCGCGGAGAAACAACGGAAGACACCGGTGCTCAAACGCACCCGCGAGGAGATCGAGGCCGCCGCGCCCACCGCGCATCTGAACGCGGTACCGAAAGCACTGCGGAAAGGGTCCGATAAGCAGGCACCGGCCGCGTCGGCGCCGACCGCGCCGAAACAACCGATGCCGACCCCGCCCGACCCCACGCGCCCGCGTGCCACCCCGCCCGCCGAAGGTGATTCCGGTCGCGGCGGCCCCGACGCCGCCGGTGGCACGGGACGGCATACCCGGCCCACCACCGAGGACCAGCGGTCCCCTGCCCACGGCCCCCCGCCACCCGCGACCCGCGGCCCCCGGCCTCCCGCCGGCCCGCGCCCCCCGGCCGACAGCTCCCGGCAATCGTCCGGTCGCCCGGATGGCGGTCCCGAGAATTCCGGTCCGACCGGACCACACCTCGGCGCGGCCGGGACGCCGGAGAGCCGCGGCGACCGGAACCGGGCGCCGGAATCCGGTCACCCGTCGAACGCGGCACCGGAACCCGGGCGCCGGCCGAACCCCCTGCCCGACTCCGGCCGGCGACCGGGCGAGGCACCCCGATCCGAGCGTGCCCCGGGCGAATCCGCACCCGGCCCCGGCTCCCCCGCGACCCCACCACGTCCCCGCGGGACCGGCCCCGGGCGCGGCACCGATTCCCCCGCGGCACCGCCCGCACCTCCCCGCGGGACCGGACCCGGGCGAGCGCCGGGAGCACCCGGAACCCAGGCCGGTCGCCCCGCAAACCAGGCCGGGCCCGGGGCACCTACCGGTAATCCGGCCCCGCAAGGAACCGGGACCCCCGGCGGCCCCAACACCGGAACTCCACCCGGCCGTTCGGGTTTCGCGACCCCGACATTGCGCGGGCTCTTCGCCTCCGAACCGGTGGAGGATGCCGAAAGCCGTGAGGTGACCGGACGCACCGTCTACCCGACTCCGGCGGACGCACCGCCGAGCCCACCGAACCCGCAGCAGGCGCGGATCACCGGAAACCCGGGCGGGTCTCGTCCGGATACTTCGCTGCGGCTTCCCGGCACGCCCGGCGGGCCCGCCCGGCCGCCTGCTCCACCGCGTCCCGCGGGCCCGCAGCCGCCGGCCGGTTCACCCCTGCCCGAGCGCGGCCCGGGGCGGCCACCTGCCCCACCCCGGCCGGCGCCGAATCAGCGTCCGGCCGAGCCGGGACGTGCCATGGATCAGGGTTCGCAACCGCGCCCGATGCCGCGGATCGCCGAACCCGGTGGCGGTACCCCGGGCACCGCGCAGCCCGGGCTGCCGGAGTTGCCGCGGCGGGTACCCCGCGGACTGCCGCCGGAAATGCCGGCGCAGCGCCATAATCCGGATCCGGCGGCGGCCCGTCCCTCGCCCGCCGCATGGCAGCGTCCGGCGGATCCGGCCCCTCGGCCCGCCTAATCGGCGGGCCCGCAACAGGAACCGGATCCGCGCGAACGCAACAGCATCGAGTCGTGGATGGCCGGGCTGCGCTCGGCGCGGCGCCAGCAGGCCGGGATGCCGCCCGCCGCCGAGGACACAGGGCGCCATCAGCAGAACGAGGGCCGTTCGGTGAGCGTGAACGAATTACTGCGCCGCCGCGAGGATCCGGAATAGCGGGCGCCGCCCGGCCGGACGGCCGACACTGTCTCGGGACAAAGAGGTTCAGTGGCCGAGCAGGCGGCGCCAGTGCGCCATGAACGGCTGCTTGGCGGTGACCGAGCCGAACCGGACCCGGCCGTGCACCAGTAGATGCAGCGGCCCGATCGGCGGACCGCTGCGGACCTTGTTGTTCACACTGGACCCGACCATTTCCAGCCCGTCCAGATCGACCGTCGCCTCCTGCGGGACGATCAGCGTGAGCGAACTCGCGTAATCGTCGACCTGGATCTCCACCACCTGGGTGGTCATCACCGCCTGGGTGAAATCCAAGGTGACACCGGACAACCAGCTGTTCACCCGCAGGACCGGCGCCACCTGCCAATTGCCGCGGCGGTAGATCCCGGACATGCGCGGCCGGATGACTCCGCCCTGCACAACTGCCGACAGCGAGGACCGTCCGTTGACGCCTGGCTGTGGGAGCGGGGCGGGTTTCCCGTGATTCGGAGGCCGGGTGGCAGGTTCGCCGACCAGCCGGACCCCCGGCAGATCGACGAGCACCGAATTGAGCTCACCCCGGGTTTTGGCCGCCAGGGCGGTATCCATCCGCTCGGTGAACTCCCCCAGCGAGAGCATGCCCAGCCCGACGGCGCGTTGCAGCAACTCCCCGACGTGCTCCCGTTCGGCATCGGAAACACGCAGGTCCCGGTCGCCCACCCGGCCACCGGGACCCACACCGTCGAAAACCGGATCCGGGCCGTTCATAGCCCCGAGATTACCCAGGTCCGATGCGATCCCGCATCAGGGCATTCCCGGATGCGGCGGGTATTTCCGGGCCGGGCGGGAGGCCCGGGGCTCCGCGGTGCGGTCGGTAACCTTTCTACTTCCGCGTATCCGACGGCCGGCCGTCCCCGTCCTCGACAGGGGTCGCCGGATCGTCCGGTGGCGACTGTGTCCCCGGCCCCCGGGGTTCCGGGCCCGTTACCCGTGGCAGCGGTATCCGCCGCTGCGCTTCGGCCAGCATGGCCGCGAGATCGAATCGTCCCGTCCCGTCCGGGCCCGGCAGGTTCACGGCGGTTCCGTACTCGGGCGAATCGGGCTCGACCGCATATATCCCCTTGCGGTCGGCGGTGAGTTCCGCGAGAACCTTCGCCGGGTCGTCGGCGAGCAGCGAGCGGATCGCCGTATTCAGCACCGCGACCAGCGGCACCGCGAGCAGGCCGCCCGCGATCCCGCCCAGTACCACGCCCGCGGCGATGGCGAGGACCACCGCCAGTGGATGGATCCGCACCGCCCGCCCCAGCAGCAGCGGTTGCAGAATATGCCCCTCGATCTGCATCACCGCGACGATGATCCCGAGCACGATCAGCGCCGTGACGAAACCTTTGGTCACCAGCGCGATGAACACCGCCACGAAACCGGCCAGGAACGCGCCGATGATCGGGATGAACGCGCTGATGAACACCAGCGAGGCCAGCGGCAGCGCCAGCGGCACCCCCAGCAATGCCAGCCCGGCGCCGATACCGATGGCGTCCACCGCCGCGACCGCGACGGTGGCCCGCACGAATCCCACCAGCGACCCGAAGCCCAGACCGCCCGCCGTGCGCACCCGTTCGCGATGCGGGCGCGGCACGATCCGGGTGACGAACTCCCAGATCTGGTGGCCGCTGTAGAGAAAGAAGATCAGGATGAACAGGGTGAGGAAGGTGCCGGTGAGGATATGGCCGATCATCGTCGCCGTGGTGAGCGCGCCGCTGGTCAGCGTGTCCTGGTTCGATTGGACGGTCCGGATCGCGGCGTCGCCGGCGGTGCGGATCTGATCGTCGCTGAGGTGCATCGGTCCGGTGATGAGCCAGTCCTGCACCTTGTGGATACTGGCGGTGAACTCGTCGGACAGTTGCGGCACACCCACCACGAACTGTTCCACCACGAAGGTCATCACCCCCGCGACCAGGCCGAGCGAACCGACCAGCGCGATGAAAACACCGATCACCCGCGGCACGCCGCGCCGCTGCATCCAATCGACCAGCGGCGCCAGCAACGCGGCAGCCAGCAGGGCGATGGCCAGCGGAATCACCACGGTATCGAGCCGCCGCACGGCCGCCGCCAGCACCGCGACCAGCGCGAAGATCACCAGTAGCCGCCACGCCCATTCGGCGGTCTGCCGCACGATCGGGTGAACGGCGTCCGCGGCAGAGGGTTTCGGCTCGGTCACCCGGTCGAGGGTAGCGGCCGTGCCCGGGAACACCGGGCCGCCCGGGCCGGACGCTAGATTAGTACTCGTGTCAGCGCCCTTGGAAGCGGTCAAACAGACCATGCATACGCGCTGGCCGCTGTACCTCACCTCGATGCTGCTCGCGAACGCGTTCGGCGCGGTGCTGGTGTGGGCGTTCATCCAGTACGGGTTGCCGGTGCCCGAGGGCGAGGAACCCGGACCGCGGCAGGTCGGCCTGGTCGTCCCCGCGGCGGTGTTCCTCACCGGCGGGGTGCTCAGCGTGCTCGCCTCGGCGCTGATGCTGCGCCCGGTGATGCGCTGGCAGATGCGCGGCGGACCGCCCAGCCGGCAGGAACAGATGGCGGCCCTGCACGCGCCGCTGCGCCAGGCGATCCTGCACCTGGCGCTGTGGATCCTCGGCGGCGCGGTACTGGCCACCGCCATCATTTCCGAAACTCCGGCGCTGGCCGGCACGGTGATCATCACCGAATGTATGGCCGCGACCATCGTCTTCGGGTTCACCTACATGCTGGGCGAACGGATCCTGCGCCCGGTCGCCGCCGAGGCGCTCACCGCCGGCCGCTTCGATCACACCCTCACCCCCGGGGTCGGCACACGGATGGCGATGACCTGGGGCATGGGCACCTTTGCCCCGACCATTGCGATCGTGCTGCTCTGCGTGACCCAGATCTCCTCGGATATCAAGTTCTCGGCGCAATCGCTGGCGGTATCGATTCTGCTGCTGTGCGGGGTCGTGATCATGCAGGCACTGGCCTTGTCCATGCTCACGGCCTCCAGTATCTCCGACCCGATCCGCCAGCTCAGCCAGGCCATCGACCAGGTGCAGAACGGCGCGCGCGATGTGCAGGTGGAGGTGTTCGACGGTAGCGAGATCGGCCTGCTGCAGGTCGGTTTCAACCGGATGATGGAGGAGGCCGCCACCCGGCAGCGGCTGCAGGAACTCTTCGGTCAGCATGTGGGCGCCGAAGTCGCCCAGCGGGCCCTCGACTACGGCACCGAACTCGGTGGGGAAACCCGGTTCGTGGCGGTGCTGTTCGTCGATATGGTCGGCTCCACCGCGACCGCCGCCGAACACCCCCCGACCGAGGTGGTGAATCTGCTCAACGAATTCTTCCGGGTAGTGGTCGATGTCATCGATCACCACCACGGATTCGTGAACAAATTCGTCGGCGATGCCGCCCTCGCGATATTCGGCGCCCCGCTCGACCGGCCGGACGCACCGACAGCGGCACTGGCCGCGGCCCGCGAACTCCGCGAGGCATTACGGTCGGTTGCCGGGCTCGATATCGGTATCGGTGTTTCGGCCGGTTTGGCGGTGGCGGGCAATATCGGTGCGGCCAATCGGTTCGAATACACGGTGATCGGGGACCCGGTGAACGAGGCCTCCCGGCTCACCGAACTCGCCAAGGATCATCCGGGGCGGGTGCTGGCATCGGGTTCGGCACTGTATTTCGCCGAGGAGAGCGAACAGCGGAATTGGACCGCCGGCGAGGAGGTGCAGCTGCGCGGGCGGCGGCGTACCACCAGGTTGTCCTGGCCGAACGATTCCGTACCGGCGGAAACTGCGGCCGAACCGGCGCCGGACCAGGTCGAGCGCGCATAGCGCACCGTTCACCCGAACCCGTCGGCGGGCCCCCGTCTCCGGCCGCAAGCGTCCATTAGGCTGGGCTCGTGACTGCCAACGGTGATACAGCGGATACGCCTGCTGTGTCCCGGGCCGGTGAGCCGAACCAGACCGGAAAACCTTCCCGCAGATTCCGGTGGCTCAAATGGGTGGCCGTTTCCGTACTGCTGTTGTTGCTGATCGGTGAGGGTTTCTACCTGTATCCCCGGCTACACGAGTCGTGGCGGAAACTGACCGAAATCCATTGGGGCTGGGTCGCGGCGTGTATTGCCTTGCAAATGCTGTCGATGTCCGGTTTCGGCCGGGTGCAGAAACAGTTGTTACGGGCGGGCGGGGTCGCGGTCCGGCAGCTGAAATCGGTTTCCGTGGTCTACGGCGCGACGGCCATGTCGGTAACACTGCCGGCCGGGCAGGTCTTCTCCACGGCCTTCACCTACCGTCAGACCCGGCGCTGGGGCGCGAGCCCGGTAGTCGCTTCCTGGCAGCTCGTCTTCTCCGGGGTCGTCTCGGCCGCCGGCCTGGCGCTGCTCGGCGTGCTGGGCACGGTGCTGGCGGGCGGGCGGATCGGGCCGGTCAATCTCATCGTGTCGGTGGCCGCGGTGGTGGCGCTGGTGTGGGCGGGGAATTACGCCTCGCGGCATCCGGGCACCCTCGAGGGAGCGTTGCGGCGCGGGCTGGCGCTGGTCAACCGGGTGCGCAAACGGCCGCCGGAGGCCGGTCGCGACAAGATCCGGGAGATGCTGGCCCAGGTCGAATCGGTGGATATGGGCACCCGCGACGGCGCCTGGGTCACCTGGTGGGCGGTGGTCCACCGGCTCGCCGACGTCGCCTGCCTGGGCGCCGCCTGCTACGCCATCGGCGGCGATCCGCGGTGGGCGGGGCTGCTGATCGCGTTCGCCGCGGGTAAAGCGGTGGGGTCCATTCCCTTCGCGCCCGGGGGCATCGTCTACGTGGACGCGACCCTGATCTACGGCCTCACCGCCGCCGCGGGCCTGCCGGCGGCGCAGGCGGTCGCGGCCGCGTTCGTCTACCGGCTGGTGAGTTTCGTCCTGATCGCGATCATCGGCTGGATCGTTTTCGCCTTCCTGTTCCGCAACCGCAATGCCGAGGACGAGGAATACGAGAAGGAATTCACCCGGCGCAATGTCTGAGCCGGTGTCCCTGTGTCCGGGACCGTCGCAGAGTTGGCTGCACCGCGCCCGTTAGGCTGCCTCGTGTGAAATGGCTGGGACCGATCGTTGTCGATGCGCTGCTGGTGGTGCTGTTCTGTGTGATCGGGCGCCGCAGCCACGACGAGGCGATTCTGGCCGGTCTGGTCCGCACGGCGTGGCCGTTCCTCACCGGCCTCGCCGTCGGCTGGCTCGCCGTCTACGCCCTGTACCTGCGCAACCGGGTGAACCAACCGTTCAACGGTCTGCGGGTGCGGCCGGCCGGTCTGATCATCTGGCTGTGCACCCTGGTGGCCGGGATGGTGCTGCGGGTGATCAGCGGGCAGGGCACGGCACCGAGTTTCATCGTGGTGGCGGCGCTGGTGCTGGCGCTGTTCCTGGTCGGCTGGCGGACGGCCATCCGGGCGCTCAGCTGAGCGCCACGCTCATTCGTCGGGTTTGGCGAACGATGCCAGCATCCGCTCACCCATCCGGACGACCATATCGCCGCTGTCCACATCGGCGATATGGATCGCGAACGCCAGATCGCCCATGGTCGCGATGAGCCAGCCGTCGTCGCCGGCCTTGGCGGAATAGCCGGTGACATCGCGGAACCCGCGCAGCCGCGCCATCTGCGGGGCGTTCATCCCGTCCCGCAGTACCCGGCGCGCCGCGTCGGCGACCGGCCCGGGGAGCGGCCCCGCCGGGGCGTCGGTCTCCCCCGGGCGGCCGCGTTCGATCATCGGCGGCCGCAGGGTGCCGTTGCCGATGGCCGCCGCCGCGATCGCCATCCCGAACGGGCTGGCCAGCAGCGCATCCGTACCGCCGCCCTGACGCACCGGTTCCGCATCGCCCGCGCCGGCCGGCCGGCCGGTGACCTCTTCCAGCCCGGGAACCCGGAAATCCACGCCCACACCGAGGGTGGCCGCCGCTTCCACGGCTTCCTCGTCGGTGACGTCCTTGACGGCTTTCCCCTTGGACGCCGCGGCCACCTCGCGGAACAGGTTCATCATGCCGCCCGCCGGGTACAGCCCGGTGAACGCGACCGGCCCTTGCGCACTCGAGTAATTGTTCTGCGCCACCGCTACCACCGCACCCGTGGAGGGCTGGGTGACCACGATCGAGGCCGGGGAACCCACGCTCACCACCGCATCCTCGGCGGCGCGCTGCAACCGCTGGTCCATGGTGCCGGCGATATCCGGCCCGGCCGGGCCCTGATGGCCGGCGAGCTGTTTCACGAACTGCCCGTTCTCGAACAGCTGCACCGCCCAGCCGGAATGCTTGTCCTGGCTTTCCTCCCACACGTTCTTCATGGAATCGAGCAGTGGGGAGAAGACCCGGCGGTCGGAAACGATCAGCCGCGGCTCCTTCTTCATCACCACACCGGGGATCGGCGCCATCTCCGGTTCCAGGATCGCGAAATCGCCTTCGCGCAGGCTCACGGCCGTAATCGGTTTACCGCCGGCGGCAGCCAAGTCGTCCCGCAGCGAAGCACCGGTGATGAGGGGGGCCACCGGTTCGATGGCCCGCGCGAGCGCGTCGGTGGAGGCGACCGGGTCGGGCATTTTCGCCGGATCGAGCTGGATGACATTGATGATCTGCTCGGTCATCAGCGGTTTGCCGATATTGTCGACCACCCGCGGGGCCGGATCGGGAGTGGTGCGCACCAGCTGGACCGTGCGGTCGTGTTCGAGTTCCGGCATGACCACGGCGGGATCCCAGGAGATCTTCCAGCCGGTGGAGAGTTTGCGGATCTTGCCTTCCAGACCGTAGGACCAGTCCTTGCGTTCACCGAAGTTCCAGTGCACGTCCAGACTGAACATGCCGGTTTCGGCGTCGAGTCCGATGAATTGCGTTTTCTCGTAGTCGACGGTGCCGGATTCGAGCCCGTCGAACATTTGCCCGAGAGTTGCCGAAGCGGCGGACGGGTAAGAGGTCAGTTCAGCTGCCGCGGCGTGGTCACCCTCGTCGAGCAGTTCGGTGAATCGATCGACGACGGCTTCGGGGCCGGCCTGCTCGGTACCGGTCCCACACGATCCCATCGCGATTGCCAGAGCCGCCACCCCCGTAAGGGCCACTGCGCCCCGGAAGCGAAAGCGGCGGGATCCCCACACATCCATGTCGCCTACTCTTCACTCTTGCCACTCTGGTAACAAGTCCACCGTACCTGAAAAATGCCTGCTTGCGAGTGCTCGCAACCCCAAAACCATAGCCGGTCCCACTGTGTGTAGTTGTGGCCGTTCCCAACTCGCCGCCGAACCGACCATGATCAATTATCGGACCATCGGCACGCACCCGGCTTCGCTACGCTACCGATCGAGCCGAGGCCGTGTGGTGTTACCCCGCAAGTCCGCTTCCACTGCAGAGATACCCCGCCACGGTAGCCCAGAACCCTCGGCGGGCGCTCGGGGTGTCGGTAGGGTTGCTGCCATGTCCGATGCCGCCTTTCCGCAAACCTCGAGCAGTCCGATTCTCGTCCTCAACGGGCCCAATCTGAATATGCTCGGTACTCGCCAGCCGGCGGTGTACGGCACGGAGACCCTCGAGGATGTAATCGAATTGTGCCGTCGCGCGGCCGCGGCGCGCGGCCGGGAGATCGCGCATTTCCAGTCGAATTCCGAGGGCGCGCTGATCGATCGGATCCACGCCGCGCGCGGGACGGCGTCGGGCATCGTGATCAACCCCGGCGGGTTGACGCATACTTCGGTGGCCCTCCGGGATGCCCTGGTGATACCCGAGGTCCCGATCGTCGAAGTGCACATCAGCAATGTGCACGCCCGGGAGGAGTTCCGCCGGCACTCCTACATCTCGCCCATCGCCGACGCGGTGGTCGCCGGAATGGGCAGCTACGGCTACGTAGCAGCCATCGAATTCCTGCTGCGTTGATCTGCGCCTCCTCCGGCGTCGCTGTTCGAGGCCCCTGGGTCCCGAATCTTCCCTCCTCCGCTTCGCTCCCCCGCTCCGTCAGTCCAGATCCGAGACGGGCCCGGAACCCCGCATGGGCTCGATCCGGAAAACGGGGAAGCCGGGCGCTATTTCGGCGAGTTGCGCATCGGTGGCATCCTTGGTGACACCCTCGAAGAACCGGCCGACCTCCCACCCCCAGACTTCGAGGTAGCGGCGCAGCAGGGGAATCTTGCCGGCATCGGCGACCTCGGCCGCGCGGAACGCTTCGGTCTTACGGCCGAGCCGCAGCTCGCCCTCACCCGCGACCCGCAGGTTGCGCACCCACTGGGTATGCCCGCGGGGCGCGACGAGGTAGCGCGCACCGTCGTCGGTGGTCAGCACGTTCACGATCGTGGTCCGCCATTCACCGGACTTCCGCCCGCGCACGGCCAGCAACCGCGAGCCGGCGATGCTGATCCCGAGCTTCGGCAACACGTTGACGATGCGGTTGAAGATCGGCTCGATACCGGCGGGGGCGAGGTAGCGGGTCGCGGTGGTCATATCCAACTCCTTTGTGAGCACTGCTCTCTGTTGAGAACAACGATCTCACTGTTGCGGCAAGAAGTCAAGAGCAGTGCTCTCTGTATCTATTGCGCCGCCTCCGGCGGCGCGGGGTTTGTGGGCCCCCCCGGGGGGTGTGGTTTTATAAAAACCACCATCTTCGCCCCCACTCTTGATGCTTCCAACAAATTACCCCTGTTGCCCCCCACCCACAACTCCCTTTCGTTATTTTATTTTCGCCCCCCGCCCCGCGCGCCCCGGGTTCGGGGCCCCCGGGAGTCTCGTTCTTCACTCC
>NZ_JARWPM010000457.1 GCF_029869215.1 Nocardia carnea
CCGTCTTACCGCCCCCCCCCCCCGGCTGCGGGCGGCGTCGGCCGCTACGGAGCGGGGGGGGTGCCCCCCAAACCACTACCCCCCACCGGCCCGCCGGGGGGGCCACTTCCGCCCCCCACCGCCCCCCCGCGGTGTGCGGACCCTACCGGTCAGGTGCTGACGATGAATTCCTCTTTCGCCTTGTTGTCGAAATAGGCCTTCGTCTCCCGGTAGACCAGCGGCGAAAGGATCAGCAGGCCGATGAGGTTCGGCAGTGCCATCAGGCCGTTGGCCACATCGGAGAACACCCAGACCGTGTCCAGTTCGCGGGTGGCGCCTACGAAAACCACCAGAATGAACACGATCCGGTACGGCAGCACCAGGGCGTTCCCGAACAGGAACTCGATGCAGCGGTCGCCGTAGTAGGACCAGCCGAGAATGGTGGAGAAGGCGAAGAAGACGATGCTGATCGTCACGATCACACTGCCCCAGGTGCCCGGCAGTGCGTCGGCGAATGCCGCGGCGGTGTAGGTAGCCGGTGAGGCATCGCTCTTCCAGACTCCGGTCACCACGATCACCAGGCCGGTGAAGGATACGACGACCAGCGTGTCGATGAAGGTCTGGGTCATCGACACCAGCGCCTGCCGCACCGGATGCGTGGTCGACGCCGCGGCCGCGGCGATACCACCGGTACCGAGCCCCGACTCGTTGGAGAAGATGCCCCGGGCCACGCCGTACTGGATGGCCGCGGCGACACCTGCGCCGACGAAACCGCCGGTCGCCGCGGTACCGGTGAAGGCGTCGGAGACGATCTCCCCGATGGCCGCGGGCAGATCCTCGATCCGGAAGATCAGCACGGCGAGCGCGCCCAGGATGTAGAGCACGATCATGACCGGGACGAAGACGCTGGCCACCCGGCCGATCCCCTTGATCCCGCCCAGGATCACCGCGGCGGCGAGGACGGTGATGATCAACCCGGTGATCCAGGTCTGCACATTCCATTCCGATTCGATATTCGCCGCGACCGTATTGGCCTGCGTCATATTGCCGATACCGAACGAGGCGACCACCCCGGCCACGGCGAAGAAACCGCCGAGGAAGATACCGACCGGGCCCTTGATGCCCTGCCGGAGGTAGTGCATCGGACCACCGGCCTGTTTACCGGCCGCGTCGGTACGGCGGAAACGCACACCCAGGAACGCCTCGCTGTACTTGGTGGCCATGCCGACCAGGCCGGTCACCCACATCCAGAACACCGCGCCCGGCCCGCCGAGCGAGATGGCCGTGGCGACGCCGGCGATATTGCCCACGCCCACGGTGGCCGCCAGCGCGGTGGACAACGCCTGGTAGTGCGAGATATCGCCTTCGGCGTCCGCGTCGCTGCGATCGAGGAAACCGAGCCGGAACGCGAGCGCGAACCGGCGCAGCTGAATACCGCGCAGCAACACGGTCAGGTACAGCCCCGTCAGGAGGAGCAGCGGGATCAGCAGCCAGGGACCCCAGATGAAGTCACTGGCATTGCCGAGGAACTCGTCGAACCCGTCCATATGAGAGAAAACCGCCTCGTAGTACGGACCGTGGCCGGCGTCGCGCCACGGTCACCGGGTCACCGGCGCATCGCCGCTGAACATTTCGGTTGGCATTCAACCATCCCGGTCCGGCCGTGGCGCGATGAGTGCACGACGATACGTATCGAACATGCATTCGTGAATGTCCCGAAATGCCGGGTCGCCGGTGGCCGGGGTCCCGGGGATATGCGAGCTCCCTCCTGTCCAGGGGGATTGCCGGAGAACTCGGCGTCGGGGTTTCCGTGCCGTGGTGCAGGGTGCCGGTTCAGGAACTGCCGGTTCCTGCTGCCCGCCCCGGGCCGGTGACCAGGGGTAGGTCGAGGGTGGTGCGGATACCGGGGGCGGCTTCCACCACCGCGGGGACGGCGTTGACCACGCGCATCGCGGTCGCCACCAGACCGGCGTGATTGTGGTCGCCGTGATCGCTCGAGAGACGGATATCCATGTGGTAGTTCGGTTCGCCGGTGATCTCGACCCGGTAGGAGCCGCCCTCCTGCGCCGGTTGCGGCCACTCGGGGGCCAGATCGGCACGCAACCGGGTGACATGCTCGAGCACCGTGACGACCTCGCCGCCCACCATGCCGCGCACCTCGAAACGCACCCCGGCGGTGGTACCGGCGGTGATCGGGCCCGCGGCGATCTCGAAATCCTCCGGCGCGGGAATCCGCTCATGGGTTTCGGTGACGGCATCCAGTTCCACTCCGAGCCCCGCCGCCAGCTGTCGCACCACACTGCCCCAGGCCAGCGACAGCACGCCTGGTTGCAGCAGCATCGGAGTTTCGTCCAGCGGTTTGCCGAAGCCCATGATGTCGAACATCACCGCCGCGTTGTCATAGGTGGCGTAGTCGACGATTTCCATACAGCGGATCCGGTCGACCCGGCGGCAGGTGCCCGCGAGAGCCAGCGGCAGCAGATCGTTGGCGAATCCGGGATCGATACCGTTGACGAAAATCGAGGCACCGCCCGTGGCCGCGGCCTCCTCGATCGGGCGCAGCAGATCCTCCGGCAGGACCTGCCAGGGATACTGCAGGAACACCGGTGCGCTGGCCGCCACGTTCACGCCCGCGGCCAGGATGTCCCGGAGCTCGGCCAGCGCCTCCACGAGGCGGTTGTCGGTCATCGCCGTATAGACCACGGCGTCGGGTTTCGCGGCGAGCAGCGCCGCGGCATCGGTGGTCGCAGCGACGCCGGTGCGGATATCGAGGCCGGCCAGTTCACCGGCGTCCCGGCCCTCCTTCTCGCTGCTGGAGACGTGGACGCCGATCAGCTCGAACCGCGGGTCGTCGATGATTCCGGCCAGGGCGTGCTTACCGACATTGCCGGTGCCCCAATGCACTACGCGATAGGTCACGGTGTTCTCCTCACAGGTCCGGGATCGGGATATCGAGATTCGGCGCGATCAGCCCGCCGTCGGTTTCGATGACCTTGCCGGTCAGGTATCCGCCGGCCGGGGAGGCCAGGAACACGGCGGTGGCCGCGATATCGGCCGGGTCGCCGATCCGGCGCAGCGGGGTCGCCTGCTCCAGGGCTCCGCGCAGGTTGTCGTCCGCGGCGACGATCTCCAGGGCGGAGGTCGCGATGGAACCGGGGGCGATGGCATTGACCCGGATCCGTGGGCACAGGTCCATCGCGGCGAGCCGGGTGTAGTGCGCGAGCGCGGCCTTGGCGGTGCCGTAGGCGGCGAACGCCCGGCCCGGCAGCCGGCCCATCGTCGAGGTGATATTGATGATCGAACCGCCGTCGGCGGTGTCCAGCATGCGGGGGACGGCGGCCCGGATCAGGGCATGCGCGTTGGCGACATTGAAATCGAACGCCTGTGTCAGAGTGTCCGGCGAGGTGTCGAGCAAAGGTTTCGGCAGCGCGCCGCCGACATTGTTGACCACGATATCGAGGCGGCCGAACTCCGTGACGGCGGTTTCCGCCAGCGCGGCGCAGGCGGTGGGGTCGGCGAGGTCGGCCACCACGACATGGGCACGCCGGCCCAGTTCGCGGACCTGGCCGGCTACCGATTCGAGATCGGCTTCGGTGCGTGCGGCGATCACGACGTCCGCGCCGGCCTCGGCGAAGCCCAGGGCGATCGCGGCGCCCAGACCGCGGCCCGCGCCGGTCACCACGGCTACCCGGTCGTCGAGCCGGAACCTGTCCAGAATCATGGGCCTCTCCTGAGATCGACTAGTCTGATGACGAATATTCGACGAACTTCCATCGAATAGTCGATGCAGTGTAGGGCTCGGCAGAGCGGGCGACAAGGGAGCGGTGACAGATGGCGGTAGCGGGTTCCCCGCCCACCCGGCGAGTGGTGGCGGTGGTCGAACTACTGCGGGAATCGCCCCGGGCGCGCACGGTGTCCGAGATCGCCGACGCGCTGTCGCTGGCCCGCGCCACCGTGACCGCCGTACTCGCCGAACTGTCCGTGGCGCAATGGGTCGTGCGTGATGCAAGCCGCGCGTACCGGCTGGGACCGGCCCTGGCACGGCTCACCACCGCGGAGACGCCGGGTATCGACGCGGCCGTCGGCGCGGAACTGGCGGCCTTGGCGGAGGCGGCCGGATGCGGAGCGACGCTGAGCCGGATCACCGGAGGCCGGCTCACTCTGGTCGCCAAACAGTACGCGAACGCGCCGGTCGTGCCCGGATTGTCGGTGGGCCAGTCGATTCCGCTGGCGTACCCGGCCGGCGCCGCGGTGATGCCGTGGCGGCCGTCCGCCGAACGGGACCGCTGGCTCGGCTCGGCCACCGACGCGGCCGCGGCGCGTGCGCTGCTCGATTTCGTCACCACGTACGGATTCGCCATGTTCCGGCCGGAGGACGACGACGCCGGACTGGTCGACGTGCTCACCGAACTGCTCGGCGCGCTCGGTGCCGAACTACTGCAGCCGGGCCTGCGCGCGAAACTCCTGCGTCAGCTCGCCCGGCTGACCGCGCGTGCCTACACCGCGGCGGATCTCGAAGCGCCGCACGCGCTTCCGGTGAGCTATATCTCCGCGCCGGTGTCCCGGGGCGCGGAAACGCCGTACGAGGTGCAGCTGGGTCCGCTGCGCGCGGAGGTCGGCCCGGCCGACCGGGCGCGCTATGCCCGGCTCATCCGGGCGGGAGCCCGGGCGATTTCGGCGGCGTTCGAATGGGGTGGCCCGCGAGGGACGGAGCGGACCGGGTCGGATGTTCGCCCGAAAGAAGTTCGGCAACAGCTTCCGGCGTCCAATGCCCGGCCGCGCCCGGACGGCTCGCGAGGTAGCCGGCCGTCTCGGTGAGCGACCAGCCGTGCGCCGTGCGTAGTCCGATGCCGATCCGGCGGAGATACACCGGTGCGGGCGGGTTACCGGGCAGGTCGCGCCAGCGCCGGCCCGCGGTGCAGGTGACGATCGGTATGCCCTGAAAGGAGCCGGGACACACCAGGGTTTCGTAGCGGCCGGGGCCGAGGCGGGCGCGGCCGGTGCGCAGGACCTCGGTGAGATCGAGGTCGATGCCCGCCGGGCGGTACATCTCCTGCGCAGCGATATCGCTGAACTGCGCCCTGGTCAGTAGATAGGCGTGCACCGGGGTGTCGGCGGGCGTCGCCGGATCGTAGAAGGCGCGCCCACCGGACCAGATCGCCGATCGTGTCGCGAAATAGAGCAACCCCGGCAGGATCATGCCGATCGACCGCGCGGGCGGTGTCCGGTCCCGGCAGCCGCGTAGCGGCGACCGGCCGACGGCGGATTCGCCCGCGGTGATCGGTGCGGCGACAGCACCGTCGGGAATATCACCGGACAGATAGCAGCCCAGACGATCCGGATGCGCATTCGACCCGTAGGCCGCGTACCACACCAGGTCCGGCGTGGCCGGCGGATCGGCATCGGTTCGCGGTCTCGCCACGGCGACGGTCCGTCCGCTCACTGGTTCTCACCACCTCGCTGCGGCATCGGGCCGGTGACGCGGTGCGTACCCGCGCACCGCGCCGGCCCACTCAGATCTTGCGGATCACCGTCACGACCTTGCCGAGGATCCGTGCGTCGTTACCCGGGATCGGCTCGAACAGCGGATTGTGCGGCATCAGCCAGACATCCTTACCGCTGCGCTTGAACGTTTTGACGGTGGCTTCGCCGTCGAGCATGGCCGCGACGATATCGCCGTTGTCGGCCACGTTCTGCTGCCGGACCACCACCCAGTCACCGTCGCAGATAGCGGCGTCGACCATGGATTCGCCGACGACCTTCAGCAGGAACAGTGATCCGTCGCCGACCAGCTCGCGCGGGAGCGGGAACACATCCTCCACGGCCTGTTCGGCCAGGATCGGGCCACCGGCGGCGATCCGGCCCAGAACCGGTACGTAGGTGGGGACCGGCTGGTCGGTGCCGCCGTCCTCGGTGCGGGCGACGGTGTCGGCGGCCACCGCGCCATCGGCGGGGGTCAGCGTCGTCACCGAACGGACGGCTTCGTCCATTCCGCGAACGTCCACGGCGCGCGGGCGGTTGGGGTCGCGGCGCAGATAACCCTTGCGCTCCAGCGTGCGCAACTGGTGGGCGACCGACGAGGTCGAATTCAGCCCCACCGCATCGCCGATCTCGCGGATGCTGGGCGGATAGCCGCGCATGCTCACCGAGGACCGGATCACGTCGAGCACCTTGCGCTGACGCACGGTGAGATCCGCCCCGGTCGCCACCGGTTCGGGGCCGGCGCCGAGATCGGCTCCGTCACCCGTGTCGTCTGATTGGCTCACCACAACCGCCCTTTCTCGTCGGTCTTCGCGTCCGGTGGCCCACGCCCGAGCGTGATCCGCACCGGAGGTGCCCGAAGTTCTTACCGTGGCAGTGAATCTAGTCCGAGCGTTGCGATCTATCAAACATCTGTTCGAGGTATGTCCGGCGTTGCTACTGACAACGGCTCCTTCGCATGGTAGAAATTCGAACATCAGTTCGTCGAACATTTGATCGAATTCCGCCGAGCATCCGCGAAGCCACGGAGGTCCATCCGATGAACACTGCGATCAGCGTGACCGGCTCCGGTGCGTGGGAAGACGCCACCACCCCTACGACCCTCGTTCCGATCCCGCCGGGGGAGACCGGAACCGGGCAACCGGGTGATGACGGGTCACCGGTGCCGGTCACCGGCCGGGCCGTCCGGTCCTGCGCCGGGATCGCACGGCCGGCGGTGGCGGCGCGCGGCGCCCGGCCGCCCCTCCCCGCGCCTTCCGGCGCGCCGGTCGGTGCACCCGGCCGGCGTCGCGCCGCTGTCCGCATCGCGCCCGCCCATACCCCGGCGCGCCGGGGCCCGGCGGTCGCGCCCGCACCGGCCGAACTCGTCGAGCGCGCCCGCGCGGGTTTCGCGGCGACAGCTCTGACGGCAGTGATCACGGCCGCCGTCGTGACCGGATTCCTCGCCCTTGCGCACCTGCGCGCCCCCGACCCCCAGCCCGCCCCGGTGCCGACCGGGATACCGGCCGTGGCGGTCCCGCCGGGCGCCGGTCCGGGCGCGGGGATCCGGTAGCCGATGGCCGGGTCCGGGCCCGGTCCCGGGGTGAGCGAAACCACGGCACACCCCGTGCCGGTATCCTCGATGTGTTATGCAGATGAGCCGGTGCCTGCCGCCGGCCCACCCGGTACCGGGCAGCCACCCGGTGCCAGCGCTCGCCGGACCCGCGACCGCCGCCGGTTCGGCCGCGAGCGTTCGCAGCGACGAAGGACCCCGGATGCATTGCCCGTACTGCCGACACCCCGACTCCCGGGTCGTCGACTCGCGACTGGCCGACGAGGGCGCCGCCATTCGCCGCAGACGCGCATGCCCGGAATGCGGCCGTCGCTTCACCACCGTGGAAACGGCGATCCTGTCGGTCGTCAAACGCAGTGGGGTCACCGAGCCGTTCAGCCGGGAGAAGGTCATCCGCGGGGTGCGGCGGGCCTGCCAGGGCCGCGAGGTCGACGACGACGCGCTGAACCTGCTGGCCCAGCAGGTAGAGGACGCGGTGCGGGCCAAGGGGTCGCCCGAGGTGCCGAGCCATGAGGTCGGCCTGGCGATTCTCGGGCCGCTACGCGAACTGGACGAGGTGGCGTATCTGCGTTTCGCCTCGGTGTATCGCTCGTTCACCTCGGCCGAGGATTTCGAACGCGAGATCCGGGAGATCCGCCGCGCGCGTGCCGCGGTAGTCGGCGGCGAATGATCCGGCGCCGCCGGCCGGTCCCCGGGAGTCGTACGACGTCGGCTGTCTTCAGCGCCGAACGGCGGCGGCCGCCTTCTGAATCCGCTTGACCGAGACCGGATACGGCGTGCCGAGCCGCTGCGCGAACAGGCTGACCCGTAGTTCCTGGATCATCCACCAGAGCTCGATGACCTCCGGCGCGGACCGCCGCGACTCCGGCAGTCCCGCGAGCAGTTGGTTGTAGACGGAGGTGGCCGTATCGACCTCGGTCATGGCGCCGCGGTCACGGTCGGCCGAACCGGGTAGCGCCGCCAGTCGTTCGGCGGCGCCGCGCAGGTAGCGGGGGAGTTCCCGCAACCGCCCCGGGCCCCATTCCGAGACGAAACCGGCGAAGACGAGTTCGGCCAGCTGCTCGCGGACGTCGGCGGCGATATCGGCTTCCCGCACCGCTGGCAGCGCGGCCGAAACTTCATGGGCCGCAGCCAGCACCGGGACCAAGAGGCGGACCAGGCGGGTCACCACGTCGTTGAACTTCGGCCGGATCGCCGCTACCAGCCGATCGAATCGGTCCGGGTCGCGTACCGGCCCGCCGGCCGCGGTGATCAGCTGGTCGGCGGCCGCGGCGCGGCAGTCTTCGACGAGTGCATCCACCGAACCGTACGGATTCTGGCTCAGTACCAGCCGATCGGCCGGTGACAATCCGGCGGTGACCGCGCGCACCGAGGTCGGGATCGCGGCCAGCACCAGTGCGCGGGTCCCGGCGCGCATGGCCCGGGCCTGTTCGGCGGGTGTTTTCAGGACCCGGACCGCCACGCCCTCGGCTTCCGGAACCAAGGCGGGATAGCCGGTGATCGGCTGCCCGCCGACCTCCCGGCGTACCGTGGCCGGTAGCGCACCCAGCGATTCCGAGGTCCAGACGGTGGCCGGCGCCCGTTCGGCGCCCGCCGTGGCCGCGGCCACCGACGCCGAAACCTGGTCGGACAGCCGGTTTCTGAGTTCCACCAGGCTCTTGCTGGTAGCCAGGACGCGGCCGTCGGTATCGACGGCGGCGAAGGTCATCCGGAGGTGGTCGGGTAACGCCGCTGGGTTCAGATCCGCCGGGGCGATGGGGGTTCCGGCCAGCCGGGTGAGTTCGCGGGCCAGTCCGGTGCGCAACGGCTCGGCGCGGGCGGTGAGTGCGGCGAGCGCGGCAGCGGCGAAATCCGGGGCCGGTACCACGGCGCGCCGCAGGTGTTTGGGCAGGGTTTTGATCAGCCCTGCGGCGAGTTCCGCACGCATACCGGGCACCAGCCAATCGAAGCCGACCGCCCGGACATGGGCCAGCTGGGCCACCGGAATCCGCACCGTGACACCGTCGTCGGCCTGTCCCGGCTCGAACTGGTAGGTGAGCGGGAAGGACAGTTCGCCCTGGCGCCAGGTGTCGGGGAACGCGGCCGGGTCCAGCCGGTCGGCGCCCTCGTTGACCACGGCGTCGGTGGTGAAATCGAGCTGGTGCGGATTCTCGCGGCGGGCCGTTTTCCACCAGGTGTCGAAATGCCGGACCGAGACGATATCGGCCGGGATGCGCCGATCGTAGAAATCGAACAGCACCTCGTCGTCGACCAGGATGTCGCGTCGGCGGGCCCGGTGCTCCAGATCGGCGATATCCTCGAGCAGGGCGCGGTTGCGGTGGAAGAACTCGTGCCGCGTCTGCCATTCGCCCTGCACGAGAGCATGGCGCAGGAACAGCTCCCGGGTGATTTCCGGATCGATCCGGCCGTAGTCGACCAGGCGTCCGGTGACCAGCGGGACGCCGTAGAGCGTCACCCGTTCGTAGGCCCGGGCGGTACCGCGTTTCGACGACCAATGCGGTTCGGAATAGGTGCGTTTCACCAGTTCCCCGGCGAGCCGTTCGGCCCATTCGGGTTCGATCCGGGCCGCCATCCGGCCCCACAGCCGGGAGGTCTCCACCAGCTCCGCCGCCATCACCCAGCGCGGTGGTTTCTTCGCCAGCGCCGAGCCGGGGAAGATCATGAACTTGGCATTGCGCGCGCCCAGGAATTCCCGGGATTCCGCCTCGCGCACACCGATATGCGACAGCATGCCGGACAGCAATGCCTGGTGGATCGCGGTCGTATCCCACGGGTCGGTATCCGGCGTCATCTCGTCGAGCGGGCGCGGCCCGTGCGCCCGGACCGCGGTGGTCTCGGTACCCCGTCCCGCGCCGGCGGAGTCCCCCGCAGGCTTTTTCGGACGGTCGCCGCGGCGCCGCCGGGAACGGGCGGGGCCGTCGGCGTTTTCCTCCCGGCCCGGCCGGTGCGGACCCGCGTCCGTGCTGCGATCGTGCAACGACCAGCCCATGCCCTTGGTGATGGTGCGCAGCTGACCGTAGAGGTCCTGCCACTCCCGGATCCGCAGATAGTGCAGGAACTCCTCCCGGCACATCCGGCGGAACCGGTTGGCCGACAAGGCCCGCCGCTGACCCGTGAGGTACTCCCACAGCCGCAGATAGGCCAGGAAGTCGGAATTCGGCACGCTGAACCGGGCATGCGCGGTATCTGCGGCCTGCTGTTGATCGGCCGGTCGTTCGCGCACATCCTGGATCGACAACGCCGCCACGATCACCAGCACATCGGCCAGGCAGCCCGTGCGGTGCGCCTCCACGAGCATCCGGCCCATGCGCGGATCCACCGGTAACCGGGCCATTTCCCGCCCGACCGGGGTGAGCGTATGGCCTGCTTCCGGGCTACCGGAGCCCGCGGCGGGCCGCACCGAGCTGCCGGGAAGTCCGGAATCGACCGGCGGGGCCTGGGGCGCGGTGGTTCCGGCGGGCATATCCGGGGCGTCGTCGCCGGCGTTGCGGTCGGGCTTCTCCGTAGCGGTTCCCGTGGATTCGCCGTCCGGCACCGGATGCGAAGCGTGGGTCCCGGCTTGGGTATCTGCCCGCGGCCCCGGCGTCCGCCGGACCAGTGCGCCCAGCTCCTCCAGCAGGGCGACACCGTCGCGAACCGCCCTGTTGTCGGGGGCTTCGACGAAGGGGAACCGCTCGATCGCGCCGAGCCCGAGGGAAGTCATCTGCAGGATGACCGCCGCGAGATTGGTACGCAGGATCTCCGGATCGGTGAAGGCCGGCCGCGCGTCGAAATCGTCCTCGGAGTACAGGCGGATACAGATCCCGTCGGCCACCCGGCCGCAGCGGCCGGAGCGCTGCCGGGCGGAGGCCTGCGAAATCGGCTCGATCGGCAGCCGCTGCACCTTCGTCCGCAGCGAGTACCGCGAGATCCGCGCCGTACCGGGATCGACGACATAGCGGATCCCCGGCACCGTCAGCGAGGTCTCGGCGACGTTGGTGGCCAGCACCACCCGCCGCCCGCTGTGCGGGGCGAAGACGCGATGTTGTTCGGCCGCCGACAACCGCGCGTACAGCGGCAGGATCTCGGTGCGGGGGAGTTTCAGATCGGCCAGCGCGTCGGCGGTATCGCGGATCTCCCGTTCGCCGGACAGGAACACCAGCACATCGCCGTCGCCCTCGGCGAACAGTTCCACCACGGCCTCGCAGATGGCGTCCACCGGGTCCCGGTCCACCGCGCGATCCTCGTCGTCGTCCTCGGTGTCCGCCACGGCGGGCAGGGCCAGCGGGCGGTAGCGGATCTCGACCGGATACGAGCGCCCGGAGACCTCGACGATCGGCGCCGGGTTCCCGGCCGCGTCGGCGAAATGCCGGGCGAACAGGTCGGGGTCGATGGTCGCCGAGGTGATGATGATCTTGAGGTCCGGCCGCCGCGGCAGCAGCTGTTTCAGATATCCCAGCAGGAAATCGATATTGAGACTGCGTTCGTGCGCCTCGTCGATGATGATCGTGTCGTAGGCCCGCAACAGCCGGTCGCGCTGGATCTCCGCCAGCAGGATGCCGTCGGTCATCAGTTTGATCAGCGTGTGCTCGGCGGCCTGATCGGTGAAGCGCACCGTATAGCCGACCGCGTCGCCCAGTTCGGTATCGAGTTCGGTGGCGATCCGCTCCGCGACCGTGCGGGCCGCGAGCCGGCGCGGCTGGGTGTGCCCGATCGCGCCGCGGATACCCCGGCCCAGCTCCAGGCAGATCTTCGGGATCTGCGTGGTCTTGCCGGACCCGGTCTCCCCGGCGACGACCACGACCTGGTTCGCGGCGATGGCAGCGGCGATATCGTCGCGCCGCGCCGTCACCGGAAGCTGTTCCGGGTAGGTGATGGCGGGCAGCGCCGCGTGCCGGGCCGCGACGCGCTGTTCGGCGGCGGCGATCTCCGCTTCGATCCGGGTGAGATCGCCACCGCGACCCCGGTCGAGCTGTTTACGCAGCCGGTGTTCGTCGCGGAGGGTGAGTGAGGCCAACCGGGTACGAAGCTCCCGGTGCGTGACGGCGGTCCTGGTCATTGCGTTGACCAGGGTAACGAAACTTCCGGTCGGGGCCGGCGGCGGTCACGGCCGGATACCACGGGGCGCCGGCCGGCCCGGTCCGCGCGATCCCGTCGCTGCGCATGCTGTCGCGCGCACCGCGGGCCGCGGGCCGGAGCCGCGGTGCGCGGAACCGTTCCCCGGGCCGGCGGCCGCATGGGACCATATCCGGGGTGCTTCTTTCGTGAAAGGTTCTGCGGCATGGGTGATTTCGTTTTCGGTCATGCCGCGGTCCGGGTCTGTGTGGCGCTGTTGTTCCTGGTCGCGGGTGCGCTGGTGCTGACCCGGGTGGCGCACCGTCCGGTGCTCGCGGGGGAGCGGTACCCCAGCACCGGTTGCGCCGGGCCGGCCGGCGATCACGAGGCCGATGCGGCGCATCTGCTGATGTGTGCCGTGATGCTGGTCATGGTGTTGTTCCCCACCGTGCCGCACGCGCACGCCCTGCACGGTGTGCTGCTGGCGATGACACTGGTCTTCGGCCTGCTGCTGGCCGGCCGGATCGCGGGGCGGGATCGGGCCCGGCCGGGGAACACCGGCCCGCTCGGGTATCACCTGGTGGCGGCTGTAGTGATGCTGGTGACCATGTCGGGGCATTCCACCGCGGAGCACGGTGCCGCGCCGGGGGCCGTACCGGTGATCCTTGCGCTGATGTTCCTGGCGGATGCGGTCGCGGTGACGGTCACCGCGCGGCACGGTGGTCGTCTGTGGTGGGCGGTGCATCCGGCGGCATCCGGCAGCGCATGGCCGGCCGGGGCACTGCCGCACGTGATCATGGACCTGGGCATGGCGTACATGCTGCTCCCGGGTGCGCTCGGCTGAGCTACCCGGCCGGCACCGAGCTACCCGGCCGGCACCGAGCAACTCGGTCGGTCTCGCCGAGCTGTGTCGGCCGGGACGTTTCGGTGAGGTGTCGACCGCAACGATCAGTGCTGTGCCGGCCGGGACCTCGAGTGTTGCGTGGGCCGGAACCATCAGTGCTGCGTCGGCCGAGCGGATCAGTGCGGCGTCGGCCGGGCACGCCCGGTTCGGCGCACCGGCCTTTCGTCTCGAGGTGCGTCGGCGGCGGGGGCGCGCTGCGGGTCCTGCTGTGCGTGCGGGTGGGCTGCGGGTGCGGCCGGGCCCGCGGCGCGGCCGCGGAGCACGGTCGAGATCCGGACGTGGCGCGGTGCCAGCGCGGCGCGCAGGTACTCGGCGACCTTGCCGGCGCTGTCCGCGGCGCTCCCGCAGGTGAAGACGTCGACGAAGATATCGCCGGACTCGGGATAGGTGTGCAGAGAGGCATGCGATTCGGCCAGCAGGGCCAGCACCGTGACACCGCGCGGCGCGAACTGCTTTCCCACCATCTCGCAGATCGTGACGCCCGCCGCGGTCAACGCCCCGCGCAGTGCGGCCTCGAGCCGGTCCCGGTCGTCGCACAGCGCGCTGTCGACCCCGCCGAATTCGGCCAGCACATGCCGGCCGGTGAACTCCGCCGTCACGACCCCTCGACCTCACTCATACGCATTCGGCGCCGGCGGTCAACCGGAAACCACCGTGACCTCGTCGAACACCACCTCGCCGGCGGCGTCGGATTCGGCCAGATCCACCGTCGCGATTATCGCCCAGCCGTGATCTCCGGACGGATCGTCGAGGGTCTGGCGCACCTGCCAGAAACCGGGCCGCTGTTCGATCCGGAACAGTTGCGGGCCGCGGGCGTCGGGTCCGGTGCCGAGCGTGCCGTACTCGGCGAAATAGGGCTGTAGATCGGTCTCCCAATCCGGGCCCGGGGACAGTTCGGCCAGTTCGGCCCAGCGGCGGCGGGCGGCGAGCTCGACCCGGCGGAACATGGCATTGCGCACCATCACCTTGAAAGCGCGTTCGTTGGCGGTGATGGGCCGCACCGTTTCGGCGCCGAACGCAAGCTGCTCGGCGTCGGTTTCGGCACCCGCGCCGGTGAGCTGTTCCCATTCGTCGAGCAGACTGGAATCGACCTGGCGGACCAACTCGCCCAGCCATTCGGTGAGGTCGTCGAGTTCCTCGGTCCGGGCCGCCTCCGGGACCGTGCGGCGCAGCGCCCGGTAGGCGTCGGCGAGGTAGCGCAGCACCACGCCCTCCGAACGCGCGAGCTCGTAGTAGGAGATCAGCTCGGTGAAGGTCATCGCCCGCTCGACCATATCGCGCACCACCGATTTGGGGGCGGGCGCGAATTCCGAGAGCCAGGGGTGCCCGGCCCGGTAGGTGTCGTAGGCAGCCTCGATCAGGTCGGCGAGAGGTTTCGGCCAGGTGATCTCCTCGAGCAGTTCCATCCGCTCGTCGTATTCGATGCCCTCGGCCTTCATCTCGGCCACCGCCTCGCCGCGGGCCTTGTGCTGCTGGGCCATCAGCAGCTGGCGCGGATCCTCGAGTGTCGCCTCGACCAGCGACACCATATCCAGCGCGTAATTCGGGGAGTCCCTGTCGAGCAGTTCGAAGGCGGCCAGCGCGAACGGCGACAACGGCTGGTCCAACGCGAAATCGCGCTGCAGATCGACGGTCAGGCGGGCGTAGCGGCCCGTGTCGTCGGGTTCGGGCAGCTGTTGTACGACACCGGCGTCGCGCAGTGCGCGATACAGCCGGACGGCCCGCAGGATGTGGCGGCGCTGCGCGGGCCGCGGTTCGTGGTTGTCCTCCAGCAGATGGCGCATCGCCTCGAAACAGTTGCCCGGGCGGGCGATCACGTTCAGCAGCATCGAGTTGGTCACCGCGAAACGCGACACCATGGGCTCGGGTGCGGCGGTCACCAGGCGTTCGAACGTTTCCTCGCTCCACGAGACGAAACCCTCGGGCGGTTTGCGGCGCTGCACCTTCCGCATCTTCTTCGGATCGTTACCCGCCTTCGCCAGCAGCCGGGTGTTCTCGATCTCGTGTTCGGGGGCCTGCACCACCACCGTGCCCATCGTGTCGTACCCGGCCCGCCCGGCGCGGCCCGCGATCTGATGGAACTCCCGGGCCTTGAGCCGCCGGGTGCGGACGCCGTCGAATTTGGTGAGCCCGGTGAGCAATACGGTGCGTATCGGTACGTTGATGCCCACCCCGAGTGTGTCGGTGCCGCATACCACTTTCAGCAATCCGTCCTGTGCGAGCTTCTCCACCAGCCGCCGGTACTTCGGCAGCATGCCCGCATGATGCACGCCGATACCGTGCCGGATCAGCCGCGACAGCGTCCGGCCGAAACCCGACGAGAACCGGAACTCACCGAGCGCCTCGGCGATCGCGTCCTTTTCGGCCCGGCTCGCGAAATTCGCGCTGGTCAGCGCCTGCGCCCGTTCCAGTGCGGCGGCCTGGGTGAAATGCACCACGTAGACCGGGGCCTGATGGGTGGTTACCAGTTCGGTGAGGGTCTCGGTGATCGGGGTGCGCGCATAGGAGAAGTTCAGCGGGACCGGGCGTTCGGTACCCGCCACCACCGCGGCACTGCGGCCGGTGCGCCGTTCGAGGTCCGCGGCGAAGAAATCGACCTCGCCGAGCGTCGCCGACATCAGCAGGAACTGCGCGTGCGGAAGTTCCAGCAGCGGTACCTGCCAGGCCCAGCCGCGGTCGGGGTCGGCGTAGAAATGGAATTCGTCCATCACCACCTGGCCGATATCGGCCTCCGGCCCCTCCCGCAACGCCAGGTTGGCCAGGATCTCGGCGGTGGCGCAGATGATCGGCGCGGTCGGGTTGACCGCCGCGTCGCCGGTCACCATACCCACCCGTTCGGCACCGAAGATCTCGCACAGTGCGAAGAACTTCTCGCTGACCAGTGCTTTGATCGGTGCGGTGTAGTAGGTGCGGCGGCCGCCGGTCAGGGCGAACAGATGCGCGCCCACCGCGACCAGTGATTTTCCGGAGCCGGTCGGGGTGGCGAGAATGACATGGGAGCCGGACGCCAGCTCCAGCAGCGCCTCGTCCTGAGCGGGATACAGCGGCGTACCCTGATCGGCTGCCCATATCGCGAACGACTCGTACAACGCGTCGGCGTCGGTTCCCGGTATCTCGAGCAGTTCGGTCAGATCCACCCCGGACACCCTACGGCCTGTCCGGCGCCGATCACCGGCACGGTGGGCGTGTGCCGGTGATCGCCGCGATCAGTTCTGTTCGTCGTCGTCGGAGTAGCCGGCCTGTTCGGCGAGGAAGCGCTCGAATTCGGCGCCGAGCTCGTCGCCGCTGGGCAGTTCACCCTCGCCGACCAGCAGGCTGGACTGGCGTTCCTGGGCGGTGACGAAGGTGTCGTACTGCCGCTCCAGCGCCTGTACGACCGTCTCCACCTCGGCGTTCCCGGAAATATGCTCGTTGACCTGCTCGCGGACCCGGGCCGCGGCCTCACCCAGTGCGGCGAGCGGGAACTGCAGCCCGGAGTTCTCGCCGAGATGTTCGAGCAGTGTCTGTGCCGCCTCGGGGTACGAGGTCTGCGCCAGATAGTGCGGCACATGCACGGAGAACCCCAGCGATTCGTGGCCGTGCTGGGCCATCCGGTACTCGAGCAGCGTGGACGCGCTCGCGGGTACCTGGAGTTCGCCCGGCCAGCGCTGGTTGTCCGGGATGAGGTCGCGATTCGAGGAATGCGCGGTCACCCCCAGCGGGCGGGTGTGCGGGATCGCCATCGGGATGGCACTGAGCCCGATACTGCGCCGCACGCCCAGCTGTTCGGCCAGCAGCCGCACGGCCGTGGTGAATTTCTCCCAGCGCAGATCCGGTTCCATGCCGGCCAGCAGCAGGAACGGGGTGCCCGCGGTATCGCGTACCGCCCACAGGTTCAGCTCGGGCTCGGCGTAATCGGCGAAATGATCGGATTTGAACGTCATCAGCGGGCGGCGGGAGCGGTAGTCCAGCAGCTCGTCGACATCGAACGAGGCGACCAGCTCGCTTTCCAGGCTCTCCCGCAGATGCGTGGTGGCCAGCCGGACGGCATGGCCGGCGTCGGAGTAACCCTCGAGGCCGTGTACCAGGACCGGCCCCGAGCCGTCGTCGGACGACAGCTGCGGAGCGGGGAACTCCAGTTCGTACATTCGCGACTCGTAGTCCATCGCGTACTCCTTCCTGCGCGATCCGTCGGCGGGCCGGTCGTCATGCTGGGTGTCCGCTGCCGCGCCGCGAGCCGCGAATCACGCTCCATTGTCCCCCATGACGATGAACGGCCACACGCGGCCGCACCTCGGCGCTCGGTGATGACAACAGCGGGCGCCGCCGGTGAATTCCCGGCCCCGACCGGCCGCGATGCGGGATCGGGGTGTGCTGTGGCCGGCGGACGCAGGGAGTGTGGCACAGCCCGCGCGCGATTGTGCCGATTTTCGCGCCGGTGGCTCGGAAACGCCCAGCTGTCCGCCGGAACGCGCGCGGCGGTATACACAGCCCGAAGTTATCCACAGACCTGTTTCTTCGCGGTATCAGCCCAGTTCACGGCGGCGAGCTGTGCTGCCGCCGGCCGGATGATCGGTCCATGACACCCGCAGCCGCCTCGGCCTTCCCGCCGCCCACCACACCGACCGGCGTATCCGTGCCACCGGGCCCGGATGGTACGGGCCGGTCGCCCACCACACCCGCGCGTTCCGCCCGCTGCCCGACGGCCCGGGTTTTCTCCGCCCGGCCGGTTGCCGCGCCGGCCCCCGCTGCCCTGCGTGGCACGGCACACACCGAGTCCGGTGGCCGGTCGTCCGGCCGGGGCCGGTTGCGCTGCGGTGAGGGTGCGGCCGGCGAGTACGACTGGCTCGCCCGGCCGCACCCGGCCCGGCTCGACGATCCGGGAGATCTCCTCGCGGCCATCCCCGCCATGCTCGGTTTCTGCCCGGAACGCTCCCTGATCCTGGCCGTGCTCTGTGCGGGGACCGAGGCCCCGCACAGTGCGGTCGTCGATCTCGTCGTGCGGTTCGATCTCCTGCGTCCGGTGGACCGGCGGCCACCCGATACCACCACCGTGGCCGCGGCCGCGGCGCGGGTATGCGCCCGGCCGGGCGTGGTGGGCGTGCTCGCCGTCCTCGTCGACGACGATCTGGTGGAGCCGGAAAACGCTCTCGCGGAGCCTGTTCCGGTCCTGGCGGAACTGGAGCGGCGCCTGGCGGCCGCGGCGGTTCCGGTACGCGCTGCGTGGGCGGCTCCGGTGATCCGTGCCGGTCATCCCTGGTGGAGCCTCACCGACCCGCGGGAGCGCGGCCTCATCGCCGATCCGGCGGCCTCCCGGGTCACGCTGAACCGCGTCCTCGACGGGCGGCCGGTACGGCGCAGCCGCGACGAGCTGACGGCGCTGGTCGCCGCCGACACCGCATCGCACGCTCGGGTCTCGGCCGAACTCACCGCGGCCAAGGCCCGCGCCAAGGACCGCTACGCGGCGGCGGCCCGGCGTGGCGACCCGATCGGATTCCTACGCGGCGAACTCGCCACCGTGCTGTGGCTGATAGCGAGCGCCGAATCCGGTAGCGAACTCGACGCCCGGGAACTCGCGGATCTCGCCGTAGCGTTACGCGACCGGGAACTGCGGGACAGTATGTTCGCGCTCGCCGCCGGCCCGCACGCGGCGGCGGCCGAACAGCTGTGGCTATGGCTGACCCGCGCACTCCACGGCCCGGACCGGGCCGAATCAGCCACTCTGCTGGGCTATTTCGCCTACGTTCGGGGCGACGGCCCGTTCGCCGGGATCGCCCTGGACGCCGCGCTCTCGGCCGATCCGCATCACTCGATGGCGAATCTCCTGCACACGGCGCTGGAGGCCGGGATGCGCCCCGAACGTCTGCGGGAACTCGCCCGGTGCGGCCGCGACTGCGCCGCCGCACTCGGGGTAGACCTGGATGCGGGCCGATGGTGAGCGGCGACGGCGCGGGGAGGTCAGCGGGCGCTGTGTGCGCGGGATCCGAGACCTTGCAGATAGTCCCACGCGGTGGACACGATCTCGTCGAGGTCGTTGTGCTTCGGTTGCCAGCCCAGTTCGTCGATGGCCCGGCGGCTGGAGGCGATCAGCACCGCGGGATCACCGGCCCGGCGCGGCGCATCGACCGCCGCGATCGGCCCCCCGGTGACCCGTTCGCACGCCGAGATCACCTCGCGCACCGAGAAACCGGTGCCACTGCCGAGATTGAAGACGCGATGAGTACCCGCCGTGGCCGTTTCCAGCGCCAGGAGATGGGCCTGGGCGAGATCCAGGATATGGATGTAATCGCGGACCGCAGTGCCGTCGGGGGTGGGCCAATCGGTACCGAACACCGAAATGGAATCCCGGTGGCCCGCAGCGACCTGCAGCACCAGCGGAATCAGATGGGTTTCCACCACCCGGTTCTCACCGAGACCACCGTAGGCGCCGGCCACGTTGAAGTACCGCAGGCTGGTCGCGGCCAGGCCGTGCGCTACCGAATACGACGTGATGGCGTTGTCGACGGCCAGTTTCGAGGCGCCGTAGGGATTCGTGGGCCGGGCCGGGGCATCCTCGGTGATGGGAACCTGCTCGGGTTCGCCGTAGACGGCCGCGGTGGAGGAGAACACCAGCCGGGGCGTTCCGGTCTCCCGGATGGCTTCGAGCAGTGTGAGCGTTTTCACCACATTGCCGTGCCAGTACTTTTCCGGGAGCTGTACCGATTCACCGACCAGCGACTGCGCCGCGAAATGCAGGACCCCGTCGAACTGCCGGGAGCGCAGCAGAGCCGGTGCGGCCTCGGCCACATCGCCTTCGACGAATTCGACGCCGGTGGGTATGCCGTCCGCGTTACCCGTCGACAGGTCGTCGACCACCACGACCTCGTGGCCCCGCTCGCGCAACACCAGCGCGCAGACCCCACCTACGTAACCGGCACCGCCGGTGACCAGAAGTTTCACGGATCAGACCAGCTTCACCTGGACGGCATGGGCCATTTCATCGGGCAGTTCGAAACCCCCGTGCCCGGGAACGGTGATCACCACCGCACCCGGTTTGCTCTCGACCGTGACACGCGCGTCGGGAACCACACCGGCCTCCCGCAAGCGGCCGATCACCTCGGGATCGGTCTGGATATGTTCGGCCAGCCGGCGGACCACCACGGCGTGGGTCTGCCCCTGGGGCAGTTCGGAGAGTCGCTTGAGCGGTTCCTCGTGCAGGTCGGACGCGCTGATACCGAGTTCGTCCAGCCCCGGAATCGGGTTGCCGTACGGCGAGGTGGTGGGATGGTTGAGCACCTCGACGAGGCGTCGTTCGACGTCTTCGCTCATCACATGCTCCCAGCGGCAGGCCTCCGCGTGGACGTTCTGCCAGTCCAGGCCGATGATGTCCACCAGCAGTCGCTCGGCCAGGCGGTGTTTGCGCATCACGGCGACCGCCATACTGCGGCCCTTGTCGGTCAGTTCCAGATGCCGGTCACCCGCGACGAGCAACAGCCCGTCGCGTTCCATCCGTGCCACGGTCTGGCTCACCGTCGGCCCGCTCTGTTCCAGCCGCTCGGCGATCCGGGCACGCAGGGGTACGACGCCCTCCTCCTCGAGGTCGTAGATGGTACGGAGATACATCTCCGTGGTGTCGACCAGATCCTTCACTGTTGCCCCTTCGTCGGCACGAATTCTACCTGCGCACCAGCGACCGCGGTCGAACAGAGCGGGTCGCGTGACGCGATGGGAATACCGGCGGCGCGCGGTTCGGCGCCGCGGTCGCACATACATGTATTTCTACTGCATGACAACGCCGGATGGGGTTCCGCCCTTCCCACTACGGTTGCGATCATGGCCACTTCAGCACCGGAGGTACCTCGCGATGACGGGCACGCGGCGGCAGTCGTGTGGACCGACCGGTTTCTGGACTACTCGTGGACACCCGAGCATCCGATGAAACCCGTCCGGTTGCGGTACACCATGGCGCTGGCGCAAGCGCTCGGGGTACTGGACGGAATCGAACTCCTGGAACCGGGGCCGGCGGATACCGCGGACCTGCTCCGGGTGCACGCCGCGGACTATATCGACGCCGTACGGCACGCGGTGCCCGCGGCGATTCCGGGCGCGGTACCCGTGGACCCGCCGTACGGGCTCGGCTCGGCCGACAACCCGGTCTTCCCGCGGATGCACGAAGCCTCGTCGGTGATCGTGGGTGGGACGCTGGCCGGCGCGCGGGCGATCGCCGAGGGCACCACCCGGCGTGCGGTGAGCATCGGCGGCGGGATGCACCATGCCATGCCCGGCGCGGCGGCGGGGTTCTGCGTGTACAACGATGTGGCGGTGGCCATCTCCTGGTTGCTCGACCACGGATTCGACCGAATCGCCTATATCGATGTGGATGTCCACCACGGCGACGGGGTTCAGCACGCGTTCTACCGGGACCCGCGGGTACTGACCATCTCCGTCCACCAGCATCCGGCGACGTTGTGGCCGAATACCGGATGGCCGGAGGAAACCGGAAGCGGCCCCGGCGACGGCACCGCGATCAATCTCCCGCTGCTACCGGGCACCCGCGACCCACAGTGGCTGCGGGCTTTCCACGCGGTGGTGCCCGGCGCGGTCGCGGCCTTCCGCCCGCAGCTGGTGATCAGCCAGTGCGGCGTCGACACCCATCGCGAGGATCCGCTCGCCGAACTCGAACTCGGTATCGAGGGCCAGCGGGCCGCCTTCGCCGCCATGCGGGATCTCGCCGACCGGTACGCCGAGGGACGCTGGCTGGCCGTCGGCGGCGGCGGCTACGGGCTGGTGCGGGTGGTACCGCGGGCCTGGACCCATCTGCTGGGCATCGCACTCGACCGCCCGGTGGACCCGGCGACCGCGATACCGCAGGATTGGATCGATCTCGTACACACCGACAGGCCGCGGATATCGCCGCCCCGCACCATGGGCGACGGTGTGGATATCGCGTTCCAGCGCTGGGACGGGCCCGGGGGGACCGCGGAAACCGGGGACGCCCGGGCCGATCGCGCGCAACGTGCGGTCGACACCGCCGTTCTCGCCACCCGCCGAGCCAGCTTCGGCCCGCTCGGCCTGGACCCGGAGGACCCGCGTGACTGATCCCACTGTTCCCGACGATCCGGCACCGGCACCGCAGCACTGGCACGCCGATGTCCTGGCCTCCGACGGGGGCGTGGTGCGCTTGCGCCCGATCACCCCGGCCGACGCCGAGGAACTGCAACGGTTCCATACCGCCCTCTCCGAACGCACCCGCTACCTGCGCTATTTCGGGCCGTATCCACGGATCTCGCCGAAGGATCTGTACCGCACCACCCATGTCGACTACCGCGACCGGGTGGGGCTGGTGGCCGTCCTGGGCGAGTCGATCATCGCCGTCGGCCGATACGAACTGCTCGACCGGCCGGATATGCGGGCCGCGGAGGTCGCCTTCGTGGTGGCCGACGGGCACCAAGGCCGCGGGCTCGGCTCGATCCTGCTCGAGCATCTCGCCGGCGCCGCCGCGGAGAACGGGATCGACACCTTCGTCGCCGAGGTGCTGGCCGAGAACACGGTGATGGTCACCGTCTTCCGGGAGGCGGGCTATCAGGTGCGACGCAGCCGCGACGGGTCGGTACTGCATCTGGAGTTCGCTATCGACCCCACCGAGGCGCTGCGTTCGGTGCGCGATGCGCGGGAGCGCGCCTCGGAGGCGCGCAGTGTCGGCAACCTGCTCGCGCCGCGGTCGGTCGCGGTGATCGGCGCCACGCCCAGTACCACCCGGGTCGGCGGAGTGGTGCTGGCCAATCTGCTCGACGGCACCTTCCAGGGCGCGGTGTACCCGGTGAACCCCGACCGGCGCTCGGTACGTGGCGTGCACGCCTACCCCACGGTGCGCGATATCCCCGACGAGGTGGACCTGGCGGTCGTGGCGGTGCCGGCGGCCGCGATCAGCTCGGTGCTCGACGACTGTATGGCCAAGGGGGTGAAGGGCCTGCTGGTGCTGTCCGCCGGATTCAGCGAAACGGGGGAGGCGGGACGCGTGGCGGAAGCGGAACTCGTCGCGGCGGCTCGCGGTCACGGGATGCGGGTGGTCGGCCCGAGTGCGCTGGGTATCGCCAATACGGATGCCGCGGTCGGCCTCAACGCGACGCTGGCCACGGTACTGCCGGGGCGCGGGCGGATCGGGTTCTTCTGCCAGTCCGGGCCGCTGGGCGTGGCGATCCTGGCCGAGGCCGCCGCGCGCAATCTGGGCCTGTCCACGTTCGTCTCCGCCGGGAACCGCGCGGATGTCTCCGGTAACGACCTGCTGCAGTACTGGGATACCGACGCCGATACCGACGTGATCCTGTTGTACCTGGAGAGTTTCGGTAACCCGCGGAAGTTCTCGCGGATCGCGCGCCGGGTCGCCCGCAGCAAACCGATCGTGGCGGTGAGCCCGAGCCGGCTCGCCGCGCGCGGTGATTCGGAAGGCGAACTGGACCGGGCCGTGGTCCGCGACCTGTTCGCCCAGTCGGGAGTGATTCAGGCCGAATCTATTTCGGAGATGTTCGACTGCGCGGCGTTGCTGGGCTATCAGCCGCTTCCGCGGGGCCCGCGCCCGGCGATCGTGGGCAACAGCACGGCCCTCAACTGGCTCACCGCGGACGCGGCGCGCAGTGAGGGACTGAGCGCCGCCGAACCCGTGGATCTGGGCCCGCAGGCGACCGCCGAGGATTTTCGTACCGCGGTCACCGCGGCGCTGCGCGCGCCGGATACCGACGCGGTGATCGTGATCTTCGCGCCGCCGATTCCGTTGCCGCAGACCGGTTATGCGGAAGCGATCCGGGCTGCCGTGGCGGAAGCGGCCGAGACCAAGCCGGTGCTGACCACGTTCGCCAGCGGCGACGGTATCCCGGACCTGCTCGCGGTGCGCGGTCCGGGTGCGGCGGCGGTGCGCGGTTCCATCCCGTCGTTCCCGGATCCGGCGCGGGCGGTGCGGGCGCTGGCCCGGGTGCAGCGTTATGCCCGATGGCGGGACCGGCCGCTCACGCCGGCTGCCGATGATGCCTCCCGGCCGGGCGCCGATCCGGGGCGCCCGGGCGGCATCGACAGTGAGCGGGCGATGGCGCTCGTGGCGGAATGGATGCGGGGGACCGGCGGCCGCCGGCTGACCGACGCCGAGACGGTCGCACTACTGGCCTGCTACGGGATCTCGGTGGTGGATTTCCGGGCGGTCCGGGATGAGTATGCGGCGGTGACCGCGGCCGCGGAACTCGGCTATCCGGTGGCGGCGAAGGCAACGAACGAGAGCTGGCGGCGTCGCCCGGATATGAGCTGGGTCCGGCTGGACCTCTGGCGGCCGGAGGCCGTGCGCCAGGCCTACCGCGATCTGGTCGAACTCTGCGGCGACCCGCTCGTCCACATTCAGCGGATGGCGCCCAAAGGCGTCGGCTGTGTGCTCCGGGTACAGGACGATCCGGCCTTCGGATCGGTGATCGAATTCGGGCTTTCCGGCCCCATCATCGAACTGCTCGGCGACCGCGCCTACCGGGCCCTACCGCTCTCCGCGGACGAGGCCGCGGCTCTCATCGACGCGCCGCGGGCCGCGCCGCTGCTCAGTGGCACCCCCGCCAGCCCGCGCGTCGACAAGGCAGCCCTCATCGACCTCACCCGGCGAATTTCGGCCATGTTCGACGATCTGCCCGAGATGCGGGAACTGTCCTGTGAACCTGTCCTGGCCAGCCCGGAATCGGCCGCGATCCTGTACGCCCGCGCCCGCATCGGCCCCCAGCCGAGCCGTTTCGACACCGGCCCCCGGCGCCTGGGCTGACGTCGATCGCGATGGCCGTTGCTGCCGGCCGTAGCGGGTCCGCCCGCCGGAGGCATCCGTGGCCCGGCGCCGGCATGGACACTCCTGCACGGTCGGCGACGAACGTGGATTACCGAGCGGCGAGGACCACCGGGCCCGGTCGGCATGGAACTGCACCAACCACTTGGCAGGGCCGCACGAACCACATGGCAGGGCCGCACGAACGACTTGACGGGGTTGCAGGCTTGCCTGACGGGGTTGCCGGGCCCACCCGGCAGGCTCGCGGGGCTCAGCCGGTCCGGCAGAGACTGGGGAGAGATCGGGGAGGAACGTCGTGGACGGCCCGAAGTGAACGCAGGGACGGCCGCTCCGGGCGATGCGGCAGTCGGCGGCCTCGGCCGTATCCGTTTCTCCGGCGGCGAGCATCGGCAGATGCCGGACTACGGCGTAGGCCCGGCTGGGCTTTCGGGGCCATATATGCCGATGACCGGCCGAGTGGGCCGGTCATCGTGGTGATCGATATCTGGGTGTTGTCAGCTGGCGTAGGCGCGCAGCCGGTCGGCTCGTTCGCCCTTGCGGAGTTTCGACATGACCTCACGCTCGATCTGGCGGACCCGCTCGCGGGACAGACCGAACAGCTTGCCGATCTGATCGAGGGTGCGCGGCTGGCCGTCGTCGAGCCCGAACCGCAACCGGATGACCTGCTGTTCCCGTTCGTCCAGCGTGTTCAGCACACTGCGGACGTCGTGGTGCAGCAGACCGGCGATCACGGCGCTTTCGGCGGAGGTCGCCTCGGAATCCTCGATGAAATCACCGAGGGGGGCCTCTTCGTCGTTGCCGACCGGCATATCCAGGCTCACCGGATCGCGGCTGTGGTCGAGTAGATCGGCGATCTTCTCGACCGCGATACCGGATTCGTTGGCCAGTTCCTCGTCGGTGGCTTCCCGGCCGAGCTGCTGATGCAGTTCGCGCTTGATCCGGGCGAGCTTGTTGACCTGCTCCACGAGATGGACCGGGAGCCGGATCGTGCGGCTCTGATCGGCCATACCGCGAGTGATGGCCTGGCGGATCCACCAGGTGGCGTAGGTGGAGAACTTGAAGCCCTTGGCGTAGTCGAACTTCTCCATCGCGCGGATCAGGCCCAGGTTGCCCTCCTGGATCAGATCCAGCAGCGGCATGCCGCGGCCCGTGTACCGCTTGGCGAGCGAGACGACCAGGCGCAGGTTGGCTTCCAGCAGATGCGACCGCGCCGCTTGGCCCTCCCGGACGACGATCGCCAGATCGCGCTTACGGGACGCCGACAACCGCTTACCGGTCTCCAGCAGGTGCTGGGCATAGAGACCCGCCTCGATGCGCTTGGCCAGTTCCACTTCGTCGGCGGCGGTGAGCAGCGCGGTACGGCCGATCCCGTTCAGGTACACGCGTACCAGGTCGGCGGCGGGGCTCTGGGCGTCGAGGTCCGTATCACTGGGGCGCACACGAGTGGTGGCGGGGCTTGTCATGACTTGCCTCCTGTCGGTGGTGTCTCACTCCGAACAACGGACCCGACATAGGGAAAGTTCCCTCGGCGGGTACGGATAAACCGCTCTGAACTGGGGTTTTCACCGTTGCGTTCTGAGAAGTTCCTGAGAACGAACGCGCCGGGAAACCCGCGATCGACACGGCCGCAGCCGGGCCACCGTTACCGGCGTCGCGAGGAAGCAGGAGGTCACACCCGTCAGGCGGGGTGCACGAGTCCGTGCCGCACCAGTGCGGTGACGACCCCCAGCACCGCGGCGGCGAATTCCGGGGCCACCTCGTCGTATCCCTGGGACAGTGCCAGCAGTTCGACCAGTTCGTACAACGGCAGACCGTCGGGCCGCATTCCCGCGAGCAGGGAGACGGTGATCTCGTCCACCTCGTGCTGCCACCGCGGGCCGTCGCCCCGGTGGAGCCGGGCGACCCGGGGCTCCCACCCGTCGGTCCCGGGCACCGAGACCTGTTCCAGCGCGGCCGCCGGATCGACCCGGAACCGGGAGCGCCAGGCGAGCTCCGGTTCCGCGGCGACCGCGCGCAGCCAGGCGGACCGTTCGAAATAGGCGAAGGCCTCAGCGCCCAGCGGGTCGTCGAAACCGTGGGTCAGGTCCTCGGCCAGCACTTCGGTCGGCCCGTCGATCGCGCGCAGGTAGACGAAGCCGAAGCCGATCCCGGTGACGCCCGCGTCGTCGAGGGCGGTGAGCCACTCCTCGGCGCGCTGCTGCGCGGCCGGGCTGCGCGGGTCCAGTCCGGCATCGCGCAACCAGGTGCCCACGTACAGCGCCGGATCGGCGATATCGCGCTGCACGATCCACGCGTCGATTCCCGCGGCCGGTAACCAGCCCGAGACCCGGGCACGCCAGTCCTCGCCGCCGGTGTGCACCCACGCGCCCAATACGGCCGCCGTCCCGCCGGGCGCCAGCAGATCGGGAGTGCGGGAGAGGACCAATTCGGTGGCGCCGTCGAGGGCGAGCCCGGAATCGCGATAGGTGTGCTCGATCCGAGCCGGCCCCACGACGAACGGTGGATTGGCCACTACCTGATCGAATCGCCGGCCGGCCACGGGTTCGAACCAGGAACCGGCCACCAGTTCGATATCGAGACCGTTGAGCGCGGCGGTGGCCTCGGCCAGCCACAGCGCCCGCGGATTGATATCGGTGGCGGTCACCGAGCGGGCGTAACCGGCGGCGTGCACGGCTTGCACCCCGCAGCCGGTACCGAGGTCCAGCACCGACCCGACCGGGGCGGTGGGGGTGGCCCGCAGCAGCGAGAGCGAGGCATGGCCCACCCCCAGCACGTGATCCTCGGCCAGGGTGCGTGGCGACATCGAATCGTCGAGGTCCGAGAGGATCCAGCGGGTACCCGCGCCGGTGTCCAGCGGGCGCAGATCCAGCGCCGCCCGGATCCGGCCGTCCGACGTGGTCAGTAGCCCGGCCGTGACCGCATCGGCCACCGGGACCGGCGCCAGTGCGGCCGCCACCTCGTGTTCGTCGACAGCGTCACCGAGGAGCAGCAACCGCACCAGGACGCCGAGATCGCCGGCTTCGCGTGCTATTCGCCGTACCGGGACCGGCTCGCCACGGCCGAGCGCGCTGTGTGCTTCGGCGCCCAGCACGTCGAGCAGGGTGCCGGCGTCGTAACCCACGCGGGTCAGTGCGGTACGCAGGCCGGGGCACAAAGCGGTGAGCGTTGACGATTCGGGTGTGGGCACAGCCGTACTCTGCCACCCGCGCCCGGCGGCACCGGTATCCGGACGGCGGTTCCGGGTTATCCGTCGATGGCGTCGTGGCGGCGTTCCTCGAGCGCGGTGCGCGGCCGGTCCCAGCGGCTGGGTTCGTTCTTGTCGCGGGGCGGGCGATCGTTGGCGATCAGCACCGCGATCCACGGCAGCGGCACGGAGGCCGCCATGATCAGGATGGCGATCAGGGCGCTGTCGAAGACGGTGAAGGCGATACCGGCCAGGATCAGCGCGGGTATCCGGAACGCCATGATGGTCGTGTACCGGCGGACCCGGGCCCGGTGCTGCTCTTCGAACGAGGGGGCCGCCGCGGTGATGAGCGCCGCGTGTTTGGCGTCGTCACCGGGAAAGTATCCGGACGAACGGGAGGGACGGGCCGGTCGCGATGCCCCGATGTGTTCACCGTGACCGCTCGCACCGGCGTCGATGTGCTCCGGGCCGCGCCCGGAGTCTTCGCCGTGCTGCTGCATACCTTCGAGTCTTGCACTCCCCGGCCGCGCGCGTAACCCCGGTGCCGGTGGTGGATGAAGGCGGCGTCGCGGTACGGCATCATGGAGTCCGTGAGTACCGATACTCTGGTTCGCCCCGATACCACCACCGACGAGACCACCGGTGACGACACCCCGAAGTTCTTCCACTACGTGAAGAAGGACCGGATCGCCGAGAGTGCCGTCATGGGCACGATGGTGGTCGCGCTGTGCGGTGAAGTATTCCCGGTGACGCGCTCGCCCAAGCCGGGCTCCCCGGTCTGCCCGGAGTGCAAGAAGGTCTACGACCAGCTGCGCAAGGGCGACTGAGCGCGGGCTCAGCGCGTGCTCGACGGCGCCGGTGACCCACCGGCGCCCTTGTCGTGTGCGTCGTCACCACGGCGGATCCGGTGTACCGGCAGCCGGTGTGCCTTCGGTTCCGCTGCCACCCGGCCGTCACCGGCCGGCGGCGTCCCGCGTCGGTTGGCCAGCCAGGCCTTGAACTGTTCCAGGCGGGTGGCCCGCGCGGGCCAGAACTCCTGGACGGCCGCGTTGAACTCGGCGCCGAGGATCACCGCGAAACCGAGGAAGAACGTGAACAGCAGGAAGGCGATCGGGGTGGCCAGCGCACCGTAGGTGACCCCCGTCCGGGTGATGAGGGCCAGGTAGCGGCGCAGCCCCTCGCTGGCGGCCATGAAGAACACCGCCGCCACCAGCGCCCCGTAGAACAGCCGGTGGTACGGCAGCGAACTGTGCAGGGCGAGTTTGTAGAGCGTGGCCAGCCCGACGATGAGCAGCAGGCCGACAGCGGGATAGTAGAACGTATCGATCAGCCGCAACCCCGGCTCGCGCCAGGCGTCGGGCAGGATCCGGCCGATCAGTACCGGGCCCAGCGCCACCAGCGGCAGAATGAACACGGCCGCCACGAGGAACTGCACGTACAGCAGCAGCGCGAAGATCCGTTGCCAGACCGGGTGCCGGGCATGCTGCTGGTCGTGGGCGTCGGTGATCGCGTCGACGAAGGTCGCCATGGCCGACGAGCCCGCCCACAGCGAGAGCACGAAACCCACCGAGACGAAGGCCGCGCGGCCCTGGCCGAGCACATCGCGGACGGTGGGCTCGATGAGATCGGTGACCACGCTGGGGCTGAACAGGTCCCGGCTGAAGGTCAGGATCTTGGATTCGACGATCTCGACGGTATCGGGTCCGAAGAGGCCGCTGACGTAGCCGAGCCCGCCCAGCAACCCGAACAGCAACGGCACCAGCGAAAGGGTCTGCCAGAACGCCGCGGCCGCCGATTTCGCGAAAATCGAGTCGTTCCAGGACTTCACGGCCACCCGGACGATCAGCCGCCGGGCCTGCACCAGGGCATGGCGCAGCCACGAAGTCGCGCCCGGCCGGGGGCCGGCACCGTGTCCGTAGCTGTGCATGATCAGTCCAGCATCGCTCACCGGAGTGTCCGGCGCCGTGCCCCGGGACAAACGTGTCGGCACTCGCCAGGTGAAGCGCCGGTTACCCGAGCCGGTTGCCTGGCCGGTCGAACAGGTCGGGGGCATTTCGGGTGAGGGCGCGCTGCTGTCTCCGGGCGGGCCCGGCGGGGGAGGCCGACCGCCCTGTGACTCCCGTCGCGCCCGCCGCGCCGGTTTGGCGCCGTGGCCGCGGCGGCCGCTAGTGTTTGTCTTCGTGACCGATGCGAGCGGCGCCACGGCGACGGAAGTTGCGGGCGCATCCCTGCGCGCCTGGCAGCGGCGCGCCCTGACCCGGTATCTGGCCACCAAACCCCGCGATTTCCTGGCCGTGGCGACGCCCGGCGCCGGTAAGACGACCTTCGCGCTGCGGGTGGCCGCCGAATTGCTGGCCGATCGGACGGTGGACCAGATCACCGTGGTCGCCCCGACCGAACACCTCAAGCACCAGTGGGCGGCGTCGGGGGCCCGCGCAGGGATTGCCCTGGATTCCAATTTCTCCAATTCGACCGGTGGAACATCCGGCGACTACCACGGTGTGGTGGTGACCTACGCCCAGGTCGCGGCGCACCCTTTCAAACATCGGGTACGTACGGAGAACCGGCGCACCCTGGTGATCCTGGACGAGATCCATCACGCGGGCGACGCGAAGAGCTGGGGTGACGCGGTGGCCGAGGCCTTCGGCGACGCCACCCGCCGGCTGGCGCTCACCGGTACCCCGTTCCGCAGCGACGACAGCCAGATCCCGTTCGTCACCTACGAACCCGACGAGGCCGGATTGCCGCGCTCCCGCGCGGACCATGCGTACGGGTACGCGGAGGCGCTGGCCGACGGTGTCGTGCGGCCGGTGGTCTTCCTGGCCTATTCGGGTGAGGCGCATTGGCGCGACAGCGCGGGGGAGGAGTACACGGCCCGGCTCGGGGAGCCGTTGAACGCCGAGCAGACCGCCCGGGCGTGGCGCACCGCCCTCGATCCGGCGGGCGACTGGATCTACGCCGTGCTCCGGGCCGCCGATATGCGGCTGGCGCAACTACGGGAAGCGGGTATGCCCGATGCCGGGGGCCTGGTGATCGCCTCCGACCAGGAACGCGCCCGGTCCTATGCCGAACTCCTGGAACATCTCACGGGCAACAAGCCGGTGCTGGTGCTCTCCGACGACCCCACCTCCTCGGCGCGGATCGGTGAATTCGCCGCCGGGAACCAACCGTGGATGGTCGCGGTGCGGATGGTGTCCGAAGGTGTCGACGTGCCGCGGCTGGCGGTCGGGGTGTATGCCACCAGCGCGTCCACGCCGCTGTATTTCGCCCAGGCCATCGGCCGGTTCGTGCGCGCCCGGCGGCCCGGTGAGACGGCCAGCGTGTTCCTGCCGTCGGTGCCGGTGCTGCTGGATCTGGCCGCGCAGCTCGAGCTGCAACGCGACCATGTGATCGGTAAACCGCACCGCGAGAAGGACGGCCTCGACGACGAGCTGCTCACCGAGGCGAACAAGCAGCGCGACGAACCCGGCGAGGAGGAACAACGGTTCGTCCCGCTGGCCGCCGACGCCGAACTGGACCAGGTGATCTACGACGGTTCCTCGTTCGGTACCGCGACCTTCGCCGGTAGTGCGGAAGAGGCGGACTACCTGGGTATTCCGGGCCTGCTCGACGCCGAGCAGATGCGCGCGCTGCTGCGGGAACGCCAGGCCCGCCAGGTCGCCGAGCGGTCGAAGTCCGAACCGGCCGCCGCCGCCCCGGCTCCCGCGGCCGCCGGGAACGCCGCCGAACGGGTCGCGACCGCCGACAAACTGGGCGAGTTGCGCCGGGAACTGAACAGTCTGGTCGCCATGCACCACCATCGCACCGGTAAACCGCACGGGGTGATCCACGGCGAGCTGCGCCGCCAGTGCGGTGGCCCGCCCACCGCGCTCGCCACCGCCGACCAGCTCACCGACCGGATCGCCGCGCTTCGCCGAATGTGATCCGGGGGCGCTGCTCGCATCGACAAGGAATGCGCGCTAGCTGCCGGGCCACGCAGTCATGGCCCGGTCGACCGTGCGGGTGAGATCGGTGTAGCCGGCGCCGTCGCGGGCGCGGATGGACAACCCGTACAGGACCGTGGTGTAGAACTCGGCGAGCTCCGCCGTGTCGGTGCCGGCGGGTAGCTCGCCCTCGGCGACACCGCGGTCGAGGCGTTCGTGGATGGCCGTGTGGGTCGCGCGGCGCCGCTCGACGAGGAACTTCCGCACACTGTCCGTCCGCGGCGTGTAGGTGGATCCCGCGAGTACCACCATGCAACCGCTCGGGCAGTTCTCCGCGGTGTAGGTGCGGGCGTTGTCCCGCAGCATGGATTCGATCGCGCCCCGGGCAGTGGGCTCTTCGCGCAGGGCGCGCGCGGTGCAACTGCCCTCCTGCTGCCCGTAGAGCTCGACCGCTTCCCGGAAGAGCGCTTCCTTGTCGCCGAACGCCGCGTACAGGCTGGGGGAGTTGATTCCCATGGCAGCGGTGAGGTCGGACATCGAGGTGCCCTCGTATCCGTGTTCCCAGAAGACCTCCATCGCGCGGCGCAACGCGATATCGCGGTCGAAGCCCCGGGGACGTCCGCGCTCTGCCATCGACTTCCTTTCTGTATCGATCGTTAAATATACCTCTTGACGCGGTCGGCCCCGTAGGCTTTCCTATTTATGTACTGATCGACACAGAAATAGGGAGAGTGGTATGCGGGAGCTGAACGGCTCGGTGGCGCTGGTAACCGGCGGAAGTCGTGGTATCGGAGCCGCCATCGCGCGGCGCTTGGCCGCCGAAGGCGCGGATGTGGCCGTGACCTACCAGCATTCGCGGGAGCGCGCCGAGGCCGTGGTCGCCGATCTCGAAGCATCGGGCCGGCGGGCCGTGGCCCTCGCCGCCGACAGTGCCGACGCGGCGGCCGTGGTCGCCGCAGTACACCGGACGGCGGCCGAACTGGGCGGCCTGGACATCCTGATCAACAACGCAGGCATCTTTCCCGCCAAGCCTTATCGTGAATTCACGTTCGCAGAGGTGGATCTGGCGCTGAACGTGCACGCCCGCGCCGCGTTCGTCGCCGGGCAGGCCGCGCTCGACCATATGGGCGAACAGGGGCGGATCATCAGTATCGGCACCAATCTCGCCGAGCACGCTCCGTTCGCCGGTCTGAGCCTCTACAACCTGAGCAAATCGGCGCTCAACGGATACACCAAGGCGCTGGCCCGGGAACTCGGACCGCGCGGCATCACCGTGAACCTGGTGCAGCCCGGGCCCACCGATACCGATATGAACCCGGCGGACGGCGCACATGCGGCGGATGGGGCGGCCCGCACCGCGCTCGGCCGGTACGGCGCCGCCGACGATATCGCCGCCACCGTCGCATTCCTCGCCGGGCCGGGTGCGCGCAGTATCACGGGCGCGGTCGTCACGGTGGACAGCGGCACCAACGCGTGATCGGGGCGCGCGGTGCCGTGTTCCCGAGGTAGGACCGCCGTCCGGCGGCGGGCGCGGGAACGCCGACAGACCCGAACGGCCCGGGGCACACCGTGTTGCGATCTCGCTTCGCCTGCTCGGGCCTGGTGTGTTCGCGTAGGGCACCACCGGGTGGCCGGGCGCCCCGGCGCCCGCCGCATCCGGACGCCGGCGCGCCGATCGAACCGACGAGCCCGCGGAACTTCACCCCCGGAGGAGACGGCGATTTGATGACATGGCCGCGATCGACTCAGGGCCCCGGCCGAGAGGGGACGGATCGGCGAGGTGGGCGGGAACCGCACTGTGGTCGTGTCGGACAGTGCCGAATCACCAGGTCATCCCGGCCCCGGTCTGTTCCGCGTGTGCGCGGTTGTCCGCGGCACGCAGCGCATCCAGGCCCATCTGCCCTGTTCGATCCCGCGTGGGCCCACGGGGCGGCCGGGGTCTCGGCCGCCCCGTCGGCGTCCGGCGTACCGGGCGCCGATCTACCGGGCATTCCTGTGGGAGCGGGCGTCAGCTCACCGGTGGATGGTGCGGATCGCCCGAGGGGTTCCCGGTGCGGGTTCGTTCCGCGCGGGCGCGTGCGCGGTCGTACGCGGTGCGCAGCAGATCCCGGACCGCCTGCGCCGTGCGGGGTCCCGGGTTCACCACCGCCAGCCACGCGGCGGTCCCGTAGACCGGGTGGGCGAGGACGGTATCGGCCACACTCGGATCCTCGCTACCGCTGTATGCGTCGCGCGGCGCGCGGCCCGTCCAGGTGCGGAAGTCCGCCGCCGTGGCGCTGATGTTGAGCCGGAAGGTGTCCGGGCGATCGAGCCGGGACCGGACGTCGCCGGGATAGTCCTTGGTGACGATGGTGGCGAACGGCTGGGTGCGGGGCGGGATCTCGCCGTCCGGGGCGTAATAGAAGAACGTATCGCCCCAGGCGATCTCCGGCGTGCCGTCGCCGGGGCCCGGCCGCTGGATGAGGATGCCGTCGAAGGTGGTGACGTATCCGATGATCTCGTCGATGGTCATGGTTCCAGCGTTACATTGAAGTGCTTGTGGAGGGTTCAGGGCACTCAGGACAGGTGGTGGAATGGAAAGCCGCAACTCGGCGGTTCTGCGCACGGCGGAGGTGGCGCGGCGGAGCGGGTATTCCGTCCAGCAACTGCGCAATCTGGAGCGTGACGGTGTGCTGCCGCCTGCGCCGCGTACCCCGGCCGGCTACCGGATGTACGGCGAGGCGCATGTGTGGTCCGCATGTGCCTACCGCGACCTGGCGGCGGGAGCCGATCCGGCCACGGCCAAAGCGATCCTGCGCGTGGCACATTCCGGGGACAGCAGCCGGCTTTTCGCGCTCCTGGACGCCGCACACGCCCGGGCCGACCGGGAACGCCGTGCTCTCGCGGCCGCGCGGACGGCGGCCCGGGCCATCGCCGAGGAACCGCTCGCGGATATCCGCCCGGGTGATTCGATGAGCATCTCCGAACTCGCGCGAGCCCTGGGTGTACGACCCTCGACGCTGCGGCACTGGGATAGCGCCGGGTTGGTCGTCCCGCGGCGCACCACCGGCCGGGAGCCCCGGCACTACACCCCGGACGATGTGCGCGCCGCCCGGCTGGTCCACCAACTCCGGCTGGCGGGATACGGAATCGAACCTCTCCGCGAGCTGGTTCCGCAGTTGCGCGGGTGGCGCCGGTGGGACGATCTGGCGGCCGCGCTGGCAGCGCGCAACACGCGGATCGACGCCCGGTCCGCCGCCCTGCTGCGCGGCGCGGCCGCCCTGAACACCCTGATCATGCTGGGGGAGCAGGGATGACTTCGCGCGCCCGCTCCCCTCTCCGGTATCCGGACGGCGTGCGCCCGCACGCGAGGAGCCGGCCCGGCCCACCCCGGCGGTGCGGCGGCCGGCGCGTTTCGCTCCCGGCCCGCAAGCCCGCCTCAGCTCCCGAAGTACACCGCCGGATCTAGGTGGTTGAGCGGTACCCAGCGTGGACCTTCGGCGGGCTCCCCCGAATCGTCCGGACCCTCGTCCCGGCCGTAGCCCTGGAGGTCGAGGCTCAGGCGGGGATCCTCGTCCACCTGGCGTGCCACGTCGTAGAAGGTCGCCAGTACGTGCACACAGCGGGCGGTGCGGGCGGTGCAGGAACAATCGATCGCCGCGGGCTGCGGTGCCACCGAAACACCGGCGCCGGCCACCGCGGCGTACATTTCGTCGGTCGGTATGGCCGGCGCCGGGCCGATCGTCGCGGCCAGCACGGTGACCGCCTCCCGGGACAGCGGCGCCAGTTCGATATGGGTGATCGAGGCCTGGCCGCCGCGGTGGATATGCGCGCGGACGATCCGGCCTTCGATCTCGGTCCGCACACCGTGGTTGCGGGCGATACTGCGAGCCCGCGGTAGCAGCGGGTCCGGGCGGGTCTGGCGCAGCGGCTCGGCCAGCCGGACCCAGTCCATACCCCAGCGGGTGTAGCCGAATTCGTTGTCCGCCATCAGTTACCTCGTTTCCGCCGCAGGACGTCCAGCAGCCGGTCGTCGTCGAGCCGGGCCAGTTCGGCGACGCCCGTGCCCGCGCCGAATCCGGTGAGGGCCGACTTCCGCCGCTGCATATCCGCGATATGTTCCTCCACGGTCGTCGCCGAGGTGAGCGTGGTGACGGTGACGGTGCGGGTCTGGCCGATGCGGTGGACCCGATCCGAGGCCTGCGCTTCCACGGCGGGATTCCACCAGCGGTCGAAATGGATCACATCGGCGGCGCGGGTGAGGGTGAGGCCGGTGCCGGCCGCCCGCAGGCTCAGTACCAGTACCGGCGGACCGTCCGGCGACTGGAATTCGTCGACGATCGCGGCGCGTTCGGGCTGGGCGAGCCCGCCGTGGAAGAACGGCACGGTGATCGCGAATTGTTCGGCGAGATGCCGGACCAGCAGTTCTCCGGTCGCCCGGTATTGGGTGAAGATGAGCGTCGGCGCGGAGTTGTCCAGATTGTTCGCGACGATATCGGTGCACAGATCGAGCTTTCCGGACCGCCCGGCGAGTTCGCCGGTATCGCCGTCGATCAGGGCGGGGTGATTGCACACCTGCTTCAACGCGGTGAGCGCGGCCAGGATCTTCGTCTGCCGCCCGGCACCGGTGCCGAAGCCTTCCTCGACGGCGCGGTCGAGCAGGCGGTCGTACAGGCGCTCCTGCTCCGGCGTGAGATCGCAGAGCAGATCCGAGTGGATCTTCGCCGGCAGCGAGGCGGCCACCTCTGCTTTGCGCCGCGACAACAGCACCGGTTCGACGGCGTCCCGCAGCCGTGCGGCGGCGTCGGCCGAACCCTGTTCGATCGGTTTGACGAAGCGACGCCGGAACTGGGCGCGATGGCCGAAGATCCTCGGCGCTACGAGGTGCAGCAGCGCCCACAGTTCGTCGAGATGATTCTCCACCGGTGTGCCGGTGAGCGCGACGACCGCGCTCGCGGACAACGCCCGCGCCGCCTTCGCGACCTGGGTCCGCGGATTCTTCAGTGCCTGGGCCTCGTCGTAGGCCACCGTCGCCCACCCGGTGGCGGTGAGCAGTGATCCGTGCCGGCGCAGGGTCGGATAACCGGTGACCACCACCGCGCCGGGGGTGGCCGGCAGCGCGCCGCCCCGCCAGGCCGTCGGCCGCAGGCCGGGCGCGAAGCGGGCGATTTCGTGCACCCAGTTGCCGACCAGCGAGGTCGGGCACACCACCAGCTGCGGGCCCTGGTCCGCACGGTCCACCAGCAGGCCGATGGTCTGCACGGTCTTTCCCAGACCCATTTCGTCGGCGAGGACGGCCCCGCCGTGGCGCGCGACGGTCGCCCGCAACCAGGCGATCCCCCGGGCCTGGTACGGGCGCAGATCGGCCCGCAACCCGGTACGCAGCAGACCGGATACCTCGGTGGTATCCCACAGGACCGTGCGGGCATGGCCCGCGTCGACGATGGCGGTGCCCTGTGCGTTCGGGACCGCGTGACCGGCGACCGGTAGCTCGGCCGGGGTGCCGGCGAGGTTCTCCCGCCAGGCGCGGGTCGAACGGCCGGGGTTGTCCACCGGCAGGCCGGCGAGGCGGCCGGGTTCCACCAGGGCGCAGTCGACCTGCGCCACCCGGAGTCCGGCGCTACCCGCGCGTAGTTGCGCAAGGGTGCCCTCCGGGACGACCAGCGAGAGGGTCGCGGTATCGCCGAACCCGGCGGGGGCCGGTCCGGTGCCGTGGCCGGTCCACGTCCACAATGCGAACATGTGCCGGTCGGGTAGGTAGGTGGTCTCGATGGTCGGCAGCGTGCACCCCTAAAATCATCGTATTGCGTACGGAGTAATATCCGAACGCGTACGGTACCGGATTTGTTCCGGGTATCCCGGCGCGGGTATCGACGCCGGGCCGGGAAAGGAGATCCATGGACGGCTGGGTCCGTCGACTGTCCACCGGCGGTGGAGCCGGCAACGCCGTACGACCGATCGCTCCGGTAGATGCCACCACGCCCGGCGGGTCCGGCGCGGTACGAAGCCGCCGAGGCCGGGTATGAGCGGGTCCGATCCGGCGGAGTGCAACTCCGGACAGTCCTCGGTCATGCCCCGTCGGCACGAGATGAGCGAACCCGGGAATGCGGACTCGTCGGAACGCCGGACGGGCGACCCGGCCCGGGCTGCGGACCCGGCTCGGATACTGCTGGAACTGCTGTGGCGGCACCGGTTGCCACCGCGCCGGGGCGGTCGCGGACCCCGGCAGACCGTGAGCGTCGACGAGGTCGTCACCGCCGCGATAGGCCTGGCCGACCGCGAGGGCTACGACAAGGTGTCCATCCGGGCGGTGGCCGCCGAACTCGGCCTGCGGCCGATGAGCCTCTACACCTACGTCCCCAGCAAGGAAGCGCTCACGGTTCTCATGGTCGACGCCGTAGCCGCCGCGGACGACCCGATTCCCGAGGACTTGCCGGTCCGCGACCGCTTGGCCGCCGTGGCCCGGCAGGTCCGCGCCGAATACCTGGCGCACCCGTGGCTGTTCGAGGTCCCGTCGTGGCGGATGGTGCTGGGACCGGGCAGGCTGCGCCGCTACGAACGGCAGCTGGCGGCGGTGGACGGCATCGGTCTCGACGATCCGGAGATGGACCGGGTGATTTCCGTGCTGACCCAGTTCGCGACCGGCAACGCCCGTACCGCACTCGCCGCGGCGCGCAGCGCCCGCGAACAGTCGGACGCCGACTGGTGGGAAACCTACGGTCCCCTGCTGACCGAGGTCATGCCCGCCGCCGACTATCCGCTTTCCAGCCGGGTGGGCGCGGCGGTCGGCGAGCTGTACCAGGCACCGGGCGATCCGGCCGGGGACTTCGAATACGGGCTCGAGCGGTTGATCGCCGCGATCCTGCCCGCATGAACGTGGGGGGGGGGGGGGGGGGGGGGGGGGGGGGCGGGCCGCCGGGGGGGGGGGGGGGGGGGGGGGGTGGGGGGGGGGGGGGGGGGGGGGGGGGGGGGGGGGGGGGGGGGGGGGGGGGGGGGGGGGGGGGGGGGGGGGGGGGGCCGTGGGCAGGGGACCGCTGGTCCTCGGTGGTGGGCCGGGTATGCC
>NZ_JARWPM010000458.1 GCF_029869215.1 Nocardia carnea
TTGCCTCGCCGGCCCCGGCGCGGGGGGTCCGGGGGTCGCGCCGTGTGTGTCTCCCCCCCCTCACCCCCCCGCTGCGGCGGGTGGGGGGTTTTTGGGGGGGGCCCGCGGCCGTGGTCGCCGCGTCCGGGGATCCGGCCGCCGGCCCGGGCGCTGCCCTGTCGGCGGAAGCCCGGGTACTGGGGATTCCGCGGAGCTGGGTGCTGGGCGGCTGATGGTGGCGGGAGGCGATAGGCCGTTCGTCCTGCTCTCGGTCGCCATGAGTGTCGACGGATATATCGACGACACCGCCCCGGCACGGCTGCTGCTGTCGAACGAGGCCGATTTCGACCGTGTCGACGAACTACGGGCCTGGTCGGACGCGATTCTGGTCGGGGCGGAGACGGTGCGCCGCGACAACCCGCGGCTGCTCGTCAAAGACCCGGCCCGCCGCCGGGCCCGGCGCGCCGAAGGCAAACCCGAACACCCCCGGAAGATCACCGTGACCGCGGCCGGGAACCTGGATCCGGACGCCCACTTCTGGCACCACGGCACCGCGGAGCACGCTCCGCTCGTGTACACCACCGAAGCCGGCGCCCGCCGGCTCGAACGGTTCACCGCACCCGCCGAAATCGTCGCGCTCGGCCCGGAACTCGAATTCGGGGCTCTGCTCGACGATCTCGGTGCCCGCGGTATCGGCCGGTTGATGGTCGAGGGCGGCGGCCGTATCCATACCGCTTTCCTCGCTGCCGGTCTGGCCGACGAACTCCATCTCGCCATCGGCCCCGCCCTGGTCGGCGACCCGCAGGCCCCGCGTTTCCTGCATCCCGCCCGCTTCCCCGGCGGCTCCACCCACCGTATGCACCTCCTCGAGGTGAACCGGCTCGGCGATGTGGCAGTGTTGCGTTATCGACCCCAGGAGCCTGATGCCTGAACCGGACCACCACCACTGGATGAACCGGGCCATCGAGCTCGCCCGCCGCAGCCCACCGGCCCCGGGCGCGTTCTCCGTGGGCGCGGTGCTCGTCGCCGACGGTATCGAACTGGCCACCGGCTACTCCCGCGAAGCCGACCCCAGGAATCACGCCGAGGAAGCCGCCCTGGCCAAACTCGATCCCGCCGACCCCCGGCTCCGCCACGCCACCCTCTACAGCACCCTCGAACCGTGTTCGGAACGGGCCACGAAGAGCCGTCTCCCGTGCACCGACCGCGTCCTCGCCGCCGGTATCCCCACCGTGGTCATCGCCTGGCGCGAACCCGCCACCTTCGTCGCGAACTGTGTAGGTGTGGAGAAACTGGAACAGCACGGCGTACGCGTCGTGGAACTACCCGACCTGGCCGAGGCCGCGATGTCCATGAACCGCCACCTCGACTTGTCCTGAACCACACCGCGGGCCACGCGGGGCCGGGTCCGAGCGTGCGCCGGCCGGTGCCGGCTGCCCGCGCTCAGCGCGTGACTGCCGTCTGCACCCACGCCGGTGGATCAGCGCAAACAGGCGGGACCGAACAGCGCCTTCAGTTCGCCCAGCAGGGCCGGCGATGTGGTGATCCGGAAGCGCGGGTCGAGGGCCAGCAGCCGGGGTCCCCGGGCTCCGATCAGATTGATCCGGATCTCGGTCGCCCCGGGATGACGCTGCAGCGTTTCCCGCAGGGCGCGCACCGACTGCGGAGTACAGGCGGTGGTGGCCACCGTGAGTGTCACCGGCGGCGTGCTCCCGGCGGCGGTGAGCCCCGCGTCGCGCACCCGGTCGCCGAGCAACGACTGCCTGCCGTCGCGAATGCTGACCTGTGCGTCGGCCACCACAACGGCATCCTCGGCGAGCAGCGTGGCGGCCTGGGAGTAGGCGGCCGGAAAGAACAGAATCTCGACCCCGGCGTCGAGGTCCTCGAGGCGTACGATCGCCCAGGCTTCGCCTTTCTTGGTGACGCGCCGGTCGACCGCGGCGATGATGCCGGCCACCGCGACCTTACGGCCGTGCGGGATCAGCCCGTCGCGCAGCGCGGCGATCGGGGTGTCGCCGGCCGCGCTCAGCGCGGTCGCGATGTCGTCGAGCGGATGTCCCGACACGTAGAGGCCCAGCATTTCCCGTTCGTAGGCGAGCCGTTCCCGAGTCTCCCACTCCAGATCGGGGACGGGTATCTCGAAAACGGAGGTCCCGCTGTCCGGGTCGGTGTGCTCGCCGGCGAAGAGATCGAACTGGCCGCGCGCGGCGGCTTTCTTGGTGTTCATCACGGCATCGACCGCGTCGCCGTGGATCGTGTACAGGCCCTTGCGGGGGTGGCCCAGCGAATCGAAAGCCCCCGCCTTCACCAGTGATTCGACGACCTTCTTCGTGCAGGCGCAGGCGTCGACCTTCTCGAGATAGTCGGAGAAACCGGTGAACTTCCCCGCTCCGCGCGCCCGGACCACCGCCTCCACCACCGGATCACCCACATTGCGCACCGCGCCGAGGCCGAACCGGATATCGGCGCCGACGCTGGTGAAGGTGGCGGCGGACTGGTTCACATCCGGCGGCAGCACCCGGATTCCGCGTTTACGGCAGTCGGCGAGGTAGATCGCGGATTTGTCCTTGTCGTCACCGACCGAGGTGAGCAGCGCGGCCATGAATTCCGCCGGATGATTCGCCTTGAGATAGGCGGTCCAGTACATCACCAGGCTGTATCCGGCGGCGTGGGATTTGTTGTAGGCGTAGCCCGCGAAGGGGAGTACCGCCTCCCACAGTGTGGTGACCGCTTCGTCGCTGTACCCGTTGTCGCGCATCCCGTTGCGGAAGTTCTCGAATTCCATGGCCAGTACTTCCGGCTTCTTCTTGCCCATGGCGCGGCGCAGCAGATCGGCCTGGCCCAGCGAGTATCCGGCCACCTGCTGCGCGATCTGCATGATCTGTTCCTGATAGACGATCAGCGCGTAGGTTTCGGCGAGTATCTCGCGCAGCGGTTCGTCGAGTTCCGGGTGGATCGGTGTCACCGCTTCCCGGCCGTTCTTCCGGTCGGCGTAGGCCCAGTGCGCACCCACGCCCATGGGCCCGGGCCGGTACAGGGCATTGGAGGCCACCAGGTCGTTGAACTCCGTCGGTGCCATCCGCAGCAGCAGCTCGCGCATCCCGGCCGAATCCATCTGGAAGACACCGAGATTGTCGCCGCGGGCGAGCATGGCGTAGGTGGCCGCGTCGTCCAGCGCGAGGGTGTCGAGATCGATATCGATACCCCGGTTGGCGCGGACGTTGTCGAGGCAGTCGCCGATCACGGTGAGTGTCCGCAGGCCGAGGAAATCCATTTTGAGCAGGCCGATGGCCTCGCAGGAGGGATAGTCCCAGCCGGTGATGACGGACCCGTCCTGCGGTCGCTGCCACAGCGGTAGCACGTCGAGTAGCGGTTCGCGGGACAGAATCACCGCGCAGGCATGGACCCCCGCACCGCGGACCATTCCCTCCAGACCCACGGCGGTGTCGTAGATCCGCCGGACGTCGGGGTCGGCATCCATGAGTGCCCGGACCTCCGCGGCCTCGCCGTAGCGCTCGTGGTTCGGATCGGTGATCCCCGCCACGGAGATGTCCTTCGCGGCCACAGCCGGCGGCAGTGCCTTGGTGATACGGTCCGCGACGGCGAACCCGGGCTGGCCGAACTGCACCCGCGCCGCATCCTTGATGGCGGCCTTGGTCTTTATGGTGCCGAAGGTGATGACCTGGGCGACCTTGTCCGCGCCCCAGCGTTCGGTGGCGTAGCGGATCATCTCGCCGCGGCGCCGGTCGTCGAAGTCGATATCGATATCCGGTGCGGACGGCCGCTCGGGGTTGAGGAACCGCTCGAACAGCAGCCCGTGCTCGATGGGGTCGATATTGGTGATGGCCAGCGCGTACGCCACCAGCGATCCGGCCGCCGAACCTCGCCCGGGCCCCCCCCGGATGCCCGCGCGGCGCGCGTAGGCGATGAGGTCACCGACCACCAGGAAGTAGGCGGGAAAACCTTTGTCGCGGATGATGTCGAGCTCGAACTCCGCGCGGTGCCGGTACGCATCGGGTACTCCGCCGGGGAAACGCCAGCGCAAACCCGCCGCGACCGCGCGGCGCAGCCAGCTGTCCTCGGTATGGCCGGCGGGCACCGGGAAGACCGGCATCCGGTCGCGGAACTCCCACACCTCGTCGTAGGGTTCGATCCGCTCGGCCACCGCGAGGGTGGCGTCACATGCGCCGGGTACCTCGTGGTCCCAATGGGCGCGCATCTCCGCCGCGGATTTCAGGTAGTAGCCGTCGCCGTCGAACCGGAACCGGGTGGGATCGGACAGCGTTTTCCCCGTCTGCACACACAGCATCGCCTCGTGCGCCGCCGCCTGCTGCCGCAGCACATAGTGGCAGTCGTTGGTGGCGAGCGGTGTCAGCCCTGCCTTGCGTCCCACGGCGAGCAGATCCGCACGGACTCGGCGTTCGATCGGGAGCCCGTGATCCATCACCTCGAGCAGGAAATTCTCCGGGCCGAAGATCTCACGCCAGCGGCCGGCGGCTTCGTAGGCGGCGTCGAATTGCCCGAGGCGTAAACGGGTCTGGACCTCCCCGGACGGGCAGCCCGTGGTGGCGATCAAGCCTTCGGCGTGTTCGGCGATCAGCTCGGCGTCCATACGCGGCCACTTCCCCAGCTGGCCCTCGAACGACGCCCGCGACGACAACCGGAACAAGTTGCGCAACCCGGTGGCATTGCGCGCGAGAATCGTCATGTGCAAATAGGCGCCGGAGCCGGAGACGTCATCGGATCGCTGGGACGGGTCACCCCACCGCACGCGTTTCGCCGAAAACCTCGACTCGGGAGCGATATAGGCCTCGATCCCGATGATCGGCTTCACCCCGGACTCCCGCGACCGCCGGAAGAACTCCGCCGCGCCGTACATATTGCCGTGGTCGGTCATGCCGACAGCCGGCATCCCGAGCCGCTCGGCCTCGGCGAACAGCGGATCGATCTTCGCCAGACCGTCGAGCATCGAGTACTCGGTGTGGTTGTGCAGGTGCACGAAAGATGCGTTCGTCATCGGTGAACCCCGGGTGGTCGAGCCGCGTCACGGGCCTTCCCGGTTGTGTCACCGGGGTGGCCGATATGGTCATCGGTGCTACATATGACCAGGTTGAGTGCGGTAGGTCGAACAATCGACACGAGGGTGGTGACAACCGATGGATGTATCGGGAGGCAGGGCGGCCGATTTGGACCTGGCGACGGTCCGGGCCTTCGTGGCGGTTGCCGACGAAGGCCAGTTCGGGTTGGCGGCCGGGCTGCTCGGGATCAGTCAGCAGGCGGTGTCCAAGCGAATCGCCCGGCTGGAAAACCTGCTGGGAGTCGCGCTCTTCGACCGGGTCCCCGCCGGCGCGACACCGACCGCTGCCGCCCGGCGATTTCTCGCGCACGCGCGGGCGTTGCTCGCCCTCGCCGACGAAGCGGTCGCGACCGCGACCGCCCGGCCGGGGCCGTTGCGGGTGGCGATCCTGGGTGAGCGGCTGGCGGAGATGCGGGCCATGCGGTTCTATCTCGACCGCCACCCCGAGGCCGAGGTCGAATTCGTGCAGTCCAATGCGTACGTGACCTCCCGGGACGCCCTCCTGGGTGGCCGCGCCGATGTCGCGTTCGCCAGGGCGTCCGGTGGTCCCCGCCCACTGCCCGCCCATATCGCCGCCGTCCCGGCCTATCTCGATGTCCTGCATCTGCTCGTCGGCAAGGACAACCCGCTGGCCGCGCGCAGCACCGTAACCCTGGCCGAGCTGGTCGAACACCCCGTCTGGGTGCCGGGTGCGGCCGTCCCGTCGGAGTGGGCCGACTACTACGACTGCCTCAGCCGGTTCAGCGGTGTCACCGTCGACCGCACGCCGCGTGGGCAGCTGTTCCCCGACGCCGACACGTCCCGCGGTCTGGCACCGATCGAGGCGTTACTGGAACACATCGCCGCGTCGAAAACCCTGTCCACCTTCAACGGCGACGGTTTCGATCTGCCGTGGCACCCCCATATCCGCCGGGTCCGGGTCGTCGACCCCACTCCTGCGTATCCCCATGCGCTGCTGTGGAACAGCGTCGATCCGCACCCGGGCCTCGCGCCGCTGATCGCCCACTTCCGCGATTGCTACAACTCCGACGCCACAGCTGATTGCTGGGTGCCCGACAGCGACCGGGCCCTTTTTCTGTCGTGAGGCGATTCGGACCGAGGCCGTCGGGACGGTGACGCGAACCGCATGCGGTCAGCAGGGGCCGGGAGGTTGGGCGGGGTCGAGGGCCCGGCTGCCTTTCCCGGCCCCTGCCATTCCGGTGAACAACCAGGTCAGTGCGGTTTCGAAAAGGTCCTCGGGTATACGCGGGACCTGCCGCTCAGCTCTACCCATTTCGTCGGCACCATCCGGATAGCAATCGCTACATCCACTGTCGCGGAGGAAGGTCCTGGCGATTGCCTACGCGTCGCTTTCCCTGCGGGATATCGCCAATGTCGGGAATGTCCGATACTCAATGTCATCTGTGGCGGGCTGTCGGTATGCGCCGGTGGTGTTCGGTGAGTGCGTTCGTGAGGTGCTGATGAGATTCGATCGCCGCCCGGCTGTCGGTGCCGGCCCAGGTATGGGGTGATACCCGATGGCGACGCGCGCAGATTTGGAAATCGATCTTGACCCGCCGGCCGCGGCACGCCCGTCGGCCGTTGCGGTCATCGAGATGGTGGAGCAGGGTATCCAGGCGCAGGTGCTGCTGGTGGCAACGGACTACACCGACACTACCTACGACGTGGATCCGGTGGGCTGGTTGCGGAATCAGGGCATGCTCAGCGCGGAGGGCATCGACGCACCGGACGGTGAGTCCGCCATGATCGACAGCTACGGCAACCGCCGTGGGGAAATCGGCACGAAGACCGCGGAGTTGCAGCACCGGAACGATTCGGTCGACAAGTCCGCTATCGCCGCCTTCAAGACCGGAGACAACACCTTTCAGGACATCAAGTCGAAGGTGGGCCTGCTTCAGGAGAGGCTTTCGCAGGCCCCGGGGGCGAGCACGGGGGAGCAGTACATGCCGATCACGGCGGAATGGGCGGCAGTCAACGATGCGCTGAATACACTCTGGGATGTTGTCGAGCTCGTCAACAGTGCCCAACGGGATATGGAGCGCTACGCGGAGGATGTCGAACGCTCCACACCGGGCAACAACGGCAACCCGACCCAGAGTTGGGGTGCCCGTTCGCCGGAAAGCCGGATGACATTCACCGTGACAGGCGACGCTACCCGTAGGAGCATCCTCGACATTGCCCGGGAAGAGCTGAAACTCGGCGCGGTCGAGCGCGGGGGCAGCTCGAACGACGTGTACTACCGGGAAACCGGTGAGCGGGCTCCGTACGATATCGACGCCCCGTGGTGTGCGGCATTCACCAGTTACGTCTGGGAGAAGGCGGGTTACCAGGTCGACTGGACGAATCCGAACTACGTGCCGGCAATCTGGAACGACGCCAAGGCCAAACTCGATACGGCGACCCCCCGGTACGCGGAGGAAGGCGATCTGATCATTTTCGATTGGCAGGGCGACGGTACCCCGGATCACATCGGCATCGTGGAGAAAGTCGAAGGCTCGACCATTACAACGATAGAGGGCAACTCCAGCAACGAGCTGCGGCGTAACGAGTATCAAATGGGTAACAACGACTTGGTCGGCGTCGTCAAACCACCCACAGGTGCGGCTACCGATTCCGTTCGGCAATAGCTGAAACGCACTGCTCCTCCCGGTGGTGCAGCGTGCCCGCAGTGACACCCCCGGAGCCCCGGGCCGACCGGCCCGGGTGCGCTATGCCGAGGTGATCCGGTAGAGCCGCAGATCCTCCGGGACCCCGTTCAGCGGTGCCGCGAAGAAGCTGCGCCGGTAGGGGCGGGCGGTGTGGCCCAGTTCTGCCAGAGTTTCCGGCTGCAGGGCGGCGAGGGTGGATTCGGAGATCATCATCCGGCCGTTGCCCGCCGCTTCCATCACCCGGGCGGCGATGGTGACATCGACACCGAGCCAGTCGCCGCCGATTTCGCGCGGGGTGCCGGTGTGCAGCCCGATACGCATCCGGGGCTGGTAGCTACCCACCGTGATACCGGCGAGGTTGCGGCGGGCCGCGAGCGCGGCTTCGACAGCGCGGTCGGCCGAGGGGAAGACCGCCATCACGCCGTCGCCCATGCGTTTGACCACCTGGCCGCCGCGTTCGGAGATGGGGGGTTCGATGGCGCGGGCGACCTTGCGCAGCAGGTCGAGGGTGGCTTCGTCCCCCGCGGTGAGCGACCAGGACGAGAAGGCGACCAGGTCGGTGAACATCACGGTGATTTCCTGGGTGCCTTTCCCGCGGCCCATGCGTTCCAGCACCGCCTGCCACACCTGCAGGGCGCCGAAACCGATTTCGCGGGCGGCGCTGGGACTGCCACCCACCAGGCGGTCCGCGGCGCGGGCGACGGCGCGGGCGCCACCGGGGCCGGTGACCGAGAGCGGATCGCCGAAGGCCGGGTCACCGGGGAGTTGGTGGCGGGCCTTGCGCAGGACCTCGACGACGTCGGGACGGTTGTTGGCCGCGTGCATGAAGGCGGAGAGCGGGCCGATCCGGAGGCGGGCGACGCCGTCGGTGGCCGGGGAATCCTCGGTGGCTACGGTGCGCTGCCGCGAGCGGCCGGGCCGCTCGGCTGCCGTATCACCGTTCTCCGGAACGGGGGGCGATTCGAGCACCGGGCGTTCGCCGGCGCCGCGGTCTACCTCCGGCTCCGGTGCTGCGCCGCCGGAGGGTTTGTCGTTCACGCCCCGAGGGTATCTCAGTGGATCGGACGTGGGTGGAGTGCTGAGAATGGTCACCTGTCACCTCTCTATCGGAGGAGTGCGGCACGCCGTTGGGTCCGCCGATGGAAAACGTGTGGTGCCTGACCTCGTTGGTCCTGCGTCCGATGGTAGTCAGCGGCCGGGAGCCGGAGGTGAACTCCGGGTTACCGATAATCGGCCTGCTCGGCGCCCCGTAACGGTGATCAGGTCAAACGTCCATGTTGTGATAACGACCACCGGCCCCGCGGGGGGGGGGGCCGGGCGGGGGGTTTGTAAACCCCGCGGCCCGGGCGGGGGCGCCCCCGCGCCGGGGGGGGGGAGGGAGCCCCCCGCGCGCCCCCCCCCCCGCGCGCCGGGGGGGCGTCCCCACCCGGGGCGCCGCCCACCCCGCGGCGGGCCCGGTGGTCGTTATCACAACATGGACGTTTGACCTGATCACCGT
>NZ_JARWPM010000459.1 GCF_029869215.1 Nocardia carnea
CCCCCCTTTATCTTTAACCTTTCCACCGGGGGGGGGGGTGTTATGTTGTAGTCCCCGGGCTCCCCGGGGGTGTTCCACCTCCCCACATTGCGCGCGGCCTCGGCCCCCGGGGGCGGCTACCCGGAGAAGGTCAACCCCCTCTCCCCCGCCGAGATGGTCATCGACCACTCGCTGATTCTCGATGTCTTCGGCCGCGCCGACGCCTTCGAGCGCAATGTCGAACTCGAATACGAGCGCAACGGCGAGCGCTACCAGTTCCTGCGCTGGGGCCAGGGCGCGTTCGACGATTTCAAGGTCGTCCCGCCCGGGACCGGCATCGTCCACCAGGTCAACATCGAGTACCTGGCCCGCACGGTCATGGTCCGCAACGGCCAGGCCTATCCGGACACCTGCGTCGGTACCGACTCGCACACCACCATGGTCAACGGCCTGGGCGTGCTGGGCTGGGGCGTCGGCGGGATCGAGGCCGAGGCCGCCATGCTCGGCCAGCCGGTCTCCATGCTGATCCCGCGTGTGGTGGGCTTCAAACTCACCGGTGAGATCAAGCCCGGTGTCACCGCGACCGATGTGGTGCTCACCGTCACCGATATGCTGCGCAAGCATGGCGTCGTCGGCAAATTCGTCGAGTTCTACGGCCAGGGCGTGGCCGAGGTGCCGCTTGCCAACCGCGCCACCCTGGGCAATATGAGCCCCGAATTCGGCTCCACCGCGGCGATCTTCCCGATCGACGAGGAGACCATCAACTACCTGCGCCTGACCGGCCGCACCGACGAGCAGCTCGCGCTCGTCGAGGCCTACGCCAAGGAGCAGGGCATGTGGCACGACCCGGCCGCCGAGCCCACCTATTCCGAATATCTCGAGCTCGACCTGAGCACCGTGGTGCCGTCCATCGCCGGCCCTAAGCGTCCGCAGGACCGCATCGCGCTGGACGAATCGAAGATCGCGTTCCGCAAGGACATCCACAACTACGTGGAGGATCAGCACCCGACGCCGCACTCCCAGCTGGACGAGGCGGTCGAGGAGTCGTTCCCCGCGTCCGATCCGGCCACGCTGTCCTTCGCCGACGACGGCGCGGTCGATGTGCAGTCCGCGGCCGTCAATTCACAGGGCCGGCCGTCCAAGCCGATCCGGGTCGTCTCCGAAGAGCGCGGCGAGTTCATCCTCGATCACGGTGCGGTCGCGGTCGCGGGTATCACCTCCTGCACCAACACCTCCAACCCGTCGGTCATGATCGGTGCCGCGCTGCTGGCCCGTAACGCGGTGGAGAAGGGCCTGACCAGCAAGCCGTGGGTCAAGACCAACATGGCCCCGGGTTCGCAGGTCGTCACCGACTACTACGAGAAGGCCGGTCTGTGGCCCTACCTGGAGAAGCTCGGCTTCCACCTGGGTGGCTACGGCTGCACCACCTGCATCGGTAACACCGGCCCGCTGCCGGAGGAGATCTCCAAGGCGGTCAACGAAAACGACCTCACCGTCACCGCGGTGCTGTCGGGTAACCGCAACTTCGAGGGCCGCATCTCTCCCGATGTGAAGATGAACTACCTGGCCTCGCCGCCGCTGGTCATCGCCTACGCGCTCGCGGGCACCATGGACTTCGATTTCGAGACCGATGCGCTGGGCAACGACCCGCAGGGCAACCCGGTGTATCTGCGCGATATCTGGCCCTCGGCCCAGGAGATCGACGACACCATCAAGTCGGCGATCAACCAGGAGATGTTCACCAAGTCCTACGCCGATGTCTTCAAGGGCGACGAGCGGTGGCGCAGCCTGCCCACCCCGGAGGGCAACACCTTCGAGTGGAAGGACGATTCCACCTACGTCCGCAAGGCGCCGTACTTCGACGGGATGGGCCTCGAGCCGGAGCCCGTCTCCGATATCAAGGGCGCGCGCGTGCTGGCGCTGCTGGGTGATTCGGTCACCACCGACCACATCTCCCCCGCCGGTGCCATCAAACCGGGCACCCCGGCCGCCGACTACCTCGATTCGCACGGTGTGGCCCGCAAGGATTACAACTCCCTGGGCTCGCGGCGCGGTAACCACGAGGTGATGATCCGCGGCACCTTCGCCAACATCCGGCTGCGCAATCAGCTCCTCGACGATGTCTCGGGCGGCTACACCCGCGACTTCACCCAGGACGGCGGCCCGCAGGCGTTCATCTACGACGCCTCGCAGAACTACCAGAAGGCGGGTATCCCGCTGGTCGTGCTCGGCGGTAAGGAGTACGGCTCCGGTTCGTCGCGCGACTGGGCGGCCAAGGGCACCCGCCTGCTGGGCGTGAAGGCCGTGATCGTCGAATCGTTCGAGCGGATCCACCGTTCGAATCTGATCGGCATGGGCGTGATCCCGCTGCAGTTCCCCGAGGGCGAATCGGCCAAATCGCTGGGCCTGACCGGGACCGAGATCTTCGATATCACGGGTATCGAGGAGCTCAACTCCGGCACCACCCCGGCCACGGTCCACGTCACGGCGACCAAGGACGACGGGTCGAAGGTGGAGTTCGACGCGGTGGTCCGGATCGACACCCCCGGTGAGGCGGATTATTACCGCAACGGCGGCATTCTGCAGTACGTGCTGCGGAATATGATCCGAGGCTGAGCGAACACACCGATCCGGGGCGTTACCCACCGCGCGCCGGGCTTCGGGACCCAGGGCCGTCCGCCCATCGTTCCCGAGTTCGGCGCGCGGCACCCGGCTTCGGTACCGGTCGCCGCGACACGGATCCGGGCGGTGCGAACCGCTCCCGGTGCGCCGACCGGCCCGTACGAGAGCACAGAGCAGACAACGGGTTTCCCCGCCCCGGTCCCGGCCGCGGCGGGGTTGCGCGTATCTGTGACCATCGCCCGCGTTTCGTGTCCACCCCACCCCGCTGTGGAGGAGAGTTCATGCCCAAGGTCAGCGACGATCATCTGGCCGCCCGGCGCACACAGATACTCGACGGCGCGCGCCGCTGTTTCGCCGAGTTCGGGTACGAGGGCGCCACCGTGCGCCGCCTCGAGGACGCCATCGGCCTGTCCCGGGGCGCGATCTTCCATCACTTCCGCGACAAGGACGCGCTTTTCCTCGCCCTCGCCCAGGAGGATGCCGAGCGGATGGCGGAGGTCGCGGCCAATCAAGGCATCGTGCAGGTCATGCGGGATATGCTCGCCGACCCGCAGGAGTACAACTGGCTCGGCACCCGGCTCGAGATCGCCCGGCGGCTGCGCACCGATCCGGAGTTCCGCGCGGGCTGGACCCAGCGCTCGGCCGAACTCACCGCGGCGACCCTGGCCCGTCTCGAACGGCGAAAAGCCGCGGGCGCACTGCGCAACGATGTGCCGACCGATGTGCTGCTGGGCTATCTCGACCTGGTGCTCGACGGTCTCATCGCCCGGATCGCGTCCGGGCACACCAACGAAAACCTCACCGCGGTCCTGGATCTCGTGGAGGCCTCGGTCCGCCGCCGCCCCTGACCGGGCGAGCGGCCGCGGCAGCACAACCACTCACGGCGATTCCAGCGCACCGAGTAATTTTCCGGTGAGCCGATCCAGTTCCCGCCGTTCGGGTTCGGTGAGTGCCGCGAGCATCCGGCTCTCGTTCGCGGTATGCGCGGTGACCACGGTGTCGACCAGTTCCCGGCCCGCCGCCGTCAACGCGACCCGGACCGCCCGGCGGTCGGTCGCGTCGGCGGTCCGGCATATATAACCCACCGATTCCAGCCGGTCGAGGCGCCCGGTCATTCCCGCGCGCGAGAGCATGAGTGTTTCGGCGAGCGTGGACGGGTTCAGTTCGAACGGCGCTCCGGAACGGCGCAGCGCCGCCAGGACATCGAATTCCCCGCTGCGCAGACCGTACGCGGCGAACACCTCATCGATCCGGCGCCGGGCGACCATGGCCAGCCGCCCCAAACCTGCCGAACACGACCATGGCGGCCAGATCGAGATCGGGACGTTCGCGCCGCCACTGCTCTTCGATGGCGGCGATCGGGTCGGAGGCCGGTTCACTCATGGACAGCAGTCTATTCGCTGGCATATTCGATAGCGAACTATATGCCAGCGAATCAAAGGGGAGTCATGACCACCACACCGCGTCCCGTCGCGATCCGGCAGCCCGCCGACGCGGAGACGCTGCACACCGGATCGGCCACCCTGCGGCTGCTCATCGATGCCGGCGAGGCATACGGGTCCCTCAGCACCCTCGAAGTGACCCTCGCTCCCGGCGCCGACGGCGCGAGTCCGCATTTCCACATCCGCTCCGACGAACTGTTCTACGTCGCCGACGGCCGGCTGCAACTCCTGGCGGGCGAGAAGATCACCACCGTCGGCGCCGGTGGCGCCGTCGTGGTACCGCGCCGGACCGTGCACGCCTTCGGCGCCGCGCCCGGTACCGGCGCCCGCGTCCTCATCGCGCTCACCCCGGGCGTACAGCGTTTCGAATACTTCCGCCTGCTCGAGCGGATCGCCCGGGGCGAGGCCACTCTCGACGAACTCGCCGCCACCCAGGACGAGTTCGACAACCATTTCACCGACGCGCCGCTGTGGTGGCGCGAGCGCGCCGCCCAGCGGAGCTGAACCGGGAACAACGACCCACCCGGCCGGGTTCGCACCGGCATGACCTTCTCCGTACCGCTGACCGTTCGCAGTTATGAACTCGATGCCCTGGGCCATGTGAATCAAGCCGTGTACCACCAGTACGCCGAGCACGCCCGCTCGGAATTCCTGCTGGCGGCCGGACTGCGCCCGGACAAGATGCTCGCCGCGCGGGTGGGCACAGTGGTGCTGGAAACCACCATCAAATACCGGCGGGAACTGCGGGGTGGCGACCGGATCACCGTATCGTGCGGGATCGTCTGGGGCACCGGCAAGACGTTCCGGATCCAGCAGGAGATCGTCCGCACCGACGGCACCCTCTCGGCGGAGATCGCGGTGATCGGCGGCCTGCTGGATCTCGACGCCCGGCGGCTGCTCGACGACCCGGCCGGCCGATTGCGCGGACTGGCGACCGAACCCGGCCTGCTCGGCGGGTGAATTCCGCCACCGATCCGGCAATCCGCCGGGCAGCCTCCGGCAAACATTGTTCGCTCCGGCACCGGGCACCTAATTTTCGGAAAACTTCCGCCCCAGGAATTTTTGCGGAAACAAGATCAGCGCCGGGACCGGTGGAATCCGGCGATACCGGCTGCCCTTGCCGGTGGGCAGCGTTATGATCCGGACGCGCTCGGGGCGTGGCACACTGCGAGCTAGATCGGAGAAATCAGATGACCGATGCCCTCCATCCCGTCGGCACAACGCAATCCGACGCTGTCGCCACCCTGATGGGTGTCGTCGTCGGCGAATCCGATTGCGCCATCCGGGTTCGGGTTGCGGACGGGACATGGACTTTCCAGCGCCGGGATGTGCTCGCCGTCCGGCCGCACGGTGACCAGGAGCCCGCGCACGCGGTCCTGGTCGACATCAGGCCGGGAACGACGGCCGATTTCACCCGTAGCATGCGGATCGATGTGGGGGAACGGCCGCTGACCCTGGCGACGCCCGCGTCGCCGGCCTTCGGTGAGGCGCAACTACACCGGCTCACCGAATCGTGGGCGGCACGACTACACCTCACCGAACTCCCGGCCCACACCGCCGCGTTCACCTGGGCACAGACCCGGTCCCGCACCGATACCGATGAGGCAATCCACAGCGACAGCCTCGACTGAGCGGCAGACCGATGGTCACCGGTGCGGGGTCGGTTCTCATCGTCTCCGAAACCGAGGATCTGCATGCCGCGGCCCTGCAGGCCGTGCTGCGAGATCGGTACGCGATCAACCCACTCCGGCTCGACCTGCGCGACTTCCCCGGTGAACCGGGAAGTTTCCGGCTCGGCGATTCCGGTCCCCGGCGGGAGCTGGCCGGCCGGACCGGGCTCGACGAGGTCCGGGCGGTGTGGTGGCGGCGGCCGCATCCGAGCCGCGTGCCGGCCGGTGCCCGCGCCGACGACGACGCCTACCGGCAGGCCGAATGCGACGCCTTCACGCAGGGTCTGCTGTGGTCGCTGCCGGCGCGATGGGTCAACGATCCCGGCCGGGACCGGATCGCCCACCGCAAGATCGTGCAATTGACCGCGGCCCGCCGGGCCGGATGCGCCGTACCGGAGACGCTGATCACCAACGATCCCGGCCGGGCCCGGGAATTCATCGAACACTGCGCCGGCCCGGTGGTTTTCAAGCGCACCGGAACATCGCGGGCGGAATTCGCCGAGACGCGGCTGGTCGAACTCGCCGATTTGGACCGGCTCGGCGCGATCCGCTGGGCGCCGACCATCTTCCAGCGCTATATCGATCCCGCCTGCGATCTGCGGGTGGTGTGGGTGGGCGGCCGGGAATGGGCCGTCCGGATCGATTCCCGATCGGGCGCGGGACGGGTCGATTCCCGGCTGGACGTCTCCGTGGACTTCGCTCCCACCCGGCTCCCACCACCGGTCAGCGCCGCGCTCGCGGCCCTGATGGACGCCCTGGGCCTCGTTTTCGGCGTGCTGGATCTACGAGTCGGTCTCGACGGCGAGCATTACTTCCTCGAGGTCAACCCGCAAGGCCAGTTCGCTTACCTGGAGATCAAGACCGGATTACCGATCTTCGCGAGCCTCGCCGGTCTCCTGGTCGATGGTGACGGCGCCGTATCCGGGTGGTGACCGGCGGTCCCACAGCCCGCCCGGGCGCACCGCTGGCCGCGCCGCCGGTCGAACTCCGGCGGCGGGAAACCAGCCGGCGGAGGCGGGTACGCGACAGGAGTCGGAACGCTCGCCGGCGCCGGTGCCGATGCGCATCGAGCGGATACGGGAGGTGCCGGAGGACGGACCGCCACGGCTGGACCC
>NZ_JARWPM010000460.1 GCF_029869215.1 Nocardia carnea
TCGACTCCGGCCCGGCGGACGCCGGTGAGGACGCAACCGACACCGACACCGACACCGACACCGACACCGACACCGACACCGACACCGACACCGACACCGACACCGACACCGACACCGACACCGACACCGACGATGCCGCACGCGGCACGAACACCGGCGACCGGCCGTCCCACTCGCGCGATGCGGACGGTGGCAAGGACTCTCCGAGCACGGACTAGCATCACCCGCCTCCGCGGACCGGAACGATGCCGGTGCCCTGGTCAGCGGTATCCGGATTCACCAGCCCCCGTTACTCGGCGGCGTCGCACCGGGCTCCGGCCGATACCGAACCGGAGTCCACTTCCGGCCGGGAGTAGCCTGAGGAAACGCCGATCGCACCTCAGCAGCGGTCATCCGCGGCCGGGCGATACGACGTAGTCGCATATTCCAGCCCCGCGACCAGACCGAGGACACTCATGCCAGCGCTTCGTTCCCGCACGACCACCATCGGCCGCAATGCCGCCGGCGCCCGCGCCCTGTGGCGCGCCACCGGTATGACCGATTCCGATTTCGGTAAGCCGATCGTCGCGATCGCCAACTCCTACACCCAGTTCGTGCCCGGGCACGTACACCTCAAGGATGTCGGCGAAATCGTGGCGGCCGCGGTCCGGGAAGCGGGCGGGGTACCGCGCGAATTCCACACCATCGCCGTCGATGACGGGATCGCGATGGGTCACGGCGGCATGCTCTATTCGCTGCCCAGCCGCGAGATCATCGCCGACTCCGTGGAATACATGGTGAACGCGCATACGGCCGACGCCCTGGTGTGCATCTCCAACTGCGACAAGATCACCCCGGGCATGCTGAACGCCGCGATGCGGCTCAACATCCCCACCGTGTTCGTCTCCGGCGGCCCGATGGAAGCCGGTAAGGCCGTGGTGGTGAACGGGGTGGCGCAGGCGCCGATGAACCTCGTCACCGCCATCTCGGCCAGCGCGAGCAGCGAAGTATCCGACGAAGGGCTCACAGAGGTCGAGCGCAGCGCTTGCCCGACCTGCGGTTCCTGCTCCGGCATGTTCACCGCCAATTCGATGAACTGTCTCACCGAGGCACTGGGCCTGGCCTTGCCGGGTAACGGGTCCACCCTGGCCACGCATGCGGCCCGCCGGGCGCTGTTCGAACGGGCCGGGAAGGTCGTGATGGATATCGCGACCCGCTGGTATCGCGACGACGACGCCTCCGTGCTGCCGCGCAATGTGGCCGGCGACAAGGCCTTCCGCAATGCGATGGCCCTGGATGTGGCGATGGGCGGGTCCACCAACACCGTCCTGCACATCCTGGCGGCCGCGCACGAAGGCGAGATCGATTTCGGCCTGCACACCATCGAGGAGATCAGCCGGAAGGTGCCCACGCTGTCGAAGGTGGCGCCGAACTCCGACTATCACATGGAGGATGTGCACCGCGCCGGTGGTATCCCGGCGATCCTTGGTGAACTGCGCCGCGCCGGCCTGCTGGAAACCGAGGTCACCACGGTGCATTCGCCGAGCGTCGACGAATGGCTCGACACCTGGGATATCCGCTCGGGTAAGGCGTCCGAGGAAGCACTGGAACTCTTCCACGCCGCCCCCGGTGGAGTGCGCACCACCGAACCGTTCTCCACCGAGAACCGCTGGTCCTCGCTGGACACCGACGCCGCCGGCGGCTGTATCCGCGATATCGCGCACGCCTACACCGCCGAAGGCGGGCTGGTGGTGCTGCGCGGCAACCTCGCCGTGGACGGCGCGGTGCTCAAAACCGCCGGGATCGACGAGGAACTGTTCACCTTCGAGGGCCCGGCCGTGGTGGTCGAATCCCAGGAGGAAGCCGTGTCGGCGATCCTCGGGAAGAAGATCCGGCCCGGCGATGTGGTGGTCGTGCGGTACGAGGGCCCGGCCGGAGGTCCCGGTATGCAGGAGATGCTGCACCCGACCGCGTTCCTCAAGGGCGCAGGCCTGGGCAAGGTGTGCGCGCTGATCACCGACGGCCGGTTCTCCGGCGGTACCTCGGGCCTGTCGATCGGGCATATCTCGCCCGAGGCGGCCAGCGGCGGCACCATCGGCCTGGTGGAGAACGGTGACCGGATCCGTATCGACGTCGCCACCCGCACCCTAGAGGTGCTGCTCGACGACGCGGTACTGGCCGAACGCCGCGCGAAGATGGAAGCCCGCGAGCGCCCCTGGCAGCCGGTGAACCGGGACCGTCCGGTCACCACCGCCTTGCGGGCCTACGCCGCGATGGCCACTTCCGCCGACAAGGGTGCGGTCCGGCACGTGCCCTGAAGCCGGTAGGTCAGCGCCGTTGATTTTGGAGCCGCTCCACGCTCGGATGCCGGCAGCACATCAGCGGCGCTCTCGGGAGTAGACCCTCCGCGAAGGGGCGGGCTGTATTTTTGGAGCCGCTCCGCGGCTCGAGGGCGGGGCCCTATTAACCCGGTTCTTCACTCCCGCCGGTCGGTCGCTGCGCTCCCTCCCTCTGGTCGCTCCAGAACCGGGCGGGCCCCACCCTTGAACCAGTCGTAGGAGGTTCCGGTGCGGGACTAATCGAAGGGGCCGATACCGGTGAGTGGGTTGCCGTCCTGGAGGTACCAGTAGGTGAAGATGGCGGCGGCGAACGCGAGGACCAGGACCACGAAGGAACCCGCGCCGGGGCGGGTGGCCCAGCTGCGGCCACGATCCAGGGCCCAGCGGCCGGGGCCGGTGAACAGGAGGGCGATGGTGGCGCCGGCGAGGATGGTGTCCATTTCGACCGCGCCCGGCCCCTGGTGATACTGGAAATCCGGGTGCATACCCTGCTTGAACATCCAGGCGTCGAGGATCACCGCGAGCACCGCACCGGCGGCCAACGGTGTCGCCAAGCCCAGGATCAGCAGGATTCCGCCGCCCACCTCGCCCGCGGTGACCAATGCGGTGGCGACGGACGGGTGATCCCATCCGCCCTGCTCCATCGACTGCTTGGTGCCGTCGAGGCCCGGGCCGTCGAACCAGCCCGCCAGTTTCTGCAGGCCGTGATACAGGAAGGTGCCACCGACGACGAGGCGCAGGAGGAACAGGCCGAAATCGAGGGTGCCGCGCCGGCCGTCCCCGTTGCGGCGGCGCAGCGCACCGCTGGGCTGGGTGCCCGCCGGCGGGATGCTCGCATAGGAATAGGTCTTGTCGTCGGCGCCGACGGGCCCGTCCGGGCCGGGGGTGTCGGCGGGTTTGTCACCCGGAGCAACAGAAGCCATTGCCGGTATCTCCTTGGTCATGGCCACCTTGGGGAACTGGCCGGTAGGGGAATCGTAGGGGCTGCCGACCCCGCCCGCCGTCGTCGAAACCGCGCGCTGTCCGCCGGTGGACGGATTCCCGGGCCGCCCGGATTGCGACGGCCCGTTTCTCGCCTTGGCACTCACCCTTCAACAGTAGGCCGACAACAGGCTCCGCACACTCCCGGAACCACGGCGTGTCCGCGCCACCCGGGCCCGGCGTCGCACCCCTGTGGGGGTACGCGCGCGGACATTTCCACTACGTTGGGACGTTATGAGGTCGGTTGGCGCGCGGCGCGTGACGGTGGGGCTGGTTTGCGGGGTATTGCTGCTCAGTGGATGCGCGCGATTCGACGATTCCGCGTCCAGTCCGTTCACCGATGAACCCACGCCCGAGGCCGCGGAACTCGAACCGACCAAGCCCAAGGGGCCGGAATCGTCGACCACCCGGCCCAGCGGCCCGTGTATCGACCCCGACCCGGCGGTGGTGGTGAGCTGCCTGGACACCACGGGCGGGCTGATCGAACTGGGCGGATACGCGCTCGTCGCGGAACGCCGTACCGGGCGGATCCTGAAGGTGACGCCGGAGCAGCCGCCGGTGGAGGTCGCCCGCGTGGATGTCGACCCGGCCGGCGACGGCGGGCTGAGCGATATCGCGGTCGCACCGACCTACGGCGAGGACGGGCTGATCTACGCCTACGTCACCACCGCAAGCGACAACCGGGTGGTCCGGATCGCCGAAGGCGGCGATCCGAAACCCGTCTTGACCGGGATCCCGAAGGGCGCCACCGGTAATCGGGGTGCGATCGACTGGGTGTCGGATGATCAGATGCTCGTGCTCACCGGAGATTCCGGCGATCCCGCGGCGGCGGCGAATCCCAGCAGTAGGGCCGGGAAACTGCTGCGGGTGAACAACCCGACGGCGAACGGCAACTCGCCCACCGAGGTCGCTGTCTCGGGTATCGGCTCGGCCGGCGATATCTGCCTCGGCGGTGACCAGATCTGGATCACCGACCGCACCCCCGCGCTGGACCGGCTGCAGCGCATCGCCCCCGACGGCACCGTGAGCACGGCGTGGACCTGGCCGGACCGGCCGGGGGTCGCCGGATGCGCCGTCACCGCGGAGGGGGTGGCGATCGCCCTCACCGAGGCGAAAGCGCTCGCCATGGCCGAACCCGATCCGACGACGTTCGCCGTAACGGCACCGCCGAGCGTCTTCCTCGCGAACAAGTACGGTCGTATGCTCGGCGCCACCGCCGCCATGGACGGCATGATCTGGGTTTCCACGGCGAACAAATCCGAGGGCGGCCAGCCCACCCCCAACGACGACCGGGTGGTGCGGATCCCGCCGCCGTCGTCGGCCAGCGGCGGCGGGCCGGATTAGCCCCCCGGTCCCCCGATGGACCGGCGCCGACGCCTGCTCCGGCAGGGACACGGCTCCGGTCTGCGCGCGCTGGGTACGCGCTGCCCGGACCGCTGCGGCGGGAGGGGGCGTCGCCGGGTGCACGGTTGGCGACGTTCACCGTCGGGATCTGTCTCGACCTACCGTCTCCGGGACAGTCCGGGGCGTCAGGACCGGGTGAGCAGGTCCGCGGGGGTTTCCCACGCCGTCAGCACGACCTTGCCGCGCACATGCCCGGATTCGCTGAGCCGGTGTGCCTCGGCGACCTCGGCCAGTGACATCACCCGGTCGATTCGCACCCGCAGCCGCCCGGTCGCGACCAGCGCGGTGATCTCCCGCAACTGTGCACCCGAGGGCTGGACGTAGAACCGGTCGTAGCGGGGATCGCCGGCCGCGTCGTTGCCTTGGGCGTCGATGAGGCGCCCGCCGGGTTTCAGCACTCGGCCGGAGCGCGAACCGTAGTCGCCGCCGACCAGATCGAGCACGACATCGACAAGTTCCAGCGCGGTACCGAAATCCGTGGTGGTGTAGTCGATCACCTCATCTGCCCCGAGCTCGCGGAGGTATCCGTGGTTGGCGGCGCGGGCCGTGCCGATCACATAGGCGGCACGGCTTTTCGCGATCTGAACCGCCAGATGCCCGACACCGCCGGCGGCGGCGTGGATCAGCACGCGGTCGCCGGGACCGACGCCGGACAAGGCCTGCCAGGCGGTGAGTGCGGCGGTGGGCAGCGCCGCGGCGTGCACATGATCCAGGTGTTCCGGTTTCGGGGCGAGTGCGGTCACCGGCGCGACGACGTATTCGGCGTTCGCGCCCATTGCCATACCGAATACCGCGTCACCCGGCCGGAATTCACACACTCCGTCGCCGATCTCCGTCACCACACCGGAGACGTCGAGCCCGAGCGTGAACGGTGGCGGCCCGAGCCGGTCCACGATTCCGCGGCGCGCTTTCCAGTCCGCCGCGTTGATCGAGGTCGCGACCACGCGGATCAGTACTTCACCGGCCCCGGGCCGCGGCGTATCCACCTCCACGACCTGCAGAACGTCCGGACCGCCCACGATTTGCTGACTGATCGCTTTCACGATTCCTATTCTTTCGCCGCGTAGTATCCACAGGAAAGAAGACACTTTTCTGATCCCGAGGTACCCGATGGATACTGCCTCTGACCTGGCGAGTTCCCCGAACCCGGTGCAGAGCTATCTGGAGCGCTGCCCCGCACGCGATGTACTCGACGTGCTCGCGGACAAATGGGTGCTTCTGGTCCTCGGCACGCTGCGGGCAGCGGCGGGCCCGGTACGTTTCAACGAGCTGCGCCGCCGCCTCGACGGCATCACCCAGAAGATGCTCACCCGGACGCTGCGTAACCTCGAACGCGACGGCCTCGTCCGCCGCGCGGTCTACCCCACAGTGCCGCCGCGCGTCGAATACTCGCTGACCGAATTGGGCGCGGATCTGGGCCATCTCACCCACGCCATGGGCGAATGGGCGTTGCGCCACTACGACGAGGTCCGCACCGCCCGCACCGAATTCGACAATCGCCCGGCCCCGGGGCCCCTTACGCACTGAACCCGGACCGCCGCCGTAGTTCCGCCGGCACGGCCGGGCACAACTGTTCGCACGGTCGCGCACGACCTCATCGGGCGGTGGTGTAGCCGAGCACCCCGGCGGCGCCGAGATCCCGGAGATATCCGTGGTGGACGCGCGCAGGTGAGGTCTGGGCGGTTCAACGATCTGCAGTCACGCAGGCTTTCGTGGGAAACCGGCCGACGCCGAGGCCGGCACAAGGAAAAGCTGCGGAACGTCGACTACCGTGCCGTCATTTAGCGGCTCAATACATCCTATGTATACAGATCCCGGCTACACCTGCCAACTGAATCTTGGACCGAGCACCCAGGGTGAGCTGCGATACATCAAGACTTCCCAGCAATGAGAAGATCGGGGCTTTGGCTACCTCTCTGTGCCGCATTTATCGTACCGCTATACAGCGGCGCATTAATTAACGGAAGGCAGGACGCGTCGCATCCCAAAGCACCGCGTGCAGGTTCATCCGAATACCGCGCGCTTCCCGGTGCCGAACGTATCCGGCTCATCGGAAGGTCGCCATGTCCACGATCCCCGCAAGTACAACCGCCGAAGTCGAAGACCCGACTCCGCAGCACAGTCCACCCATCGCCGAGACGAGCGCCGCGGCCGCTCCCACCGGCCCGAAGAAGCGTTTCGACACCTCCCGGCTGGGCAATCCGCGCACGATCCTCGGGGTGGTCGCGCTGGCGATCGGCTTGACCGTGCTCGGATTCCTCTCTCCCGGAAGGATTCCCGGCGAGGGCGAGCATGTGGGCGTGTTCAGCCTGCTGCCCGCGGTGGTCACCCTGGTGGTGGTCTTCGCCACGAAGAACGTGGTGGCCGCACTGTTCCTGGGTGTCATCACGGGCGGCGTCGTCAGCGCGCAGTACAACGTCGTCGACGGTTTCATGCTGCCGTCGCTGGGCACCGTCTCCTTCGCCACGATCCTGCTGGTCTACCTGTGGGCGCTCGGCGGGCTCATCGGCCTGTGGACCCGCACCGGTGGGGCTCAGGCGTTCGCGGAGCTGGCGGGGCGCACCCTGGTCCGCGGACCGGTCAGCGCCCGGATCTTCGGCTGGCTGGTGGGCGTGCTGTTCCACCAGGGCGGCACGATTTCGACGATCCTCGCCGGCACCACCGTGCGGCCGCTCACCGATAAGCACAAGGTCTCGAAGGAAGAGCTGACCTACATCGTCGACTCCACCGCTTCCCCGGTCGCGACGGTCCTTCCGTTCAACGCCTGGCCGCTGTACGTCGCGGGCCTGGTCGTCGGCACCACACCGCTGTTCCTCACCGAGGACGATGGTGTCGCGTTCTTCATCAGCTCGATCCCGTTCAACTTCTACGCGATCTTCGCGCTCCTGGCGACACTGCTTTTCGCCTGGGGGAAGCTGCCCTGGGTGGGCGGTGCCATGCGGAAGGCGATGCACCGGGCGCGCACCACGGGCCAGCTGAACGCGCCGACCGCGAAGCCGATCACCTCCGAAGAGCTGGTCACCATGAAGCTGCCCGAGGACTACAAGCCCGGCGTGATCGATTTCGCCTTGCCCATGGGCGTCCTGCTCGCGGTCGTGATCGGCTCCTACATCCTGACCGGTGACGTGCTGATCGCGCAGGGCTTCGGCCTCGCGGTGGTCGTGGCGATCGTCCTCGCACTGGTCAAGGGGCTCTCGCTCACCGACGCCATCGACGGTTTCGTCGACGGTTGCAAGGGTGTGACTGTTGGTGCGCTGGTCCTGGCGCTGGCCGTCACGCTCGGCTTCGTGTCCAAGCAGCTCGGTACCGCGAACTACATTGTCGAGACCACGTCGGATCTGGTGGTGGGCCCGCTGTTGCCCGCCATCCTGATGGCCATCTGCATGGCGGTGGCGTTCTCGATCGGCTCGTCCTGGGGCACCTTCGCGGTCGTCTTCCCGATCGCGATGCCGCTGGCCTACTCTATCGACCCCAGCCCGACGTTCATGCACCTGTGCTTCGGGGCCGTCGTCGGCGGCGCGGTCTTCGGCGACCAGTGCTCACCGATCTCCGATACGACGATCATGTCCGCCCTGGCGTGCGGCGGCGATGTCATGGACCATGTGAAAACCCAGCTGCCGCTCGCGATGGGCGCGGCCGGGCTGGCCGCCTTCACCTCCACCGGCATCGCTTTCGCCGTGCTGTGACGGCTCTACCACACAACTGAACAGCGGCAGCACCCGCACCGGCCGCCCGCGACGTCGACCAGACGCCACGGGCGGCCGGAGTCGGTTCGGCGGCCGATCACCGAGCCTTGCGATCCCGCGTCAGCTCGCGCACGCCGCCAAGACGAGTTCGCGGACGCGGGCGGCATCGGCCTGGCCGCGGGTGGCCTTCATGACATCGCCGACGATCTTGCCGGCGGCCTGGACCTTGCCGGAACGGATCTTGTCGGCGATATCGGGGTTGGCGGCCAGCGCCTTGTCCACCTCGGCCTGCAGGGCGCTGTCGTCGCTGACCATGCCCAGGCCCTTGCTCTCGACGATCGCACCTGGCTCGCCTTCACCCTCGAGCACCAGGTCGACGACCTGCTTGGCGACCTTGTTGTTCACGGTTTTCGCCTCGACCAGGGCGATCACCTCGGCCACCTGCGCGGGCGTGATCGGCAGATCTTCGAGCGCGACACCGCGTTCGTTGGCCTTCTCGGTGAGGTAGGCGACCCACCAGGAGCGGGCCTCCTTCGCGGGGGCACCCGCGTCGACGGTGGCGATGATGAGGTCCAGCGCGCCGGCGTTCACCAGATCGCGCATGACCTCGTCGGAAACACCCCAGTCCGATTGGATGCGGGCGCGCCGCAGCCACGGGTATTCGGGGATGGTCGCGCGCAATTCCTCCACCCAGGCGGCGTCGGGGGCGACCGGTTCCAGATCGGGTTCCGGGAAGTACCGGTAGTCCTCGGCGGTCTCCTTGCGGCGGCCCGGGGAGGTGGAACCGTCGGCCTCGTGGAAGTGCCGGGTCTCCTGGATGATCTCCCCGCCGGTGGCGAGAACCGCGGCCTGACGGCGCATTTCGAACCGGACGGCGACCTCGACGCTCTTGAGCGAGTTCACATTCTTGGTTTCGGTGCGGGTACCGAACACGTCCGCACCGATCGGCATGAGCGAGACATTCGCATCGCAGCGCAGCGAACCGTGTTCCATCCGGACATCGGAGACGTTCAGCGATTTCAGCAGATCGCGCAGTGCCGTCACGTAGGCGCGCGCCACCTCGGGAGCCCGGTCACCGGCACCGGTGATGGGTTTGGTGACGATCTCGATCAACGGCACCCCGGCCCGGTTGTAGTCGAGCAGGGAGTGGCTGGCGCCGTGGATCCGGCCGGTCGCACCGCCGACGTGCACCGATTTACCGGTGTCCTCCTCCATATGCGCGCGTTCGATCTCGACCCGGAAGGTGGTGCCGTCGTCGAGCGGCACATCGAGGTAGCCCTCGGTGGCGATGGGCTCGTCGTACTGGCTGATCTGGTAGTTCTTCGGCTGGTCGGGGTAGAAATAGTTCTTGCGCGCGAACCGGCCCCACGGCGTGATCGAACAGTTCAGCGCCAGCCCGATCCGCACCGCCGATTCCACCGCCTGCTGATTCACCACCGGCAGCGAACCGGGCAGCCCGAGGCAAACCGGGCACACCTGGGTGTTGGGGTCGGCGCCGAACGTGGTGGGGCAACCGCAGAACATCTTGGTCGCGGTGTTCAGCTCGACATGGACCTCCATGCCCAGCACCGGCTCGTACCGGCTCACGACATCGGCGTAATCCATGAGTTCGACGGTGGGTGCGCTCATGGCGAACAGTCTATGCATCCAGGTGCCGCCCCCAGCGGTCACCTCAGCCGACCGGGAACCGTTCGCCCAGCCAACCCGTGACGGTATCGAGAACGACCGGGTCGATGGTGGTCTCGATCCATTCGTATTCGATCGGCAGGCCACTCTCGGCGGGCTGCATGAGATGGTTCAGCCCGTCGAACACCCGGACCGTCCCATCGGGGCCCCCGGCCAGCAAGGTACGCATGGGGTCCGCGTTCTGCTCGGCGACCACCTGAACGTCCTTCGTCCCGAAGAGCGCCAGGGCGGGCATCCGCAGCGCCGCGAGCGCCGGCGCCGGATCGTAGGACACCAAGGCGGCCATATACGGGGTGTTCTGGCTGGTGAGTGACTCGCTTGCCGCACGCAGATCGTCCGGCAGTGAACGGTTGTAGGTTTCGGCGAGCCGGGCGGCCTTCGTGAGCTGTCCGGCGCGCAGCGCCGCGGTCCAGGCCAGCAGGAACGCACGATTGGCGTCGAGCTGTTCCGGAGTCGCGCCGGCCATGGTGAACGCCCGGGTGCTCTGGTCCAGCGCGATCTCTGTGCCCGTGATCGCGGGCCCGGCCAGCAGGATCGCGAAGGCGACGTCGTTCTCGGGCCGGGCGGCGACCAGCGGGGCGAGGTATCCGCCTTCGCTGTGGCCGAGCAGGCCGATACGCGCGGGGTCCATTTCGGGGCGGCCGCGCAGATAGCCGAGGCCGGCCTCGATATCGGCGGCCAGATCGCCGTAATCGGATTGGTCCAGATTGCCGCCGGTACCGCCGACCCCGCGGTCGTCGGTGCGCAGCACCGCATATCCCGCACGCGTGAGGGTATCGGCGAGCAGCAGGAACGGGCGGTGCCCGGAAATCGTCTCGTTACGGTCGTGCGGACCGCTACCGGTGACGAGAACGACCGCGGGCACCGGGGCGGCGGTATCGGGCCGGGTGAGCGTGCCGGCGATCGTGATATTGCCGCTGGAGTACGAAACCTCTTCGGAGATGTAGGGATACGGTGGCTGCGGCTCCTGGGGGCGACCCGGGCGCGGGACAGGTTCCCGGCTCAGGGTGAGCCCGAAGGTCTGCCCGGCCTGCCGGTAATCGCCGACGATCGTGCCGGCGGGTTCGTCCAAGTGCCCGGCGAACTCCGCGTCGCCGGGCATATCGGGGACACCGAACTCCACGCGATCGGGTTCGGCCACCACATCGGACAGCGGACGGTCTTTCAGCTTGTGCACGGGGATATCGACGAGTCCGCTGTGCCGGCCGGTGAATTCGACCCCGACCAGTACCGGAGCCCCGGGGACCTCGACGGCCCCGTACCACTGACCCCCGACCCGTTCGTCCACCGCCTCGTCGGCACAACCGACGAGCATCGACACGAGCAACCACACAACTGCTACCGGCAACGCTCCCCTGCGATGGCGCATGGCCCGACTGTAGCTCCGGCAGTGCGCCTGCGGGGCAGGATCGGCGGCCTGTCGGCCTTCGGTTGGATCAACAGGGGCACGGAACGTGGGGCGGATATGGGCGTGGGTCTAGCCGAAGAAGGCGCGGGCCTCGTCGTAGCGGTCGGCGGGGACTCGTTTCAGTTGTTTGGTTGCCTCGTGCAGGGGGACCAGGCCGATCTCAGTGCCGCGCAATGCCACCATCTGGCCGAAATGGCCGGCGTGCACGGCTTCGGCGGCGTGCAGGCCGAAACGGGTCGCCAGGACGCGGTCGTACGGGGAGGGGCTGCCACCGCGCTGGACGTGACCGAGCACGGTGGTGCGGACCTCTTTGCCGATCCGGCGTTCGATCTCGACGCCGAGTTGCTGGGCGACGCCGGTGAACCGTTCGTGCCCGAATTCGTCTACGCCACCTTCGCGCAGCGTGAATCCGGAATCGGGGGCGGGATGCGAACCTTCGGCGACCACGCAGATGAAATGCTTGTCGCCGCGCTGGAAGCGGCGTTTGATGAGCGCGCAGACCTCGGTGACGTCGAACGGCTGCTCCGGGACCAGGGTCAGGTGCGCACCCGCCGCCATTCCGGCGTGTACCGCGATCCAGCCCGCATGCCGGCCCATCACCTCGACCAGCATCACCCGCTGATGCGATTCCGCGGTGGTGTGCAGGCGGTCGATGGCCTCGGTGGCGATGGACAGGGCGGTGTCGTGGCCGAAGGTCACATCGGTGCAGTCGATATCGTTGTCGATGGTTTTCGGCACGCCGACCACCGGCACGCCTTCCTCGGACAGCCAGCTGGCGGCGGTCAGCGTTCCTTCCCCGCCGATCGGGATGAGCGCCTCGATACCGTTGTCGTCGAGGGTCTGCCGGATCCGGCCCAGGCCCGCGCGCAGCACATCCGGGTTCGTGCGCGCGGTACCGAGCATCGTGCCGCCCTTGGCGAGCAGGCGGTCGGTGCGGTCGTCGTTCTGGATGCGGATCTTGCGGTCCTCGAGCAGCCCACGCCAGCCGTCCTCGAAGCCCACGATCGCGTCGCCGTAGCGGCCGTTCGCGGTGCGGACCACGGCCCGGATCACGGCGTTCAGTCCCGGACAGTCCCCACCGCCGGTCAGGATTCCGATGCGCATGGCGCCCATCTTGCCCGCTGCGGGCCGGCCGCGCCGCTTCGGGCCCGTGAATGTCGGGTAACGCCGGGATCAGGCCGGGCAGGAGCCGCCGGTGAATTCGCCCAGATGCTGCGAGACGAGGCCGGCCATCCGGTCGAGGAGATCCATCCCGTCGGAGAAGGTGCCCGAATCCGGTTGCGCGGCAAGGGCGACGGCAATGCTGCCACCGGCCACCGGGATCAGGCCGAACTGCCGCACCAGATAGGCCCCGTCGGGATTCGGGCCCCACCCGCCCTTGAATTCGGCGGTATCGAACACCGAACCCAGACCCCACTGCTGGCTGGCGTTCACCGAACCCATCAGGTCGATCACCCGGTCGGCACCGGGCAGGCAGGGCAGCCGGGAGGCGAACCGCACCTGATCGGCGAGCGCCCATTCGGACTGGCCGAACGCGGAGTATTCCGAGCGGCTGCGCTTCTCCTGGACCACCGTCGTGGTGTCGCCGCCCTCGCGCAGGACCGCCTGCACCGAGAGCGCGGCCTCGCGCGGGGTGCCCAGGTTCGACCACAGACTGTCGGCGGCGGTGTTGTCGGAGGCGGTGATGGCGGCCGAAGTGGCATAGCTCTGCCCGCCCGGGTTCTTACGTTCGGCGGCGACGACGAGCGGCACCTTCATCGTCGACCAGGCCGGGCCGGTGGTCCATTCACCGAGTCCCACGAAACGGTCCCCGCCCACCGGCATGATCGCCAGGCCCAGCGCGCCCTTCTCCGAACGTTCCAATTCGGCGAAATCGGCGGCCAGGGTGCCGGGAATCGTGATGAGCACTTCCCCGCCCGGCGAATCGGCCGCGACCGGGGCGATCGAGGTGGTTACCGCGGGCTCCTCGGTGGCACCGGAGCCGCAGGCGGCGGCGAACACCGTGATCGTGAGGCAGCCGAGCAGGGCGAGTAGGCGCCGGACCGTGGAGAGTTCCCGTTTCGTCTCGGTCGACACACCTGCGCCCATGATTCTTGCGATCTCCCACAATCCCACTGGTTTGCGTACCGGTCGGAAAACCGTACTCCACGGCGACCCTAGCCGGGCCGGGATCGCGCCGCGAACTCTGCGCGGCCCCCGCCTCGGGCCGCCTGCGCGGAAATGGTGCGGTCCCGGCCCGTTTCCCCCGGCCGGTCAGTACAGGTACACCACCGCGTTGTTGCCGCCGCGGCAGGTGACCACGTCGTTCGCGGCGACACATTGCAAGGTGTAGGACTGGCCGGTGACCGGGCTGGTGGCTTCGACGGACACCGGTTCACCTTCGGCGGAGACCACGCCGGGATCCAGGTACGCCTGCCGCACTGCCTCGGCGAATTCGCAGCTGGTCACCGCGGTACCGGCCGCCGACGAACCGTACGGGCCGCTGCCGGCGGATGCGGTGGTGCACGGGGTCGCGCCCGACGGCAGGTCGGCCTGGGTGGTCGTGGTCGCGGTCGTGGTGGAGCTGCGGGTCGGCGCGCTGGTGGCGGGCACGCTGCTGCGCGCGGCCGTGGTGGTGGCGCCCGAGTTGTCGGCGGCGGTCTGTGACTCGTCCCCGGAGCCCAGGAAATCGACCGCGAGCAGCACGATCAATGCGACGAGGACGAACCCACCGGCACCGGCCAGGATCGGGAAGAGCCGGGACCGCTGCCCCGCGGACTCCGGCGCCGGCTCCCGGCCCGCGTTCGCCAGATAGCTGTCGCGGTAGCCGGCTTCGTAGGCCGCGGCGTAGGGATCCGGCGCCGGGGCCGCGGGCTCGGGCCCGGCGCCGCCGTAACCGAACAAGCCGCTGGGCCCGGGCGCGACGGGGCCCGGCGGCGGGGGTTCGTGGTGCTCGTCCCGCCTTTCGGCTGTCCACCAATCGCCGGTGGCGTTACGGGAATCACCGGCCGGGGAGTAGCCGGGAGCGTCCGGGTGGTACCCGTATTCGTCCGAACGGTGGCCGGGCCCACCCGGCACGGCTTCGTTCAGCCGGGTGGTCTCGTCGGGGCCGTAGGCGGACTCGTAACCGGATTCCGCACCCGTCCTGTAGCGATCGTCGTCCTCCGCGAAACCGCGGACTCCGGGCGAATAGTCGTTGCCGCCCGCCGCGTAGCCGCCGGGTTCCGGCGAGTAACCGGTGCCGCCCGCCGCGTAGGGACCGGGTTCCGGCGAGTAATCGTTGTCGCGCGCCGGGTAGCCGTGTTCCCCCGACACGTAGGCGCGATCCCCTCGGCGGTAATCGAGTTCCGCCGATGTATAGGCGCGGTCGTCCGGCCGATAGGCGTGTTCCCCCGACGGGTACGCCGGTTCCCCAGGAGTGTGACCCTCATCTCCAGCGGAGCGGCCCGCCGAAGGGTAGGCGGGCGTCACCGAACCGGGCGCAGCGGGCCGGTAGGCGCGAGTGGTCGCATCGCCCGCGGGATCGGCCGGCGGGGCGGATTCGATCGGGTCGAAGACGCGGGTGGTCTCCTCGGCGGCCGGCGCGGGGACCTGGTCTCGCCCGTAGATGCGGGTCGCCTGATCGGCCGGGTAGAACTCGGCGACCGGCATACCTCCCGTCGCCGGCGCCGAATCCGGATACAAGCCGGGGTCGGCGGCCGGATGTAGCTGTTCGTGCTGGTAGAGGTGGGCGTCGGGAAAGGGGCGGATACCGGTCTTCGGGGCTTCGGGTGCGGGCTGTTCCTCGGGCGGCAGCGGGGTGAAATGGAACTCGGTCGGGCGCACCGAGGTGGGGTCGCCGGGGATGATCGCGGGCAGCGTCGCAGTGGGGTCGGGTGCGCCGTCGTCGTCGAGGTTGGGCATCCGGACCACCAGGGTCGGTATACCGCCCGTCGGCGGCGACGAGTCCACCGGCGACACCGGAGTTGCGGGGAGTTCGCCGGTATGCGGCCCCGAGGGTGCCCCGGAATGCGGCGGGCGCGGCGGGGAATTCAACGCGGTACGCGCGGCGACCGCGAGTTCGGTTGCCGTAGTGAAACGCTCGTGCGGATCCTTGGCCATACCACATGCGATCACATCGTCGAACGCGGCCGGTAACCCGGTTCGCTGAACGCTTGCCCGAGGAGGTGGTTCGGCGAGATGCGCGCGGATCAGCATGCCGATACTCGGCGCGTCGAACGGCACCGCGCCGGTGAGGCATTCGTGCAGTACGCAGGCCAGCGAGTAGATATCGGCGCGTGGGGTCACCGGGGCGCGGTCGAACCGCTCGGGCGCCATATAGGTGTAGGAACCGACCGCGACACCGGCCTTGGTCACACTGGAATCGCCTTCGTAGTGGGCGATCCCGAAATCGGCGAGATAGGCGAAATCGGCGTCGGTCACCAGGATGTTCGCCGGTTTCACATCGCGGTGCACGAGCCCGTCGGCGTGCGCGGCGTCGAGTGCGGCGGCGATCTGCTCGACCACGGTGACCGCGCGCTGCGGGCTCAGCGGGCCGCCGGACTGCAGAATCGTGCGCAGATCGGTCCCCGGTACCAGCCGCATATCGATGAACAGCCGGCCCTCGATCACCCCCCAGTCGTGGATCGGGATGATATGCGGTTCGGCCAGCCGGGCCGCGGCCTGCGATTCGCGGCGGAACCTGATCTGGTACTCCGGATCACCCACCAGATCCCCGGCGAGCAGTTTGAGTGCGACCACCCGTTCTTTGACGGTGTCGTAGGCCTCGTAGACCTCCCCCATCCCGCCCCGGCCCAGCAGGGCGCGCAGTTCGTAGGGGCCGAACCGCCTGCCGACTTCGGAACCTGGCGCCTGCACCCGACCATCCTCTCCACGTCGCGGGCGCCGTACCTTCGCCGGTCGCGCAGTCGCGCCGGATGCCCGTCAAACCTTGGATTGTCCAGGGGAAACCACACCGTGGTCAAACGCGTACACGATGGCCGCGGCCCGGTCCCGCAGTCCCAGTTTGCCGAAGATATGACCCACATGGGATTTCACGGTGACCTCCGAGATTCCCAGCGCGTGGGCTATCTCACTGTTCGCCCGGCCCCGGCCGATCAGGGCGAGCACCTCGTATTCGCGACCGGTCAGTTCGCCGCCCGGCGGCGGGGCGACCGGGGTCGCCGCGGAAGTCCGGTAGGTCGACAGCACCCGGCCGGTGACGGCCGGGTCGAGCCAGGCGCCGCCCGCGGCGACCGTACGCACCGCCCGGATCAGATCCTCGGCCGGAGAATCCTTGAGCAGGAACCCGGCCGCACCGGCACGCAACGCCCCGGACAGCAATTGGTCGTCGTCGAAGGTGGTGAGAACGAGTACCGGTGGTTCGGCCGCGCGTTCGCGCAGCATCCGGGTGGCCTCGATACCGCCCACCCGCTTCATCCGCAGATCCATGAGCACGATATCGGGACTGTGCGCTGCCACGGCGGGGAGCACCTCGTCACCGTCGGCGCATTCGCTGATCCGGAAGCCGTCGCGGCGGCGCAGAATCCGGCGCAGCCCGCCCCGCACGAGTTCCTGGTCGTCGACGATCAGCACGTCGAGAGTTTCCGGGTCTGAGTCGGCCCTGGTCATCGCTTCCTTCCCGATATCCGCCCGCGGCCCGGCCCTCACGCTGCCGGCCCCGGCGTCGACGGCGATCCGGGCAGCAGCTGCCGGCGCAACGGCGCGACACCGAACGATTTCACCAGCGGACAGTGCTCGCCGCGGACCTCGGCAGCGGACCCGTCCGCCGCTTCCGGTCGATCGTGCAGTGCGAACTCGGCGCGCACGACCCACCAGCCGGCGTCGGGCCCGATCTGGATCCGCCCGCCGAGACCTTCGGCCCGCTGCCGCATGCCCGCGACACCCGTGCCGCGCTCGGCGGGCGCGCCCGCGCCCGGCGGGAGGGTATTGCGCACCCGCACGACCACCGAACGCGCACCCACCTCCACGGCGAACTCGACCGCGGCGCCCGGGGCGTGCTTGGCGATATTGGCCAGCGATTCCTGGCAGATGCGGTAGAGCGCCAGGCCGACCGCCGCGGAAACCCGGCTCAGATCGCCGGTGCAACGCCGGCGCACGGTGAGACCGGCGTTGACGAAGTCGTCGAGCAGGGCCGGGATATCGTCGGCACCCGGTTCCGGGCCGACGGCGGCCGGCCCCGAATCCAGCAGGCCCACCGTGCGCCGGATATCGGCCATGGCCTGGCGGCCCAGCCGTTCGGCGTCGGCGAGCGCGTCCACCGCCTCCTCCACATCGCTGTCGGTGGTGAGGGCGTGGCGGGCGGCGGTGACGTGCAACAGGGTCACGGTGAGCGAATGGGCGATGACATCGTGCACTTCGCGGGCGATGCGGTTGCGTTCGGCGGCCGCGGCCTGCGCGGCCCGGACGTTCTGGTTCTCCCGTTCCTGATACAGGTACAGCCGCTGATACTGCAGCATCACGCCGACCAGCCAGCCCAGCAGGATCCCGAGCGCGTACATCGGCACACCGGTACGCAGAGTGTCGTTGCCCCACAGCGCCTGGCTCAGCGCGGCGAACGCGATCAGTTCGACGGTGGCCAGCACCGCCAGCGGGATACTCACCCGTTTCGGCGCGATCGCCGCGATCTCGGCAGCGACGACCATCAGCACGAACGGCGCGAAATCCGATTCCACCGGCTGGGCGAAGAACAGCGCCGCGGCGGCCATCGTCGCCAGGCCCAGCACAAGCGGTCGCGGCACGATCCCGAACAGCACATAGACCGGGACCGAAAGGAACAGCAGCACCACCGCGAGCAACGGCAGGACAGTCGGGAAGTATTCGTGCCGCTGCAGGCAGGCGGTCAGGCCGAGCACCAGCAGTGCCAGATCGGCGAACAACACCACCTTCGGCGGGTAGTCGAACGGCAGATCGCCCAGCGAATGCCAGCCCGGCCGCAAGCGCCCGTGCGGCCACCGCGACGTGACCCGGCGCCACATACCCCCGACCCCGGTGGGCTCCCGGCTCCCGGCCGTAGCGTCCGGACCCGCGGCCGAGTCGTCCCCGGCTTCCCGCTCGGTGCCGCCCCCGGCACGCACGGCCGCCGAATCGCCCTCGGCCTCGCTCGCCGTCCCCCGCCGCGTGGGGTGATCCACGGCAGTGCCGGATGTGAGGTGGCTCTCGGGCATGTCACCAGGGTAATCAGGCGAGTGACGCCGGGCATCCACCCGTGGCCGGGCCCGGCCTCCTTCCCCGGTAGGAGATCGATTCGCGTCCGCCGGACGACGAAACGCGGGCCTCGGCTCCGTAGCGTGGAACGCGCCGGCGTCGCACCGGACCGGGCGGCGCAACCAGGCCCCGAGCGAAAGGGCACGGATCATGTCCTGGACAGAGCAGCATCTGCGCACCGAAATCCTGCGCACCGTACTCGACCGCGCGGCCCACGACCCCGCCCGCGCCGATCTCTTCGACGATATTCCTCACCTCGACCGGCTGTTCGGCGGCACGCAGGGTGTGCTCGCGGCGCTGCGCTACCGGTGGAACATCCACCTGGACGCCAAACTGGAGCAGGGCTCGGCGCAGGGCCGCACTCCGGACGAGGCATACCTCGAACTCGCGGCCGAACAGCCGGTACTCCGCGCGGTGCTCGACACCCGGGCACGGGTGCCCAACGCGGAATCACAGCGGCGCTTCGGCCCACCATCGTTCGATGTCCGCGCGCGCGGTGGTGCCCCACTTGCGGACGAACAGCAGCGAATTGCTGCGCGGTGAATCGACCCCGGACCCGAAGGTGACCAGCATATTGACGTGGAACCGGCCGCGGTCGCCGGAATCCTCCCAGAACCGCGCCGTGTAGGGCTCGCCGGCCTTGGTGCCCGTCACCGCATCGTGCGGCGGCAGGCCGTCCACCACCTCCCGGACCGCTTCGGCATCGGAATAGGTGAGGACTGTGTAATCCATCCGGGTCGGCTGTAATTGGATCTGGCGGCAATCCCAGATCGCTTCCCAGGGCCGGCTTTCCAGCACCTCCTCGAACACCGGCACACCGGGCAGCAGCGGGATCTGATCGCCGGGCCCGAAACGGGTGCACCGCGCGTTCTGATAGCCCAGCCCGTCGCTTTCGGAGCCCTGCGGGAGCAGGGCCGGGAACAGGCGGCGGGTGCGGTCGCCGGGTTCGGCGCCGGGCGAATCGCCCGGGCTCGTGGTGCCGGTTCCGGCGCCGGTGGGCTCGCGTTCCAGGGTGGAGGTCTGCGGTGCGGCCGGGACATCGCCGGAATTGCGCTCCTCGGACCCCAAAATCACCAGCACCGCTGCCACGATCAGAGCGAGCACGATCAGCGGTACCAGAATCGCCGCGGCGATCCACGGTGCCCGGCGTAGCCCGGCGGGGGGGGGCGGGGGCAACCCCCGGGGGGCCCCCCCCCCCGCCCCGCCCCGGCGGGCCGTATCGCGGGGGGGGGGCGCGCCGGGAGGTACCGGAACCTGTTGCGGGGAACCATACCCCGCGGCCGGAGCGGCGTATCCC